>NZ_JBIWKD010000002.1:711188-756843 GCF_044765485.1 Streptomyces sp. NPDC102451 | reverse complement strand
CCTCAACTTCAGACGCACCGCTCGATCGGCTGCCTGCTGACGACGCGCCATCCCACACCTCGCTGATCACGAGGTGTTGCGACGACCAGTTGAATTCGCCCAGGGTCTCTCGATCGGCATGGTGATCGGCCCCGTTACAGCCGCATTGATCAGCAACCTGCCGTTGGAACAGGCCGGCGCAGGATCGGCCGTCACCAACACCGTGCGACAGACCGGCAGCGTGATCGGAATCGCGGTAGGCGGCACAATCATGTCGATCATGTACCGACGTGCGATCGAACCTTCGCTGGAAGGTGCATCCGGTCCGGTGCAGGATCAGGCGCGAGTTTCCGCCGAACAGGCCCGCCACGTCGCCACCGCTGTCCATCGGCCCGCTCTTGCTCAGGCTGCCGATAGTGCGTTTATCCATGCTATGCACGTCGGCGCGGGCTGGATCGCGGTCATCGCACTCCTCGGAGCGGCTGTGCTGCTGATTTCCTTGCCTGCTGCCGAAAAGAAGAAGGGTCAGGTACCGGATCCGGACCACGAAGAGGCCCGCAGCTCCGTCTGAAAGTGTGACGGCAGAACCCATGATCAGGCCCGCGCAGGGCGGCACCCACAGCGCAGCGCGCGCCCCCACTCCGTGACGTGGACCGCCCGGGCCCCTGCCAGCCCCACCGGCTCCTGAGATCAGCCGGAGCTTCCCCCAGGCCACCGTCACACGCCGGTGTCTCGTCCTGCCGGCGGGAACACCGCAGGCCGGCAATCTGTTGGCACGCCCGTAGAGATGAGCGATCCAACGTTGGAGGGCCGAGTGCCACTCGCATCACGACCGCTGCGCAAGCTGGGGTTCCTGACCATCGGACTCTTCGACGAAGCCGACCCGGGCCAGGGCCACGAGTCCACGCTCCAACTGATCGAGTTGGGAGAGCGGTTGGGCTTCGACAGCGCCTGGGTCCGCCACCGTCATCTGCAGTACGGCATCTCTTCTCCCGTCGCAGTCCTGGCAGCCGCCACACAACGCACCCGGCGCATCGAACTCGGCACCGCGGTCACGCCGCTCGGCTGGGAAAACCCACTGCGGCTCGCCGAGGACCTGGCCACGGTCGATGTCCTGTCCGGCGGCCGCCTCAATTCAGGTATCAGCGTCGGCACTCCGATGTTCTACGACCGGGTCAAGGACGCCCTGTACCCGGAGACCGCGGATGCCGAGGACTTCGGGTACGGACGGGTGGAACGGCTGCTGGACCTCGTGCGGGGCAAATCCGCCGCCGCCTCCAGCGGCAGGGAGGGCTTCGAAGTCTTCTCCGACCGGGTACAGCCGCACTCACCGGGGCTGGCCCGGCGGATGTGGTACGGCGGAGGAAGCTTGCGGTCGGCCCGCTGGGCGGGCGAGCACGGGATGAACTTGCTGACCAGCAGTGTCGTCAAGGCCGAGGGCCCCGGCGACGAGCCCGCCGACTTCGCCGCCATCCAGCTGTCCCACATCCGCGCCTTCCGAACGGCCCACCCCGACAGGGAGGCTGCCCGTGTCTCCCAGGGACTGGTCGTCGTCCCCACCGACTCGGCGTCACCCGAACAGCGGGCCAGGTACGAGCGATACGCCGCCGAACGGCTGCCCCGCACAGCGGCGCCGCAGGGTCCGGCACGCATGATGTTCGCACCTGACCTGGTCGGCACCTCGGAGGTGATCGCCGAGCGGCTGCAGGCGCACGCAGCGTTCCGTGAAGTGGACGAAGTGGCGTTTGCGCTTCCTTTCACCTTCCGGCACGAGGACTACGAGCAGATACTCACCGACATCGCGATGAAGTTGGCCCCGGCACTGGGCTGGGGGTCAGGAGCCCGGTCGCGGTGACCGGGACCACCTCTCGCAGCATAATGACCCTCATGGTGCATATTTCCTCCCGCCCAGTCAGGGGTTCCTCGCTCTCCTTGTGGTCGAAGGACTCATTCCTGTCCATCGGCTCCGTGGGGTCCGTGCTGTCCATCGGCTCGGTCGGCAGCGCGCTGTCCATCGGGTCCATCGGCTCTTCGCTGTCCGTGGGCTCGATCGGCTCCGCCATGTCCCTGGTGTCGCTGGGGTCCATTCAGAGCACCGGAAGTGCGCTGTCCATCCAGGCGCGGCGCTCAGTACTGGCTATCGGCCAATACCGCGTGATCAGTTCCCCAGGCACGCTCGCGCTGGTCGGATCAGGTGCGCTCGCGCTTGCAGGCGTGCTTGCCCTGCGCACGCGTACCAGGCCGTGAGCGGTCCGGCGCCTTCGATCGGGGGGACTTGCCGCGACCGCCCTGCCACGTCCTGCGGCCACGACATGTTCGCGCAGGCAGACCGGACGGGTGCGGTAGCGGGCAGCAGGCGCGGCCGAGCCCGCCGTGGCGCAGTGCGGTACCGCGTCGTCCGCGTAGCGCTGGAACCAGAAGGAGATCCTCCAGCCGCCCGGACTCGACGACCGGCAGCGGGAGCAGATGCTCGCCCGGATGAAGCGCGAGGCCCGGACCGCGGCAAGGCTCAACCACCCGGCGTTCAGCCCCGGTGGCAAGACCCTCGCCACCGGCACCGGCGCATCCGACTTGACGGTCCGGCTCTGGGCGGTGCCCTGAACCTGGGGGCTGGGCCGCTCACCACCGTATGATGGGCGGTTCCCCGTCACCCCCGGCTCCCGGAACAGCGCGTGCAGATGGCGTACGGAGATGTGCTGCGCCGCCGCCCCTGAACCGTCGTCAGACCGCGGTTCCGCTCCCGGACTGCCGAAGGCGTTCCGCCAGGGCGAGGAAGACGAAGAAGTTCGGGATGCCGGACACGGTGATCGAGGTCACCGCCGTGTTACCCAGCGAACGCCACTGTCCGGCGATCTTGATCTTCACGAATCCGTCGAAGACCCTGATCTCCTGGATCTGCGACCACTTCGCGGTATCGCGCGCCGAACCCACGGCGTCCAGAGTCAGCCACAACCGGCCGAAGTCGAGTGACTCCCCGGCCTTCAGCCTGGCGATGGCCTTGGGGAGCTGCGCCTCGGTCACTGCTTGCTGGATGGTGTCCCCCCACTCCTTCGGATGGGGGAACCGCCCCTTCTGGGCGACCCCGTCCGACCGGCCCCGCAGTACGACCTGCTGACCTTCGATGTCGGTGAGGGTGTACTCGTACTCCGTGTAGCCGGCCACGCCGGTGTGGCGCACGGAGTTCTGAAGGACCGACGTGCCGTCGTAGCGAACGGCGTGCACGCGGTTCTTCAGGGCGGCGGTGAGACCGTGTTCGTACAGGTCCAGCTGGAAACTCTGGTTCCTCTTCGACGTGAGTCGTTCGAACCCGATACTGATCCAGCTCACGAGCAGCAGTCCGAATGGGATGACAGCCAGCCCTGTTCTGCCCGCGAGGAACAGGGCGAGCGCGATCCCGAAAAATACGGCACCCGCGGCCAACGCACAGCCGGGCGACCCGGATTGCGACTGCACCCCTCGATGGACTGCCCGCCTCTCCCCCAGGCGCCCGCGTTCCGCGGCCTCGTCGATTCTCGTGAGCAACTGGTCCTGGGCTCGCAGACGGCTGTCCCGTTCGGTCATTCTCTCCCCCTGGAATTCCGGCATCGGGCCATGGGCACGATAGTCGCCCCCGATGACATCGGCTCGAACAATTCGCGCCTGCCCTATGTCGGGTTGATGGTGTCGAAGTACAGCCGGTCACCGACCGCGTCGAGGAAGAACCGCCCGCTGGTGAGCTCGCCCGGCTCAGGCCCCAGCAGGTGGCGGCCCGCCTCACCGAATACTTTCCGCAACGGTGCGCACCCTCTTGTGGTCCGGCAGTGGCTCCGGCGTATCGCTGATCGCGTGCACACCCATGCCGACGGCCGCGATGGCCCCTGCCACGAGCCCCCGTGAGAGCCAGGCGCGTCGACCCGCTTCGAACGACCGCTTCATCAACCCCAACTCCCCGCACACCGTGCCCCCTTGGCCGGGTGCCACCGGTGAGCGTAACCGCAGGGCTGCTTTCACCGGTCCAGAGATGGTGGAAGGAAGGCGGCCGACCGGCTCACCGCGGCGTTCTCAAAGCCGCTGCTGAACCGGGCTCAGCGGAGCTCGCTCGCCAGCAGACCCATCGTGAACATGTCGTACCACCTGCCGTCACGGCGGAAGACCTGACGAAGCCGGCCCTCCTCGACGAAGCCAACCTTCTCGTAGACCTTGCGCGCGGCATGGTTCTCGGTCACCACGGTCAGCGTTACCTTGTGGAGGCGCATGTCTTCGAAGCCGTAGCGGCAGATCGTCCGCACTGCATCCGTGGCGTAGCCACGGCCCCAGTAGGCCTTCTCGCCCAGGTAGATATCAAGTTTCGCGATGCCCTTCTCCGGGGCCGCATCGTGGAGCATGACCAGACCGATGAGCGTGTCGTCGGCGAGCGCCTCGATGCCGAGGAGCAAGTCGCCGTAGGTGTTGCGGGGGCGCTCCTCCAGCCACGTGCGGACGCGCTCCACCGGTTGGGCATACGTGTCGTCCATCCACCGCATGACCTCGGGGTCGTGGTTCCAGCGCCACAGTGCCTCGGCGTCTGCAGGGCCCATGGCCCGCAGTTTCACCAGTTCTCCGAGCGCCATGCCCACCGACCCCTTGCTGTATCTCGTGATCATCTTTCGAACCATGAAGTGGTACCACGACCGGCATGGAACACCCAATGATCACGGGGATGACCGGCACCTTCGGGGATTCGGGCACGGTAATCTCGGGCCATGTCCGAGACCTCGGTGGCGCACTTCTACGACGAACTGGCTGACGACTACCACCTGATCTACTCGGACTGGGGCGCGAGCATCCATCGGCAGGGGGGCGCTCTGGACGCCCTGATCGGCCAGGATCGCGCGGCGGTCCTCGACTGTTCCTGCGGCATCGGCACGCAGGCCATCGGCCTGGCGCTGCGCGGGCACCAGGTCACCGGGACCGACCTCAGCCCCCGCGCCGCCGCCCGCGCCGCACGTGAGGCCGCCCGCCGGAGCCTGAGCGTGCGCACGGCCGCTGCCGACATGCGGCGCCTGCCGTTTCCTGACGGCCGGTTCGACACCGTCGTCTGCGCCGACAACTCGCTGCCTCACCTGCTGACCGAGCAGGACGTGCACACCGCCCTGGCCGAGATGCGCCGCGTGCTGCGTCCCGACGGCCTGCTGCTGGTAAGCACACGCGACTACGACGACCTGCTGCGCGACCGCCCGGCGTCGACGCCTCCACAGGTGCACGGGGACGTCGGCCGGGCCGACCGCGAAGACCGAACCGTCACCTTCCAGCTCTGGCACTGGCACGACGACGGCGAACACTACGACCTGGAGCACTTCCAACTCCTTCCGGCAGACGGAGAATGGCGCGTCCAGGTCCGCCGTACTACTTACTGGGCACTCGGCCGGGACCGGTTGGCCGGCCTCGCGGCCGAGGCCGGGTTCATCGACCCCGTATGGCGAATGCCGCAGGAGACGGGCTTTTTCCAGCCGCTGCTCGTGGCTCGCGCAGGTGAGTAGGCGCCGCCGCCTCCGGCCTGGTGAGAGCATGGACGTAACGCGGTCATGGGTCGTTGGCAGAGCAGGGAGCGACGGTGTTGTCCAAGGTCGACGTCGAGCGCATGCGCGATACGACGAAGCCCTGGACCTTCGTCGCGAGCGGGGCTCCGTTTCGGATTGATGTCATGGTTCGCGCGGTCCGATTCTTCGGGGGCGTGTCTGAAGGTCTGCCTTCCGCGACTGCGCATGCGCCGAGACCCGGCGCCCGTCTGCCTCGCCATGGCCCGCGCCGCAGCCCGGCCTGCGAGGTCAGCGTCGCAGGACGTATCGGGTCACACGGGAGCGAGCCGTCTTCTCGCTGACCCCCAGCGCCTGGGCGACGGCGCCCCACTCGGGCCCGTCGCCGGTGTCGAAGCTGAACGCGGCATCGGTCGCCACACGCCGGGTGAGGCGTTCCAGGGCCGCTGCGGCACGGAGGGCAGCCAAGGGCTCGTCGGCGACCAGCGAAGTGAGCCGTGCCTCGATCTGGTCGAGGAGAGCGGTGAGATCGGCAGGTACGGGAACCGTCCGTGAGGTCACCTCCGCGATGTGGGTCTCCCAGTCCGCTTCCGGTTCGCTGGTGTCGGCCATGTACGGGCGCCGGCGGTCCACGGCGCTCCAGTCGATCGGGTACGTGGCGGAGCCACGCCAACCGCACGAGCAGGTACCGCGAAGCTCGGTCGCGGACGGGGCCCCGAGGCTGCCGTCGTAGATCCACCAATCGCTGCTCCGGTGCACCGACGGGCCGCTTCCGGCATCGAAATACACCGGGCCCGGCTCACTGCCGTCGGCGAGCAGAACTCCAGGCCGGCCTTCGTGCTCACTGCCGAACTCCTCGGACTCCCACATGATCAAGTTCCTCTCCGCTACCCGGTCAGGCCGCACGCCGGCGACACGTCGAGACCCAGCTCAGAAGCGGCCCACCACAGCCGTCCTGTCCAAGGGCCGGCACGCCAGGCCTCCGTACGACTGTGCCCGAGGCAGGCAGCCGGAGGCGGGCGAATACCCGAACCGGTGAACCTTCAGCCACCTTGGCGAGGGGAGGCCGCAGCGCCGGCACGCAGATGCTGCGACTGCTGCGCCCCAGGGTCTTTCGTTCGGATCAGGCTGGGCTCGCGGGGCCTGACAGCCCCGGCTGTCACAGGGCGTCCGCCCGGTCCGGGGCGATACTGGTCGAGACAGTCGCCTCTCCGCCGATAGCTCCGGATGCGGGCCGGGCCGGGCGAGGCACCTCTGCCGATGTCTCCGAGGGGAGCCGTTCATGACCACGGCGAAAGACCTGTTCATCGTCGCCATGGACCCGAGGCCGGAACACACCGTGGGGCAGGGCGACCTGTCGCTCGCACTCGCGGGGGCCGAGCTGATCGATCTCATCCACGCGGGCGCCGTCACCGTGGACCGTGACCGCATCGTGCCGGGCGAGCCGCCGACGCCGGACGACCGGCTCCTCGGCGAGGCCGCTGCACGGCTCGCTCGGGAGTCGCCCTACGAACGGATCGAGGACTGGCTGTGGCGCCGGGGCCGCGACCTCTCGGCCTCGTACCAGGCCGCGCTGGAGGAGGACGGCGAGCTGACGCGGAAGCGGAGCGGCCGGTTGTCCTTCGGTTCGGAACACGTGGAACCGGTCGATACGCCCAGCCGCCGTCGGGCAGCCGATCGCTGGGAGGAGAAGGAACCCGTCCTGGCCGCCCTCGCCTCGGCCGTGGGCATCGACGCCGGGGAGCCCGACGCCGAGGCCGGGCTCGATGACGAGGCGGTGACCACCGTGGTGGCTGCCGTCCATGACGCGGTGATGGAGCTCGAGGCCGTACGCCAGAAGCGGGCCATCGAGAACGCGGCCTTCGCCAACCTCTGGCGCGGACCGTGAGGCGGGGCCGCGGTCGGTGAGTGAGCTCGGTACGGTCCGATACCGAGAACCGGGCTGCGGCGCCCGGCGAGCCGATGCCCGGATGCTTCGGGGTGACGAGGACTGGTGGCAACGCGTGTTCGAGGAAGTCGTACGATGCCGGCTATGGACGCCTCACAGGACGACTTGCGCTGCGGGCTCTGCGGGCAGGTCATGGATGCCCAGCATGAGCAGAACCACAAAGTCTCGGGGGTCGGCGCGGGCAGGCGCGTGGAGCACGTGGTGATCGAACTGCGCGGCGCCACCGCGCTCTGTCAGGCTGCCGACGACCCCTCTCGGACATCCAGGACCGGTGCCGCCGGTCTGGCGGAGCAACTGCGGATCGACCTGCCCGATCTCCTCGGCCGCCGTTACACGTGCTGGGAGACGCCTGGGGAATACGGTGTCGTCCGGAGCGGCTTCGAGCCGGTCTGAGGGCGGAACGGAACCGTGGGCATGGTTCGCCGGGCACCGAAGTGTCCGGCCCGTAGCGTGGTGGCATGACCAGCTTTCTTGCGCTGCACCACACCGGGACACCGCTCCTGCTGCCCAACGCCTGGGACCATGCATCCGCGGCAGCCCTGACCGCACAGGGCTTCCCTGCTGTCGGCACGAGCAGTCTTGCCGTGGCCGCAGGGGCCGGACTGCCCGATGGCACGGCGGTGACCCGGGAGGAAACCCTCCGGCTGACGCGACAGCTCGGCAACCGGGGGTTCCTGCTGTCCGTGGACGCCGAAGGCGGCTTCAGCGACGACCCTGCGAAAGTCGCCGAACTCGCCGCCCTGCTGGCCGCCGCCGGTGCGTCAGGCATCAACCTGGAAGACGGCAGGGGCGACGGAACGCTCACCCCTGCGCCTGTACACGCGGCGAAGATCGCGGCGGTCAAGGCCGCCGTACCGCATCTCTTCGTCAACGCCCGCACGGACACCCATTGGCTGAACATCCGGCAGGACGAGACCGCGGCGCGGCTCGACACCTACAGCCGGGCAGGCGCCGACGGTGTGTTCGTCCCGGGGCTGTCCGACCCCACCGCCATCACCACCCTGGTCAAGTCCCTGGACCTGCCCCTGAACATCCTGTATTCGCCCTCAGGCCCCAGCGTCGCCGAACTCGGTGCACTGGGCGTACAGCGGGTGAGTCTGGGCTCGCTGCTCTACCGGGCGGCGCTGAGCGCGGCACTGGACACAGCAATCGCCATCCGCAGCGGGCGGTCGGTGACCAGCAGCATCACCACCTACACCGATGTTCAAGACCTCAGCCACGGTGGACACCGAACCTGACCGCAGGTCAGGCCGGTGTACCGGGCCGTCTAGAGAAGGTCGGCGGCCGTGACGCGATGAAGGTGCACCAGTACGTCGAACTGACGCCCGAGCGAGGTTCGGTAGGGGTCCTCCGGCCAGGCGTTCCCGATGGACCGGGTCGGTCGCTTCGCCGTCAGCCAGTCTCGCACCGGGGCGGGTGCGGCCCGCAGATCGAGGTAGTAGTCCCGGCGCGACACTCGCTCCAGCACCTCCTCGTTGCTTCCCGCGCCCAGCGGCTCCACGGAGAATCGTCGGTAGGGCTCGGCCGGATCTGTCAGATCCATCGCGTTGAACGAGCCCTGGCCGAAGGTGTAGCCGATGTTCATGTACTCGGCACCCACCCGCTGGCGGATGAACTCCCCCTGAGTCCTGGGGTACTGCTCAGGGTTGTCGGACTCGTAGGAGACATGGCCGTTGTGGGCCGACAGCAGCATCCTGTGGCCGGTGTGCCGCTGCCACCACACGGTGTTCTCCGCCATGACCTGATCGCGGTAGAGCATGGCCTGAGCGATCTTCTCCGGGTCGGAGAAGTCGTAGTACGCATAGAGGTCGGCCGTCCGGGAGATGGCCCTGGCGTGCTGGAGGACCCACTCGTACGTCTGCCGGTCCCCGTCCGGGCCCTTCGCCCGGAGCAGTTCGTAGGCACGCCGTACGAGCGTGGCCGCCCGCTTGCGCTCGGCGATGGGCTTGGTCATGTTCCCGTTCACGGTCTCCTCCACGCTCCCCGTCGGCCGGAACCCGCCGTAAAGGCGGCGGAACTCCGGCAGCAGTTCCGGGTGGTGGGCGGACACGTAATCCGTGACCTCGTCGAACAGCTGGGGTCCCGCGTAGCCGTTGTCCTCGCCCATGAACTGCACGGGCCGGTCGGGATGGCGGACGTTGTGGGCGCGCATCCACTTCAGCAGGGCGAGATACTCGCGGTTGTTCCAGATCCGGTAGGAGCTCTGGAACTCCTCCCGCATGATCTCTTCCGGGACGCCCTTCCCGTGCAGCACGTACTCGTTGAGGACCAGTCCGGTCGACCAGGGGGCCTCCAGTGCGAAGGTGGTGAAGCCCTTCTCCTCGACCAGGTAGCGGAAGACGCGGTGCTTCATCGTGAAGAACTGCCGGGAGCTGTGAGTGGCCTCACCCAGGCCTACGATCTTCGCCGAGCCGATCATGCGTCCGAGCGGCCGCAGATCGCCGTCCCGGTCGCCGGGCGCCGTGGAACGCAGCGGCTCCGCGATGCGGGCCAGTGCGCGCGCCGGATCCTCGGCGGCGGGCGGGTTCGTGCGAGCCGGCAGGGCAGCAACCGGCAGCGCCCCGGACCCGAGCGTCAGCACCAGCAGGACCAGGAGCAGCAGTAACCGAGGCGATCGGTGTGTTCTGTTCAGTACAGGCATGGATCAAGGCTGCCGACGCGCGGCAGCCCCGGACAGCCAGCCCCCTGCAGTGTTCGTCCGGGGGATAACCACAGGGCGTCGAGGCATGGCCACCGCCATCCTTACCCTGCGGTAACTTAAGCTCCGCGCCCGCCGAACGAACGTCAGGAGCCCCCATGAAACGCCTCGTCCCCCGCTCACCCCTCATGCTCGCCGGTCTGATGGCCGCGGCCGGGGTCGCGCACCTCGCGGCTCCCAAGCCCTTCGACGCGGTGGTGCCGCGGTCGCTCCCCGGCAGTCCTCGATTCTGGACCCTGGCGAGCGGTGCCGTGGAGCTGGCCCTCGCGGCCGGACTCGCCGTCCCCAGCACCCGCCGCGTCAGCGCCCAGGCCACCGCGCTCTTCTTCGTCGGCGTCTTCCCCGCCAACGTGAAGATGGCGTACGACTGGCGTGCCCGCCCCGCACCGGTCCGGGCGCTCGCTTACGGCCGCCTCCCCCTCCAGGTCCCGCTGTACCTGTGGGCCCGCGCGGCGGGTCGCCCCACGACCGGCTGACGCTGGAGCGGCTCCCCCTTCAGCGGGCCGGTCCAGCCGGCCCGATGCCACATGGGCGGCGTTCAGGCGCCAGGAAGGAAGAGACAGAACGGATGGCCGTGAGGGTCGCGGAGGACCCGCACGTCCTTCTGCGGCTGGTACTCCTCCAGAGTCGCGCCCAGGGCGCAAGCCCGCTCGGTCTCCGCCTCCAGATCGTCGACCTGGAGGTCCAGGTGCGCTTGCATCTGCTGAGTGCCCGGGCGCTGCGGCCACGTCGGAGGAACGTGATCGGTTTCCAACTGGAAGCTGAGGCCGGGGCGTTCACGTTCCGGAGCTCTCAGGCGGACCCACTCGAGCTGGCGGTCGACTTCCTCCCAGCCCAGCAGGGCCCGGTAGAAGTCGGCCAGCGCGGGCGGGTCGGGAGTACCGAGGACGAAGGCACCGAGCGTCGTCATGCCTCCTACTTTGCCCCTGGCGCTCCTCCTCACGCATCCGCGCACACCCGCCGTCGCCCGTTCCATCCCTTCGGCCGACCGTGTAGCCGTACCAACGCCCGTGGAGAGCGGACTGGAAGCGTGCCGGAGCCCGCTCGTCGACGGCGGAGGCGTGCGCCGTGGCAAATCCTTCCCGGGCGAGGGAGCTGATCCACTACAGTGCGCCGTGGGCCGTGACTGGCGCTGAGGTGGAGAACCACCGGGGAGCGGTCTGACGAGATGTCGTTGCCGTGCGCCTGGGCGAGCAGTCAGCAACGCCTGGAGGGCACGATGTCCGCGACCGAGACGGCCCAGCTCATGGAGGGCACCGGCCTCGCCGAACGCACCATCGAAGAGACCGCTGCCAAGGCGGCGGAGATCACACGGCGTACAGGGACCAGCCCCTGTCTGGCGACGGTGCTGGTGGGAGAGGATCCCGCGTCCGTTACCTACGTCCGCATGAAGCGGGCGCGTTGCGCGAGGGCCGGCATCCGGTCCCGGCACATCGGTCTGCCCGCCACCACCACGACCGCCGAACTGATCGGCGTACTCGCCGGTCTGTCCGACGATCCGGACGTGCACGGCATCCTGCTCCAGCACCCCTGCGGCCCGCACATCGACGAGCGGGCGGCGTTCGAGGCCATCGCCCCGGAGAAGGATGTCGACGGCGTCACGATGCACTCGTTCGCCGCGATGAGCTTCTCCTCGCCCGGTTTCGTGTCCTGCACTCCCGGCGGAATCATGCGGCTGCTGGAGGCGTACGACGTCGAGCTCGCCGGGAAGCACGCCGTCGTGGTGGGACGTAGCGCGATTCTCGGCAAGCCGGCCGGGATGCTTCTGCTCGCGAAGGACGCAACGGTGACGTACTGCCACTCCCGCACGGCGGAGCTGTCGGCGATCGTCCGGGAGGCCGACGTCGTGGTGGCGGCCGTGGGGCGGCCTCGGCTGATCCGGGGCGAGGACATCAAGCGTGGCGCGGTGGTGATCGACGCCGGATACAACCCGGGCAACGTCGGCGACGTGGACTTCGACGCGGCCCGCACCCGGGCCCGTCTGATCACTCCGGTGCCGGGAGGCGTCGGGCCTATGACGATCGCGGTCCTGCTCGCGCAGACCGCGGAGGCCGCGGCGCGTCAGCTGGGAGTTCAGCGCCCCTGACCCGTGTCCGGCAAGCCCGCGGGACACCGGGTCGGCACGGTCTCGTAGCTCCGTCCTCGCCTTTTCGGCAGCGACCGGTGGCCGGCCCTCGGGCCGGGAGTCGGCCACCGATCGTCAGTTCCACATCGTCTCCGGTTCTGATGAACTCCCGGATCGTCCAGGTGCGGCCGTCGATGCGAGTGCCGGCACCGGTGGTGTATGCCGGAAGAGCGAGTACGGGGCCTGCCGGGCCCCACTGTGCGCAACACCGCCCCGGTGACCACGTCGTCGGACGCGAGTGCTCTCAGGGGCGGGGCGCCTTCTCGCCGTGTACGGCCATGTATTCGGCTGCGAGCCAGGGCCCCAGCCGGTCGACGAGCATGCTGATTACTGCCGGGTCTGCCGAGGGCCTACGGCCGGTAGCCGCGGCAACGCGCATCTGCTCGACGTGTTCGGGGTAGTAGCGGCCGAACAGCTCGGCCGACTCTTCGAGGTCGCTCGTCCAGCCGCCCCAGCGGGGCATGATCAGCGTGAACGCCGTACGGACGATGCGGCGGCCCACCGCGCGGCTGAGTGCCTTGCGGTCGGCTTCCGTGGTGGCCTCGACCGCTCGGGCGCGCCATCGGGGGAGCACAAGTGGGAGGTCGCCGTTCGTCTCGCGGGCGAGCAGGGATGTGGGGCGGTAGCGGGGAAGCTGTCCTGCCAGGTCGTTTCCCAGCAGTGGGGTACACAGGCAGGCGACGAAGAAGCCGCCGTCGTGGCGTTCGAGTTCGCTGAGCAGGGTACGTGTGCCGGACAGGAGGATGCCGACGCCGTTGATCTGAGCGAAGCGACGGTCGAGAGCGGTCTCGATCGTCCTGGCGTCCGCCCGGTCGGTCTCGGTCGGCTCGTGGCGGAGGGCGAGCAGCAGGTCGAGGTCGGCGACGCCGGGGACTGCGGTGCCGCGGGGGATGCTTCCGTAGAGGTAGGCACTGTGCAGTCGTGTGCTGCCGAACGTCTCGGTGATCCGGGCGCGCGAGGCCACGACGACGGGGGCGAATGCTTCCGGTACACGGCTCAGCGCACCTTCACGCGCGATCGTACCGTCGTGGGCCAGCCCTATTCCGCTCATGGGTTCACTCTGCCCTGCGGACTCGCATGTCGCCGAGTGGTTTCTCCTCGGCGGCTCGCCGGGCGGGCAGCTGGGGGTGTTCCTGGTTCCCCGGCCGCCGTACGTACACCGCAACCGCCATACGGAGCAGCGGACTTCGACCGAACGGGCATCCGGGAATCCCCGCTCCCGTATCTCACGCACGAGGACGCAGCTGCCAGATCTCGTCGATCGCTTCTCCGGTCAGCACCTCCCGCGGGTCTCCCTCGCCCCACAGCCTTCCGTCCCGGAGCAGGAGGAGGTGGCCGGCCGATCTGGCCACTTCAAGGTCATGGGTCGCCTGGACGACCGTCAGCCCCTCCCCCGCCACCTCGGCCAGCACATCGGCGATGAGCCGCTGGGCCGTCGCGTCGAGGCCGGCGGCGGGCTCGTCGAGCAGGAGCAGGTCCGCCTCCTGGGCCAGCCCCTGCGCGATGAGGGCGCGCTGGCGCTGGCCGCCCGACAGCTCCCCCAGTTGCCGATGGGCGAGGGAGCTGATGCCGAGCCGGCGCATGCTCGTCTCCACGACGTCCCGGTCCTGCCGGGTGAGCCGCCGCCACAGCCCCCGGTGTCCCCACCTTCCCATCGCCACGGCGTCCCGCACCGTCAGCGGCAGCACATCGGCCACCTCGCTGCGCTGCGTCACGAACGCCACGCGCTTGTCCGTTCCGTGTTCGACCTTGCCCGCTGTTACCTGGATCACTCCGGCGATCACCCCGAGCAGTGTGGACTTGCCGGATCCGTTCGGACCGACTACCGCCGTCGTGGTCAACGCCGGTATGTCCAGGGTGAGTTGATCCAGCACCGCACGGTTGGGATATCCGGCCGACACCCCGTCGAGCCTTACCTGCCGCTGCATCTCCCGAACCTCTTCCTGTCACGCTTCTTTGTAGTGATAATCATTTTCATTGTAGTGTCCCGCTGCATGGAATGGTTGATGGCCCCCTTCGAGGTGACCTTTGTGCAACGGGCCCTGTGGGGCGGCGTGCTGGTGTCGTCGATCTGCGCCCTGGCAGGTACGTGGGTGGTTCTGCGCGGGATGGCGTTCCTCGGGGACGCGATGTCGCACGGCATGCTTCCCGGGATCGCGCTCGCCTCCCTGCTGGGAGGCAACCTGCTCGTCGGTGCCGCCGTGAGCGCGGCCGTCATGGCGCTCGGCGTCAGCGCCGTCGGCCGGTCGCCCCGTCTCTCGCAGGACACGAGCATCGGCCTGCTCTTCGTGGGGATGCTGTCGCTGGGCGTGATCATCGTCTCGCGCTCCCAGTCGTTCGCGGTCGACCTGACGGGTTTCCTCTTCGGCGATGTGCTCGCCGTGAGATCGGCCGATCTGGCCGCTCTCGGGGGTGCGCTGGTCATCGCACTGGCGGTCTCCGCACTCGGCTACCGGGCGTTCGTCGCGCTGGCGTTCGACGAGCGCAAGGCGCACACGCTGGGGCTGCGGCCGCGCGTCGCACACGCGGCTCTGCTGGCCCTGCTCACACTGGCCATCGTCGCGTCGTTCCACGTGGTGGGGACCCTGCTCGTCTTCGGCCTGCTCATCGCGCCGCCCGCGGCCATGCTTCCGTGGGCCCGGCGCATCCCGGTGATCATGATCGGCGCCGGCTGCCTCGGAGCGAGCTCGACGTTCATCGGCCTGTTGCTCTCGTGGCACCTCCACACCGCTGCGGGGGCGAGCATCGCCGCGACAGCGGTCCTCCAGTTCCTGCTCTCCACCGGGGTTTCGGGCCTCCGCAGCCGATGGGTGCGGGCCGCTCTCCCCACCTCCACACCTGACCGCCCGCACATGGAAGACGGACAGACGTCATGACACCCAGGAAAACCCGAACCGCCACAGCGCTCACCTGCGCCGTCCTCGCCGGCTCCGGGCTGCTCGCCGGCTGTCAGAACGGCAGCGACGCGAAGTCCCCTTCGGCGTCCTCGGCCTCGGCCTCCGCGAAACCTCATGGGTACGTCGAAGGGGCCGAGGAAGCCTCCGAACAGCAGTCCCGCCTCGTTCTCGCCGACGCCGGCACCGGAGCGGTCGAGGTGCTGGACCTGATCACCGAGGACACCACATCGCTCGAGCACGGTGACGACGTACGAGGTCTGCGCACCGACGGCCGGTTCGCCTATCTGAGTGCCGATGGCGGCACACGCGTCCTCGACACCGGTGCCTGGACGGTCGACCACGGCGACCACGTCCACTACTACCGCGCCGCGATCCGTGACATAGGGGCGATCGCGGGGACGGACGCCGCTCACATCCGCAGCGATCGGACCGTCACCGCGGTCTCCTCCGCGGAGGGTGGCACCCAACTGCTCGACCGCAGGAAGCTGGAGGACGGCACCGTCCCCCGTGGCACCGAGCTGACCGGCGTGGGCAGCGGCGTGGTCGTCCCGTACAAGGAGCGTCTGCTCGTCACAGCGGCGGGTTCCGGGAAGGACACCGTCGAGGTCCGCGACCGGGACGGTGCACGGGTCATCGCGCTCAAGGAGCCGTGCTCCCAGGCGCACGGCGAGGCCGTCACCCGCCGGGGCGTGGTGTTCGGATGCGCCGACGGGGCGCTGCTGGTCAGCGAGGACAAGGGCACGTTCGAGGCCGAGAAGATCCCGTACGGAACAGCCGTGGGAGCCCCGGAGCGGGCGACCGAATTCCATCACCGGGCGGGCAGCACCACGCTCGCGGCCAGGTCGGGCGATGACGCCGTCTGGGTCCTCGATGTCACCGACCGCTCCTGGACCCGCATCAGAACCGGCCCGGCCATGGCCGCCAACACCGCGGGTGAGGGTGCTCCGTTGCTCGTGCTCGGCGAGGACGGCGCCCTCACCGCCTACGACATCACCACCGGGAGGAGCATCGCCCGTAAGGAACTCCTCCCTGAGGGGGCCGAGTCCGCTTCCGTCGAGATCGACACCACCCGTGCGTACGTCAACGACGCGGCGGGGCGGAAGGTCTACGAGATCGACTACAGCGACCGGCTGCGGCTCGCCCGGACCTTCCGGCTCGACTTCTCCCCGACGTACATGGTGGAGGCCGGCCGGTGAGCGCCGTTCCCGAGCCCCGTCGCCTCTGCCGCCGGCTACGCGCCCGCCTCCTTCAGGCAGCCCTGGCCGGCGTGCTGCTCCTGGGGGTGAGCGGTTGCGCGGAGGGCGAGCACAGACGCCCCTCGGTGGTCGTCACCACGAACATCCTCGGTGACATCACCCGCAAGGTCGTGGGCGACGAGGCCGAGGTGATCGTGCTGATGCGAGCCGGTGCCGATCCCCATTCCTTCGGCGTATCGGCTCCGCAGGCGGCGTCCGTCGAGCAGGCCGATCTGGTCGTCCACAACGGCCTCGGTCTGGAGGAGAACGTCCTGCGCCATGTGCGGGCCGCCGAGGAATCCGGTGTCCCGACTCTGGCGGTCGGGGAGTCCGTCGATCCGATCACCTATGCGGCGGGCGCATCGGCCGACGAGCCCGACCCCCACTTCTGGACCGACCCCGAACGGGTCCGCAAGGCCGTCTCGCTGATCGCCCATCACGTCGTCGAGCACGTGCGGGGCGTCGACAAGGCAGCCGTCGGGAAGAACGCGTCCGCGTACGGAGCGGAGGTCACCGAACTGGCCTCGTGGATGAGGCAGCAGTTCGACGCCATCCCGGCCGGGCAGCGCCAGTTGGTGACCAACCACCACGTCTTCGGGTATCTGGCGCAACGCTTCGGATTCCGGATCGTGGGCGCGGTGATCCCGAGCGGGACCACTCTCGCGTCGCCGAGCGCCTCGGATCTCAAGTCCCTTGCCACCGCGATCGAGGCGGCGGGCGTGTGCGCGATCTTCGCGGACTCGTCGCAGCCCGACCGGCTCGCCCAGGTCCTGAAACGCGAGAGCGACGTCGAGGTCGACGTCGTGCCTCTGTTCTCCGAATCCCTCACCGCGAAGGGCAAGGGAGCGGACACCTACCTGCACATGATGCGCGCCAACACCAGGTCCATATCCAAGGGCCTGAGCGCCGAACAGCCACGTTGTCGCCTGTCATGAGCGACATCCATGGAGAGGAAAACCACCAGATGAAGCACGTAGCACGCCCGAGGCGGGCCGCCGCCGTCAGCACCCTGCTCGCGGCCTCCGTAGCACTCACCGCCTGCGGGAACGACGGTAAGGCGTCCACCGCCGGAACGACGGGCAAGGCGTCGGGTGCTCCGGCGTCCCAGGTCACGGACCCGATCGTCACCACGTACGACGGTGGCCTGTACGTACTGGACGGCACGACGCTGGAGCTCGCCGAGGACATTCCTCTGGAAGGCTTCAACCGGGTCAACCCCGCGGGCGACGACCGTCATGTGATGGTCTCGACCGCCACCGGCTTCCGGGTGCTGGACGCCGGGGGCCGAAAGCTGACCGCCGTGGAGTTCGAGGGCAGCAAGCCCGGCCACGTCGTACGTCACGCCGGCAGGACCATTCTCTTCGCCGACGGCACCGGCGTGGTCACGGTCTTCGATCCCGAGGACCTCGGCGGCGGCACGAAGCCCGAGACCGAGACGTACACCTCCGCCGCTCCGCACCACGGTGTCGCCATCCAGCTGGCCGACGGCAAGCTGGTGACCACCCTCGGTACGGAGGAGAAGCGCGTCGGGATCGCCGTGCTGGACAAGGACCGCAAGGAGATCACCCGCAGCGAGGAGTGCCCCGGTGTCCACGGGGAGGCCGCCGCGCAGGGCGAGGCGGTCGTCATAGGCTGCGAGGACGGCGTCCTGATCTACAAGGACGGCGCCATCAAGAAGGTGAAGAGCCCGGCGGCGTACGGCCGGATCGGCAACCAGGCGGGGTCCGACGAGTCGCCCGTGGTCCTCGGCGACTACAAGAAGGACAAGGACGCCGAGCTGGAGCGACCGGAGCAGGTGTCCCTCATCAACACCGAGACGGGCAGGATGCGGCTGGTCGACATCGGTACGAGCTACACCTTCCGTTCGCTGGCACGTGGTCCGCACGGTGAGGCGCTCGTCCTGGGCACCGACGGCAAGATCCACGTCATAGACCCCGCTACGGGCAAGGTGACCAAGGAGATCTCCGCACTCGGTGCATGGCAGGAGCCCCTTGACTGGCAGCAGCCCCGCCCGGCTCTGTTCGTCCGCGACCACACGGCGTACGTCTCCGACCCATCGAGCAGGAAGCTGCTGGCCATCGACCTCGAGTCGGGCAAGCAGGTGGCCTCGGCGGAACTCCCGAAGGCTCCCGACGAGCTGAGCGGCGTCAAGCAGCACTGAACCTGACCTGTCCCGGGACACGGGAGCGCGTTCCCGCCGGGGGGGGGGAGCGCGCTCCCCGCGCTGTCCGGGGCCGCAGGGCGCACCGCACCACCGGCGTGGTCAGGCCAGTCCGGCCTCGATCGCGCGGCGGACGGCGTCGGCCCGGTCGCGGATCCCCGCCTTGGCGAACAGGTTGTTGATGTGGGTCTTGACCGTGGCTTCGCTGATGAAGAGCTTCTCGGCGATTCCGCGGTTGGGCAGGCCCTGGCCGATCAGCGTGAACACCTCACGTTCGCGCGGGGTGAGGTTGCCGGGCAAGGTCTGTCCCGGCACCGGCGCCTTGGTTCTGACGGTGGCGAGCAGCCGGTCCTGGACCTCCCGGTCGAGCACGGACTGCCCGGCGGCAGCGGCGCGGATCGCCCGGGTGATGTCCTGGCGGCCGGCGTTCTTGGTGAGGTAGCCGCGGGCCCCCGCGCCCAGGGCGCCGAGGATCGAGTCGTCGTCGGCGAACGTGGTCAGTACGACGACCGCAACCTCCGGGTACTCCTCGCCCAGCCGGCGGGTTGCCTCGATCCCGTCCATGACAGGCATTCTCAGGTCCATCAGCACCACGTCCACCGGCCCGTCGGCAACAGCCGTCAGCACCTCGCGCCCGTCGGCGGCGGCCGCGACGACGTCGATGTCCTCGGACAGCCCGAGCACCGCGGCGAGCGGCTCCCGGACGGCTGCCTGGTCGTCGGCGACGACCACCCTCAACCGCTGTGGCGCCTCGATAGGTTCGCTCATCCCGGGATCACTGCCTCCACCTGCCAGCCGCCTTCGTCCGGTCCTTCGGTGACCGGGAACGCGGTGACGCTTCCGCCCAGCAGGGCGACACGTTCGCGCATTCCGATCAGCCCCATTCCACTCCCGATACCCGTGTTCACCTCACGGGTGGCGGGGCCGTTACGGATCCTCAGTGTCGTCGATGAGGCCGCAAAGGTCAGTTCCACGGCGACATCTCCCCCAGGTGCGTGCCGGGCGGCGTTGGTCAGCGCCTCCTGGGCGATCCGCAGCAGGTTCTGTGTCACCTGGGCGGGAACCTCGCGGACGGTCCCGGTGACGGTGAGAACGCCACGGTGGCCCGATGATTCGAGCATCGCGGTCAGGCTCTCCAGCAGGGGCAGCGAGTCCTCGCGCAGGGCGTGCACGGTCCACTGCGCCTGTTTCAGGCTCTCCTTGACCAGTCCGTGGGCCTTGTCGTTGGCCTCCCTGACCTTCTCCAGGTCACCGGTTTCGATCAATGCGTCGGCCAGTTCCAACTGCATGTTGATCCCGGCCAGCGAGTGCGCCAGAACATCGTGCACATCCCGGGCGATCCTGCTGCGTTCCGTCAGCACGGCGGTCCGGGCCTCGGCCCGAGCGACGCGTTCGGCCGATTCGGCCGCCTCGATGGCCGCCAGTACGGCCCGGCGCCGGCTGCGGTTGACGATGCCGACCAGGACCGGCAGGCCAGTGGCGAGACCGACTGCCCAGGGCAGTTCGTGGTACCCCGGCCCGAGGCGGAAGTACAGGACACCGCCGCAGATCAGACTGCACATCCCCGCGAGGACGAGAGCCTGCCTGACCTCCAGCCGGAATCCGATGTGACCGGCGAGGAAGAAAGCGAAGAGGTAGCTCGTTCCGCTGTGGCTCACGCCGATGAGGGCGGCCGCCGCGATGACGCCGAGCGTCAGCCAGACGAGAGCGAGATGCCTGGGCACCCTGTTCTCGGGCAGGAGCCGGACCAGCAGCGCCGCGGAGTTGATCACGAGAAGGAGAGCGACGGCCAGGCCCTGGCCGCTGAAGCCCAGCGGCCGGATGGTCCAGATTCCGACCACGATGACCGACAGGGTCAGCACCCACTGCACACGCGGGTCCCGTCCAGGAACGGGCCGCGGGCCCGCTCCCCGGGCTGCGGCCTTCCCAAGGGGCAGGGCGCTCTCGGTTGCGGACACGGGCAGAACATATCGCATGGTCAGGCCGTACGTTCGAAGACGGGTGCGGGGCTGGTGACCGTCCGGGTCCCGCTGCGGGTTTTCCGGCTCCGTATGAAGATCGTGGCCAGTCGCGTGACCACTTCGGTGAGTGCCATCAGCACGAACGCCGCCACCCAGGCCTGGTCGCTCGTGATGTGGTGAGTGATGCTGAACCGGGCGACGTCATCGGCCCCACCGCCGTGCTCGACCCACATCTGGAAGGCCATCCGCGCTCCCATGCCCGATACCCACAGGATCGCCGATACCGCACCGGCCTTGATCAGGATGTGCTCGCCGGCGGTCCGTATCCGGGTGTAGATGCCGCCCGCGACGCCGAGGGCGGCACCCGCACTCATCAGGGCGCCGATCAGCACCAGGTCGTTGCCGGCGGTGGGGATGGTGTCCAGGTACGAGTAGGTCACGAAGGCCACGATCCCCAGCGGGATCAGGAAGGACTTGAGGTTGAGCCGGCCTTCCCGCAACTGCCGGAAGACGACGAGAATGAGGGCGATGTCGGTGATCCACTCGGTCGTTGTCATGCCTCAAGGTTGCCGGGACGAGGCTCGCAGCGCCTCGACCCACGGGTGGAACCCGGGGTGGAGTTCGACCACTCCACCGACGTCCACCCCTCGCCTGTCAGCAGACGCGAGGGCGTGCCCGCACAAGGCCGCGCACGGGCGCGGAGGAGAGGACCGGAGAGCGCCGTCTCCTGGGTCACCTCACCGTTGAGCCGGTACACCCCGTTCGGAGCCGCCGTCACCGGTGCCGAAGAGGCAGCACACTCCGCCGCCGGCGCCGGTGAGGCCGACGAACACCTCTCGGTAGACCACTCCCCCAGATACACACATCGGTTTCGTCAACGACGACCACACCTGTCCGAGCCCGGCGCCCGCACCGACAGAGTCCTGTGCGCTGAACGCCTGTCAACCCTTCAGCAGCGCACGGCAGTCATCGGCCGCGACCCACAGACAGGCAGCACAAACGGGTCACCCGTTCCATTAGACCCGAGGATCTGTTACGGTTCCCTCAACTTAACGGAACCATAATCCCATTAGGGGTCAGCCGTGAACACTGCCTACGTACGCCGCATCGCCGCACCTCTCTTCGCCGGATCCCTCGCCATCGGCATCCTGGCCGCCCCGGCCGCACCGGCGGACGCAACACCCGTCGCCTGGACCGCGGCCTGGGGCGCGTCCCCTCAGTTGCCCAGCACCGGCTTCACCCCGAACTGGTCGCAGGAAGGCTTCTCCCACCAGTCCGTACGCCAGGTCGTCCGGGTCACCAAGAGCGGCAGCCTCGCCAGAATCCGGCTCTCCAACACGTACGGCACCTCACCACTGCGGATCACGGGTGCGGTGATCGCCCGCACCGCCCGGGGCGCGGCCGTCGAAGAGGGGTCGGTCCGCCACCTCACCTTCGACGGCAAGCGGTCGACGTGGATCCCGGCCCATGGGGAACTCCGCAGCGACACGGTCCAACTGGACCTGAAGCGACTGGAGTCGGTCACGGTCACCCTCTACTTCGCGGGAACCACGGGCCCCGCCACCTTTCACTCCCAGGGCTGGGCCGACACCTACCGGGCTGAAGGCGACCACCGCGCCGATACGACGGGCGCCGCGTACGACAGCACATCCCAGTCCTGGTACTACCTCTCCGGCATCGAGGTCGGTGATGCGGAGGACAGGCTCCGTGCCGGGACAGCCGGGAGCCACGCCGGAGGTACGGGCGCCGAGGGCGGCGTCGTCGTCTTCGGTGACTCCATCACCGACGGCTTCGGCTCCACGCCCAACGCCGACCGCCGGTACTCCGACGCCCTCGCCGAGCGAACGGGGAGGCCCGTCGTCAACCAGGGCATCGGCGGCAACCTGGTACTGAACGACTCCGCCTGGTTCGGTGAGCGCGCCACCGCCCGCTTCAGGCGCGACGTCCTCGACGCGCCGGGCGTCTCCACGGTCGTCATCCTCGAAGGGGTCAACGACATCGGCTTCAGCGAGGCCGCCAAGGGACCGAATCCGCCTGCCACCTACAAGCCCGCCCCTGTCGTGTCGTCCCGTGAACTCATCACCGGCTACCGCACGCTGATCCACGCCGCGCACGACAAGGGCCTCGAAGTCGTCGGAGCGACTCTGCTGCCCTTCAAGGGCTCGGACCACTGGGGCCCGCACGCTGCGCAGGTCAGCAACGAGGTCAACGACTGGATCCGGCATTCCGGCGAGTTCGACGCCTATGTCGACTTCGACAGGGCGCTCGCCGCCCCCTCCGACCCGGACCGCCTCAACACGTCCTACGCCTTCAAGGACGCTCTGCACCCCAACGACGCCGGCTACCAGGTGATGGCGAACGAGGTGGCCAAGGTCCTCCACAAGTGACACCCGGCAGGCCCTCTCGACGAAGCCCGGAGCGTTGACGGGAGCGAGGTCCTCAAGAGCACCGCTGCGACTCGCCGTGACGGCCCATCAGAGGTCGCTGTCGATACCCGTGACGGCGGGCGGGCCCAGCGGTGCATCGTTTTCGGCGAATCCCGTCTCCCGCAGCGCGGCGGACACGAGGCGTACGGCGGCCAGTTCCGCCTCGTACCGGTCTGCGGCATCGACCTCCAGCCGGATGGAGAAGGTGGCGTCATCGTTGAGGCTGAGCAGATCGATGCCTTCGCTCTTGCTCACGTCCGTGTGCTGTGTGGCCAGTTTGCGCTCCAGGGCCGAACGGGACGTCTCTGTGACGTCCGTGACGAATGTGCCGGGCACGGTGATCACAAATGTGGTCATGAGAGCTCCTCACGGTGCGCCATCGTTTTGGCGTCTCCTTGCGGCTACCCACATGCGCAGAAGTCACCGAGGGGCACGCTCGGTCCAGGTGTCAGCGGCGCCGCGCGCCCAGGCCTCGGGCGCGCCGGCCCGGCGCCGGGACCATCCGTACGATGCCTCGGACGAGGGTGTCGATCAGGTCGTCGGTCGGTGCGTCGCTTCCGTGCGTCAGCAGTCGGGCGAGGGTGTGCACCAGAGCGGGCGAGGCCATGACACGGGGGCTGAGGAGCGGCCGGTAGCCGTAGCGGGCGAGCACAAGATCGGCGACGGTGTTGCCGAGCCGGTAGTAGCGCCCCCAGCGGCGGTTCACTTCGCTCGCGTACTGATGGAGTGCCTGCTCACGCCCGGGGCCGCTCGGGCGGTGCAGCGCGAGGGCGACGGTCTCGGCCGCGACCTCCCCCGCCTCCATGGCCTGGACGATGCCTTCCCCGCTCCATGGACTGACCATGCCGGCGCTGTCGCCGACCAGGAGCAGACCGCGACGGTACTGAGGCCTGCGGTTGAAGCCCATGGGCAGCGCGGCGCTGCGCAGCGGGGAGTCGGCGTTCTCCTCACGCAGATCCCAGTGGTCGGGAACCCGGGTCAGCCACCGGTCCATCGTGGCCCGCAGATCCACCGATCCGTGACCGCGGTGCGGCAGGGCGCCCAGGCCGACATTCACGCGGCCGTCGCCGAGGGGGAAGATCCATCCGTATCCCGGCAGGTCACGACCCGTACGGGAACAGAGCAGGTCGGCCCAGAGCTCCAGGTACGGGTCATGGGTGCGGGCCTCGCTGCGGTAGTAGCGGCGGGCGGCGGTGGCCATCGGCCTGTTCGGGTCCCGCTCCAGTCCCATGGCGAGGGCGGTCCGTGCGGAGGCACCGTCCGCGGCGATCACCACGGGGGCGTGGTAGTTCTTCGGCTGCTTGTCGGCTCCCGCGACCGTGCTCACGCCGGTGATGCGTCCGGCGCGGTCGGTCAGAGGGGCCGTCGCCTTCGTCTCCAGGCACAGCCGCGCCCCGGCGGCCACGGCCTGACGGGCCAGGATGTCGTCGAAGTCGTGGCGGGAGCGGGTCAGGCCGAAGTCCGGATGGCTGCCGGAACGAGGCCAGTCGATGTGTACCTGACGCCCTCCGCAGACCCATCGCATACCTTTGGTGCGCATCCAGCCGGGGGCGTCGATGTCGACCCCCATGCGCACCAACTGCTGTACGCCTCGCGGTGTGAGTCCGTCCCCGCACACCTTGTCGCGGGGAAAGGTGCCTTTCTCGAGCAGCACCACGTCCACACCGGCCCGCGCCAGGTGGAGCGCCGCAGCCGAACCGGCGGGCCCCGCACCCACCACGATCACCTGCGCCTGATGATCGCCGCCACCCACACCGTCGTCCGACTCCACGTGCTGCCTCCTCGATGAACGGGGCGGACCGGGAGGTCCGACGCCCGATGCCGGACCGGTTACGGTCGCGTCGAGGCCGCCGGGGCCATCTCCGGCAAGGTGAGCGTGTGCGGGACACCAGGCCCTCGGGCGGCTGCGCCCCCGAGGGCCTGGGCTGTCTCGGCCTACGCGATCAGGCGGTCGTGATGTTCTCCGCCTGCGGGCCCTTCTGGCCCTGGGTGACGTCGAAGGTCACGGCCTGGCCTTCCTGGAGCTCGCGGAAGCCCGTGGCGTTGATGGCGGAGTAGTGCGCGAAGACGTCCGGCCCGCCGCCGTCCTGCTGGATGAAGCCGAAACCCTTTTCGGCGTTGAACCACTTGACGGTTCCGCTGGCCATGCTCGTGCCTTCCCGTTGATATCCGGACCCGCACCTCGCGGTCCCGAAGGTGCCGTGGTTCCGCACCGACCCAGCAAAACGCCCGCACCGAAGCGCGGGCAGGCAGGCGAACCACGACATCTGGCAGTGACGCTACATGGCGAAACCGGCCCCCACCAGAGAGCAACGACGCGATGTGTACGTCCGGTGGAATCGGCTCACTCCTACGGCGTGATTTGGGCGTGAACTTCGGATGTGTGTCACCCCCTTGCTCGGGAAGGGGGCACGGACGATTCGCGTACGGCCCTTCTGACCGTCGCCCCGACAGGCACAACTTCGGGCCAACATCGCAGAGTCGCCCAGGCCTGGCGGTCCGGGCATCCGAAGGCGACGCGTGCCGGATCCACTCGATCCAGCGCACGGAAAGGGCCCACATCCGTGGCGCTTCGGGATCCACCGGGTGTTACCCACGTCGGTGTCGGTAGCATCACACGCCATAGGCCGTTTGAGACACACAGCGAAAGACGAGGACTGCATGTCCGAAAATACTCCTACATCCGGCATCAGCGCAGACTATGCACAGCGGATCACGGACGATCTCGCAGCCAACCGGAGCGAGCAGGACCGGGCACGCGGCGAGCTGACCCGACTGCAGGACGAGCTCATCCAGTTGGAGGAGGGCGAGCGGATCCTGGTCAAGATGCAAGATGTGCTGGGGATCGCAAAGCCCGCCGCGAGCAAGGGCAAGGCAGGCAAGTCGGCGGCTTCCGTCCCGGCGGCTCGCCGCTCCAGGAGCAGCACCGCCTCGCAGAAGGGCGGCAGCACACCGAAGTCCCGGACTCGGGCCGACCGCCGGACGGCCGCCGGTGAGACCGGGGCAACCAAGAAGTCCGGGGAGCCGACGTGGCGCGAGCTGGTCACCGGATATCTCTCGGAGCAGAGGGAACCGAAGTCCGCCGCCGAGGTGGCCGCGGCCCTGACCGAGGCTCACCCCCAGCGCACGACCCAGGTCACGGTGGTGCGCAACACGCTCGAGCAAGGCGTCGCGCATGGACTGCTGGAGCGCTCCAAGCAGGGACGCTCCGTCTACTACAGCCCCGTCCCGGCCGCGGAACTGGGCGCCGGCGCCGCGGCCAAGTAGCTGCGCATCAAGGACTCCGCCCCTGGCCGCCGCGCTGCCGCCACCCAGTCCCCAGGCCCGCACCCCGCGGAACACGCACCTCCTGTCGACATGACCGCCGCGGCCGGGCGTGGGGTCCGGCGACCATGACGGACAGCGAGTGTACGTTCGTACGCTCGGCCTATATGGTTCCCGTATGACTGTTGAAGCGCCGAGCAGGCCCGCCCTGGCCGAACGGCAGGCCCGGGTAGCCGTTGCCGTGCTGTTCTTCACCAACGGGGCCCTCTTCGCCAACCTCCTGCCGCGGTACCCGCAGATCAAAGCCGACCTGGGCATGAGCAGCACCGTCTACGGGCTGGCGGTCGCTGCGTTCCCGGCTGGGGCCATCGCCGCCGGGCTTGCGGCCGGAGTGGCCGTCCGACGGCTGGGTTCGGCGCGGGCGGCGGTGCTGGGCACCCTGCTGACCGGCGCCGGCATCCTCGCGGCGGGCCTGGCCGACTCGGTCGTACTGTTCGCGGGTGCGCTGTTCCTGGCCGGGGCGATGGACGCCGTCACCGATGTCGCGCAGAACGCCCACGGACTGAGGGTGCAGCGTCGCTACGGGCGTTCCATCATCAACTCCTTCCACGCGATCTGGTCCATCGGCGCCGTCGCCGGGGGGTCCATGGCCGCCGCGGCGATCGCACTCGGCCTCTCGAGGGGCCAGCACCTGACGGTCTCGGCCTTGGTGTTCGCGGCCGCGGCGTGCGTCGCTCTGCGGTACTGCCTGTCCGGGCCCGAGAGCGAGTCCGGCCCCGTACCCGACACCGACCGTCGTGCGGTGCGCGCGGCGGGTCCGGAGACGAGGGGCCGGCGCACCGCGTACGTCCTGGCTGCTCTCGTCCTCATCGCGACGGCCGGCACCCTGGTCGAGGACGCGGGCAGTTCCTGGGCGACGCTCTATCTGTCCGGCTCGCTGCATGCGGCGGTGACGCTGGCAGCCTTCGGCTACATCGCTCTGGTCGGCGCCCAGTTCATCGGCCGCATCATCGGCGACAGGCTCGTCGACCGGTTCGGCCAGCGCACCGTGGCCCGAGCGGGCGGTCTGATCACAGCGGTCGGCATGGGCCTTGCCCTGGCGGCACCCTCGGTGCCGGGCACGATCCTGGGCTTCGCGGCAGCCGGGTTCGGGGTGGCGACGCTGGTCCCGGCTGCCATGCAGGAAGCCGACGAACTGCCCGGCCTCAAGCCCGGCTCGGGGCTGGCGATCGTCTCCTGGCTCATGCGCCTGGGCTTCCTGGCCTCGCCCCCGATCGTCGGGCTCGTCACCGACGCCACGAGTCTCCGGGTGGGCCTCCTGGTGGTGCCACTGGCCGGGGTGCTCGCGCTCCTGCTCGCAGGAGCGCTGCGGAACGGCCACCGCTGAGCGGCTCGTGGCCGAGCCGCCCGGCCACGAGCACCATGCCCGCCCGTAGGGCGTCAGGAGCCGGCCGTCCCCGTCGTCAGTGCTGCGGTTCCGGGTACGACGTGGGCAGCCGCATGCCACGGGCTGCCATGACGGCCCGCACGCGGTCGGGGAAATCGGTGATGATTCCGTCGACGCCCATGTCCATGAGCTCCTCGACGGTGGCCGGATCGTCACAGGTCCAGGGGATGACCTCCAGTCCGCGCCGGTGTGCGTCGCGGACCATCTTCCTGTCGGGGTAGAACCGGAACCCGGGGTCCGTCACCGTGCCGTTCTGCGGGAATCCGTAGTTCGGGGACAGTGCGGTCACGCCGGGCACGGACGCGGCTGCCGCGACGAAGTCCCCGCCGTAGTCATCGGCGTCGATCCCGCCGAGCCAGGGCGACGCTCCGGGCTTCCCGACCTGGAGGAAGTCGTAGTTCGTCAGCGCCACCAGCGGGTACGCCGGTGCGATCCGGTGCATCTCCTTCAAGGCCCCCCAGTCGAAGGACTGGACGGTCACCTGCTTCTCGATGCCGGAGCGGTGGATCTCCTCGTGGACGCGACGCACGAACAGCTTGCGCGGGGCGGTCTCCTCGGGCGCTCCGGCCTCCACCTTCGTCTCGATGTTCAGTTTGATCCGCTTGGCGCCGTAACTCCTCACCAAGTCGAGGACGTCCTTCAGTTCGACCATGCGGTGGCCCTTGATCTGTTCCTGCTCAGGGAATCCGGGCAGCTGCTGATAGCCGCAGTCCATGGTCCTGATCTGCGCGAGCGTCAGGTCCTTGACGTACTTGCCGACATACGGGTACTTCGAGTCACCCGGCGTCAACGGGTTGGTGTCCTTGCACTTCTGAGCGCTGACCTGCCGGTCGTGGGTCACGACCACTCTCCGGTCCTCGGTGATCTGGGTGTCCAACTCCAGGGTGCTGACACCCAGGCGTATCGCCTTGGCGAAGCCCTCGATGGACGCCTCCGTGGTGAGTCCGAGGCCTCCGCGGTGGGCCTGCAGGTCGAAAACGGCCCTGCGAACGGGGGGTTGGTGCTTCTGGGGAGCCGTGGCCGCCTGCGCGGTCGCCGGAACGGCGAGCACGGGAAGAAGGGCCAGGCCGGCGACTGCGTGCCTCAGGGACATATGTGCCTCGTCTGTTGCGTCGAGCTGGACGCCGCGAAGCCAATCCTGGGGATCCGGCCCGCACGAGGCTCCACAGCGAGGACACCATGAACGTACGTGGAACGGTCACTCCCGAGGAAGCCCCCTTGACCCCGTTCGGGTGAACTCCTTTCCGGGTGGGAATAGCAGGGTCGGGCCGCTGTTGACCTCACCATGAGTTCTGAGACGCGCGAGGCATTCGGACGGATCGGCATCTGGAGCGGCTCCCTGCACGGGTCGCGTACGGACGACGCGGGCAGAGAAGCGATCGCGGAGGCGGTCGCCGAGCTCGAAGAGCTGAAGTACGGCACGCTCTGGATCGGTGGCAGTCCTTCGGTCGAGGACGCCGCAGCTGTCCTCGCCGCCACCCGCACGGTCACCGTGGCCACCGGCATCCTGAGTATCTGGGACCACTCCGCCGAGGATGTGGCGGCGCGGATCGGTGCGATCGGCGCCGGCTCGCGCGGGCGGTTCGTGCTGGGCCTGGGCGTCAGCCACGGTCCGATGGTGCCGCAGTACGAGAAGCCGTACAGCGCGATGGTCGCCTACCTCGACGCGCTCGACGCAGCGACCCCGCCGGTGGGCCCCGGTAGCCGGGTCCTCGCCGCGCTCGGCCCGAAGATGCTGAAGCTCGCCACCGACCGGGCACGGGGAGCACACCCTTATCTCGTCACCGCGGAGCACACCGCGGAGGCACGTACGGCACTCGGCCCCGACGCGTTGCTCGCACCGGAGCTGTCGGTGGTGCTCGACAGCGACGCCGACCGCGCACGCACGACCGCGCGCACCATGCTGTCGATGTACCTCAAGCTGCCCAACTACACCGACAACTTGCTGCGCCTGGGGTTCGCGGAGAGCGACTTCGACGGCGGCGGCAGCGTCCGGCTCCTCGACGCGCTCTTCGCCCTGGGTGACGCCGAGCGTGTGAGGACCCGGACCCAGGAGTATCTCGACGCCGGCGCAGACCACGTGGCGCTCCAGGTGCTCACCGCCGACGAGGGTGGCGGCGGCCTGCCGCGCGCCGAATGGCGGGAGCTGGCAAAGGTGTTCGCCGACGAGTTGTAGGGGGCCGCTCTCGGGGACGGCGTGGCCCGTCCCCGTCCGGGCCGCTCCGGCACGGCGGCCGGCGAGGGGCTATCCCAGTTCGATGGTGGTCGCGGCGAAGATGCCGGCCATGTCGACTTCGGGGACGTCCCTGGTGTACATCCGGGCGCACTCGAAGGTCGGTTCGAGTCCTAGGCGCTCCATCAGCCGGATCGCCACCCCGTTGACGTCGGGCACGTCCAGGGCCACCGGCGCCCCCTGATGCTCTGCCGACAGACTGTTCAGCAGGGCCAGAGCGACGTCGTCGGACGCGGCGTAAAGGGGGCCGACGCGTACACCCGACTCCGCCGGGCGCGCGACTCCGAAGCCGCTCAGTTCACCGTCCCGCAGCGCCACGAGGGCGGTGTGGCCGGGCACACCCACCCACAAGGAGAGAAAGACGTCACGGCGCGCGGGGAAGAAGCGGCGGTCGTAGGAGGCCAGCCGGCCGAAGGGGATGGATCCGGCGTCCACGACCGTGATGTCTCCGGAGGGCTCCTCGCCACTCGGCGTTCCCGCGTACCGGATGTGGGTCCAGGCCGTACGGAACCCGGACTTGCGGTAGTTGTCCTGCTGGTCGACCACTCCGTCGAGGCCCACGTTGCGGCCGTCCAGGCGTTTCATGGCCACCTGCCACGCCTGGATCCCGTATCCCTGGCCGCGGACCCGGGGGCGGGCGATGTAGAACCCGATGAAGCCGAAATCCGCTCCGTACCGTACGGCGGAAATGGAGGTGACGGGTTCATCGTCCAGCCTTCCCAGGAGAAACCCGTGCGGGTCGGCGGCGTGGAAGGGGAGGTGGTCGGACTTGCCCGGGTTCCACTGCTCGTCGGCGGCCCACTCCAGGAACCTCGCCATCTCCCGGATGCCGGCAGTCGTGATCTCGTACTCCGCCATGTCCCTCGTCCACTCGATTCGATGAAGCCCGGTGAAACAACGGGGCGGGTCCGGCTCCCGTCCAGGCCGTGCCGCGATCCCGGATGTGCCGCACCCTGCCGGCCGTCACCCGCATGCAGACAGTCTTCACCCACTTGCTCCCGAGCACTCAACTCCTCACCCGCAAGGGTGATTTGCCGGACCGGAGCCTCCCGCCTCACGCTCCACGCCGCGGGACACCGGGCACGCCGGATCACAGCTCCCGGCGCATGCAGACCCTTGGCCATCGGTCCAGGCCGTGGGCGGCCTCGGTTCGTCGGATCTCCCGCAGCCCCGGACCGAGTCCGGTGTCGTCGAGCAGGTGGAATCCGCAGCGCGCGTAGTAGGGCGCGTTCCAGGGGACATCGGCGAACGTGGTGAGAGTGAGGGCGGGGACACCGCCCGCCGCGGCATGTGCCGCGAGATGGTCGAGCAACGAGCGTCCGACCGCGCGGCGCGCGTGGTCGGGGTGCACCGAGACCTGCTCGACGTGGAGGTTCCCGTCCACGTGCTCGGCGATGAGGTAGGCCACCGGAACGTCTGCGGGATCGACGGCGACCCAGGCCAGCCCACTCCCCCGGTAGCACGCCAGTTCGCCGGCCAGGAGCGGCTCGTCCTCAGCGATCTCGGGCATGCCGATGTCCCGGAAGCACTGCCCGGCAGCCCGCTCGATGTCCTGCAGGAGCGGAAGCTCGTCGATGTCCACCGGTCGGATACGCATGGGCACATTGTCCTCGGCAGCCGAGCCCCTGCGTGTGCGACCCCGGGTGGGCGGCCTGCCGGGCAGGCGTCACCGTCGGCCGACGCGCCGTCCGTTCCCGATGCCTGCCACATGCAACGCCAGCGCGACGAGGCCGAGCAGCATGATGTTCGTCGAAGCGAAGACGTCGTTGGTCGCTATGTCGGCGGCGTTGATCAGAAAGGCGATGAAGAACAGTACGGCTGCGGCAATACCCAGCATGGCGTAGCTCCTTCTTGTCGTTGGAACCCGTGTGCCCCCGCGTACGTGGATCAGGCCGGTCGGGTGACGGCCCTGCTGTTCCGGGAGGACCGGCTGGGCGACCGGCGGGGGGCGGGCTTCGCAGACCTTGGGCGGCACCTGCCCGTGGAGCGAGAGTTTTGGCCCATTCCTGCCCCTGCTGCCTCGGGATTGGCGAGGATCACCGTATGACGACCACTGCGCATGCCCGTTCCTTCGACAGGGCAGCCCCCGAGTACGCCGCGTACCGGCCTTCCTATCCGCCCGCGCTGTTCGACGCGGTCGAGGAACTGGCTGGTCGCCCGCTGAGCGGCGCGGACGTCGCCGACATCGGCGCAGGCACGGGGCTCGCGACCACGCACCTCCATGCCCGCGGTGCGCGCGTCCTGGCGGTCGAGCCGGGCGCTGCCATGGCGAAGCAGTTCCGCCTCGGCCTTCCGGGCGTCCCCGTCGTGCGTGGCGACGGGAACCACCTGCCGCTCGCCTCCGGGTCCATCGACATCCTCACCTATGCCCAGAGCTGGCACTGGACCGACCGGTGTGAGTCCGTACCGGAGGCCCTGCGAGTGCTTCGCCGAGGCGGAGCACTCGCCCTCTGGTGGAACGACTCGGACAGCGCGGTCGGCTGGACGGCCGACCAGGACGCCCGTCTGCGCCGGCTCTTCGGCGCCGAGGGCGACGAGCCCGACCCGACTGCCCGGTTCCGAGGCCTGCCGCCGGAACTCTCCTTCGCCGAGCGGCAGATCACGTGGTCCAGAAGCGTCCCGCTCGAAACGCATCTCGCGAACCTCGCCACCTACTCCGACTTCCTCGTCCTCGGCGGGGAAGCCACCGCCGCGTTCCTTGCCGAGGAACGGGAGATCCTGACCGAGGTCTTCCCGCACGGGACGGTCGAGGAGCGCTATGTGGTCAGCCTGGCCTTGGCCATCCCCACCACCCCCTGACACCGTGCCGCGTCGGTGGAGGCTGCGGGAGAAAGCGGCGCGCGACCGGATCACCCGACCCGCAAGGCTGCCGGCGTCAGGCGGTGTACTGGTAGGCCGGGTAGGTCAGGTATCCGGCGTCGCCCCCCTGGTAGTACGTTGCATCATCGACCGGAGCGATCGGCAGCCGGGAGCGCAGCCGCTCCACGAGGTCGGGGTTGGCGATGAACGCACGGCCGAAGCCGATCAGGTCTGCCCCCAGTGCGAGCCAGTGATCCGCTTCGGCGGGGCCGGTCTGCTTAGGCCCCATGGGGAACACGGGATTCATGATCAAGGTACCCGGCCAGGCCCGCCGCAGACCCAGCAGCACTTCCTCGTCGACCGTGGCCTCCAGATGTACGTAGGCCACCTCCAGCCGTGCCAGTTCGGCCAGCAGTGCCGTGTTGAGTTCGAGGGCGTCGGTCTCCGTCACGCCCCAGAAACCGCCGCCCGGGGACAGCCGTATGCCGGTCCTCGCTCCTCCGACCGCCTGCACCGTCGCGGAGACCGCCTCCACGGCGAACCGGATCCGGTTGGCCACCGAACCACCGTAGACATCCGTACGCAGGTTGGCGTCGGACGAGAGGAACTGTGAGATCAGGTAGCCGTTGGCACCGTGCAGTTCCACCCCGTCGAAGCCCGCGTCGACGGCACGGCGGGCGGCGTTCGCGTACGCCAGGGCGTGCTCCCCCACCTCTGCGGTCTCCAGGGCACGCGGGACCGGAGCGGGCTGGGGGCCCGTGGGGGTGAACACATCACCCACGGCGGGCACCGCGGAGGGGCCGACCGGCTGCATACCGGTGGTGTCCGGGTGCGACACCCGGCCGCCGTGCATGATCTGCGCGAAGATCCGTCCGCCGTTCGTGTGCACCGCGGACGTCACCTGCCGCCATGCGGCCACCTGCTCGTCGGTGTGCAGTCCCGGTGTACCGGGATTGGACTGCCCGATCAGGCTCGGCTGCACGCCCTCGCTCACGATGAGTCCGGCCGTGGCGCGCTGGGCGTAGTAGGTGGCCATCGACGGGGTCGCGAGGCCGCCCGCCGCAGCACGGACTCGCGTCATCGGGGCCATCACCACCCGGTTGGGCAGATTCAGGTCACCGAGCTGGTAGCTGTGGAAAAGGCCCGTCATGTCGAAATTCCCCTTGCGTCGACTTCGTGCCCGGCTTCCGGGTACATCGATTACGCTAAAACCTCACATCAATGTCAGAGGCAAGGGCTGTGACGCACACCACAGCACACGGGGAGGGCCCATGCGGATCGGGGAGCTCGCATCACTGACGGGGGCCAGTGTCCGTTCACTGCGTTACTACGAGGAGCAAGGGCTGCTCTCCAGTACCCGGAGCAGCAGCGGGCAGCGCCATTACACGGTGGATCAGGCCGAGCGGGTCGGATTCATCCAACGGCTGTACGCGGCAGGCCTCTCCAGCCGCACCATCATCGAACTCCTCCCCTGCGTCGACGAACCGAGCCAGGACAACTCCGACGCCGCACTCGGGCGGATGATGCAGGAGCGCGACCGGCTCAACCGGCACATCACCGACCTCGCGGCCACCCGGGACGCGCTCGACGAGCTCATCTCCACGGCCCGAGCCCACCGCGAACAGCTTCAGAACACGGTGACCTGCTGAGGCGGTCCGGGCAGCCGCACCGCCCGGGCCTTCCCGTCGACGACAGGCCCCTCACTCACCGGCTCTCCCGCAGCAGCTTGCGGCGTTCACCGCGTTTGGGGTGGCGAACCGTCACCCCACCCATCCCACAGGTGCCGGTCAACCGAATCAGGGGCGTGCCCGGGAGCTTCTCGGCGGTGGTCCTGTTCCGCAGGCCGGCGAGTCCGGGGTCCAACTCCCCCATTTCCACCACCCACCCGTCAGGGACGACGACCTCGACACCACCGGTCTGACCGTCCACCTCGATCTCCACCACGCGCAGTCGGCACTCGACCCGGGTGAAGTCGATCTTGGCGCCGCCCAGACCGCCGTACGCACTGATCCGCTCGGGCACCCGCCACACCCCCTCCCGCACCGCACCAGCAAACCCACCCTTGAGGACCAGCGGCTGAGCCGGCGGCATGGCAGGCAGCAGGTCGGCGGTGAGGGGCGCCAGCTCGACATGCGTCCTGGCAGCCAGGGCCACTTCCAGCCGCGCACCGAGCTCGTCGAGGTCGATACGCCCGTCGGCCGCAGCTTCCTGCAGCTCCGCCACCACCGCCTCACGGTCCGCGTCGGAGGCGCGCAGGGGGACGGGGTTCGAGGGCTCGACGCTCATGAAGCCGATGATAACGAGGGCGACGGCCGGGCGGACCCTGAATTGCGGCCCCGCCCTCAGGGGGCGTCCGGCACCCAGGCCGCGACGAGGTCCAGCAGGCCGGGGAAGCGGGCGTCGAGGTCGTCGATACGCACATGGCTCCGGCGCTCCAGGCCGTACTGCCGCTGCCTCGTGACGCCCGCCTCGCGCAAGGCCTTGAAGTGGTGCGTGAGCGAGGATTTGGGGCGGTCGAGGCCGAACCATCCGCAGGAGTGGTCGAACCGCTCCGACTCCAGGAGGAGTTTGCGCACGATGCGCAGACGCAGCGGATCACTGAGTGCACCCAGCACCGCCTCCAGCCGCAGGTCGTCGACCGCCGGCTCGGGCAGCGGGCTGGGCAGATCCGCAGGTTCCGGCAGGGTTTTGACGACCTGTGCCGGGGGCGCCGTTGAAGCCATGACCAACTCCTCACAAGCTGAACTCACTGCATTCGCTGTACGAGTTCAATCGTACTGCATGCTAAGTTCGACTCGACTCGTACTGGCACTTCGGAGGGGTTCAGTCATGCCTGAAAGTCGAGGAGTGGTGGCCGCCGGGACGGCGGGAGGCCCGCAGCACGCCGGAACGGAGGCCCCGGGGGACGCTGGTACGCCCCTCACGCCCGTCCGGTGGATCTGGCTGGCGGCCTGGCCCGTCACAGCGGTCTTCGTGCTGTCCAACGCGGCGACCCCGCTGTACGTCCTGTGGCAGCGCGAGATCGGCTTCTCCCAGGGCACGCTCACGGTGATCTTCGCCTTCTACATCCTCGGTCTGCTCGGTTCCCTGCTGGTCTCGGGGGTCGTGTCCGACCGAATCGGGCGCAAGCCCGTCCTGCTGCCCGCGCTCGCCCTGGGCATGGCGGCCTGCCTCATCTTCGCGACCGCCACCACGGTCCCCGCTCTGGTCGTGGCCCGCCTGTTCAGCGGGATCGCCGTCGGGGCCGTCGTGTCCGCGGGGATGGCCGCCGTGACGGACGTGGCGGGAGAGGGACGCAGGCGGCTCGCCGCACTTCTCGCCTCGTCCGCCATGGTCTTCGGCGCGGGACTGGGACCGCTGCTTGCGGGCGTGCTCTCCGAAGCGGCTCCCGCGCCGACGGTCACCGTCTTCGTCCTCGAGATCGCACTCCTGGCCACAGCGTTCCTCGCGGTACTGCGGATGCCCCTACGGCATCGAACCGCAACCGTGAAGGGGACCTGGGTGCGCATTCCGGTGGTGCCGGCCGGCACCCGCCTGCAACTCGTCCACGGTATGGCTGTGTTCGCCCCCGGGATCACCGCCACCTCGTTCGTGCTCTCCCTCGGACCGTCGCTGCTCACCGGCCTGCTCGGCACCACCAGCCGGATCACCGCCGGAGCCATGGCCTTCTCCATGTTCCTCGCCGCGACAGGTGTGCAGTTCGCGGTCCGGCGACTGCGGACACGCACGATCCTCGCGGCGGGGGCCGTGAGCATCGTGCTCGGCACGGTCGCGCTCATCACCGCCGTACGCACCTCCTCGGTCCCGCTGCTCGTCACCGCCGCCCTCCTTGCCGGTGCGGGCCAGGGCATGGGGCAGCTCGGAGGGCTGTCACTCCTCAACTCCACCGTGCCCCCGCACCGGCTCGCCGAGGCCAACGCGGCTCTGAACGTGGGCGGTTATGTGCCGGCCGGCATCCTTCCCGTCACGGCCGGCTACCTCAGCGATGCGATGGGACTGGCCACCGCGACGACCGTCTTCGCCACCGCTCTGATGGCGTGCGCGGTCCTGGGCGGCCTCCTCGTCCTCTCCACCGGCCACCGCGCGGGACCGCCCGCCGAAGGTTGAGCTGTACGCGATGATCCGGCGTGACCATCGAGGGCCCCGCGCAGGACGCCGGCTGCGGGGGCCGGCGTGGGCAGGGCGAGGCCTCGGGAGGCGGACAGCTCAGGGGCTGTCCGCCTCCCAGGCCCAGTGACTCGGGTCGGCGGCCACCGGTCCGTACACGGCGCGTCCTCCCGCGCCGAACTTCCCGAGCTCCGTGCCGAGGGCGGCGCCCACCGCCAGGCGCTCCTCGGGCCAGCCGGTCACGTCCAGGAGCAGCCCGTCCAGCGGGCCGCCCACCAGTTCCACGTAGACGTGCCCGGGCCGGGGTCCGGGATCGGGGTCGTCGTGGTCGGCGCCGTAGACGCGGCGCCTCATCAGTTCGTCCATGACCCCAGCATCACAGCCACCACCGACAATCCGCCTCCGTGAGACGGCGCCGGGGAGCCCTTCACCCGCGCGTGGGCGGGCGCCAGACCGTGAAGTCGCTGATCCTGAAGTGGCTGGTGACCGTCCGGAACGCGAAGTGACCACTGGTGTACGGCTCCGGGTCCTGATGGTCGAACACAAGCCGGCCGTTGTTCCACCACTGCACGGTCGAGCCGTCCGAGACGATCCGGACACGGTTCGGCTCGCCGGCCGTCAGCAGAGGAGCCGTGTAGTCGAGCACGAGGGGGCGGTTGCCCGCCTCACCGACGTAACGGCGCAAGCGGGACGTGGTGTTGGAGTTGGCCCCGTAGCCGACGTAGTAGGTCTTCAGGTGGTCGTACTCCGCCAGGGCGCCGCCGCGCACGGTGGCGAAGAGGTCGCGGGGTGAGCGGACGTCCGTGGCGTTCCAGAAGTTGTTGAGGTCGGACACCCTGTCGTTGGCGCCACCCTCGGACACGGCGGTGGCCGTGTACTCGATCTCGTACGGCCCGCTGAGCCTGCGCTCGAACCACACCGTCGCCCCGCTCGGTACGTCGATGTCGAGCACGCCGTCCACGGCCGTCACGCTTCCGCCGTCCTGGAGCTCGGAGGTCCACCGGCCGGTGCCGGAGCGGAAGGTGTCCCGTGCGATCGGGGTCCAGGCGCGGTCCGGGCCGGTGTCCGTCCGGATCGCGGGGCGGCGCGGGTTCTTCGAGCCGTAGCCGAGGTGGTAGTCCGTGAACGTGGACTGGAGGTAACCGCGTACGGTCCAGCCGAGCCGGTAGGCGGGGTTGTGGGCCAGGGTGTAGAGGCGGGTGGAGGTGGGCTCGGTGGTGGTGTAGAGGCGCAGGGCCGTGTGGTCGTCGGTCTCCGCGAGGATCTCCTCACGCCAGTCACCCAGGACGTCCCCGTAGAAGGGGGTGGCGTTGCGGGCAGCCGGGACCACTCCGGCGAGGTCGAACACACGTCCGGTGGTCTCGGCGGCGGGGTTCCACTTCTCCACGTGCGTGCCGTCGAGAAGTTCGGCTCCCTTGTCCCCGTCCCACCAGATGCGGAAGTTGACACTGGGTGTGGTGCCGGACACCTTGCCGTCCCGCACGTTACGGACGCCTGCGCCCGGTGCGGTGACGTCGGCGGTGGAGGTCCAGTACTCGAGGCCCGGGTGGCGGGGGTCGATGTCGGCCGCGGTGCCCCGGCCGACGTCGAGGTCGGCCTCGCTCGCCGGGTCGGCGGGGTGCTCTCCCGTCACGAGCCGTTCACCGGTGTCGGCGTCGTAGTAGTACCAGGGGAAGCGGGACACGACGCCGAGTTCCGACTGCTGGATGGCGAACCCCTCCAGGCCCGGCCTCGCCGGGTCCAGATCGGCGATGTGGAAGCGGTCGCCGTGGCCCGCGCCGTCGACGACGTAGCGCAGGGTGCCGTCGCTGTTGACGACGTAGTTGCCGTCGGCGATGTCGTCCTTCCCGTCCTGGTCGACGTCGACGGTGCGTATCTGGTGGAAGCTCGTGGCCCCGCTGTCGGGCGGCACGACGTACTTCCAGTTCCGCTTCAGCTCGCGGCCGTCGAAGTCCCAGGTCTGGATCAGCGTGCGGAAGGCTCCGCGCTTGGCGCCCACGCGGGTGACGAGTTTGGTGACCAGGCTCGGGTGGACGCCGTCGAGGTAGGCGATGCCGAACTGGCCGCCGGAGGGCCCGTCGGCGGTGAAGTCGCCGGGTACCGGCTGCCGTGTGCGCTCGGTGCCCGTCGCGCCGTCGACGACGGAGACGAACTGGTCGGCGGGCGACTCCGCTTCGACACTGCCGCCGTCGGCGAAGGTAGTGCCGTCCGCGGTGTGGACGAGCACCTCCGCCCGGCCGTCGCTGTCCAGGTCGTAGACGGTGACGTTGTCGTCGTTGCGGAAACCACCGATGGCGGTGGAACCGCTGATCGCGGCCGGGGCGGGGTCGTTGGCGCCGTTGCCGGAGACCTGGTTGTACGACCCCGGGCCTTGGTCGATCCGCCACAGGCGCTCGCCGGTGAGGGTGTAGGCCTCCAGGAGGTCCGGCCGGTCCCGTGTTCCGGACAACCGGCTGACCACGAGTTCGTAGCGGCCGTCCCCGTCGAGGTCGCCGGGCCAGGCGTGCTGCACGGTGTATCCGCCGGCTTCGGCCAGGGGTATCTCGGCGTAGCCCTTGTCGAGGTCCAGCGCGCCTCCGCTCGGCTTCCTCTCCCGGCCGTCCACGACCGCGCGCACGGTGTAGGCACCGCGCCCCCGGCTGTCGTCCTGGTACGTGGTCGACGAGGTGACCGGCCGGTGATTGAGGCGCTTGCCGCCCCGGTAGACGTTGAAGGCGATGTCCGATCCGTACTCCGTGCCGAGCAGGCGCCAGCTGAGGAAGGCGCCTCGGCCCGAAGGGACGGCGACGAGGCCCCTGTCGAGGTTCTCCAGGATCCTCCGGGGCTGCGCATCCGCGGTCCGGTCGGTGTCGGGGGCGCCGTGTGCGGTGGGGGCAGCGAGCAGGCCGGCGAGAGCGGCCACGGCACTCGCCGCCGCGATTCTGCGGCGTCCGGAGCGGACGGGGTGCATGGTGGGTCCTCCGATCACAGAAAGCGCTGTCTACGGAGATCCACAGTGCAGCGGCCGTCCCCCGGTGTCGACGATTTCCCGTACGCCGCCACGCGACCGCAATGTGCCGCTCACATCCGGCAGTCGCGGCCCCGGGCCGGTGAGCCGTGCCGCTGCTCGCCGTGGACGCGCAGCGTGGGGCGGTACGGGCCGCCGCTCACCTCGTGTGGCAGCGTGGAGGCGCGCCCTCCGAATCACCCGGTGTGGTTCACCACCCCAGGGCGGGCGCAGCACGAGACAGAGGAGAGAACATGTCGAAGCCGCCCCTCCCCGACGCCGCGGTCGCCATGCTGCGCAAGCCCAACCCGGCGGTGATCGCCACCCTTCGTTCGGACGGACAGCCTGTGTCGACGGCCACCTGGTACCTCTGGGACGACGGCCGGGTACTGGTCAACATGGACGAGGGCCGCAAGCGCCTGGACCATCTGCGCCGGGATCCCCGTGTCACGCTGACGGTGCTCGACGACTCCGACTGGTACACCCATGTGACCCTGATCGGGCACGTCGTCGAGATGAACGACGACGAGGGGCTTGCCGGTATCGACCGGCTGTCCCAGCAGTACCTCGGACAGCCGTACGCGGACCGTGAACGCGCCCGGGTCAACGCCTGGATCGAGATCGACCGCTGGCACGGATGGGGTGGCTTCCGGGACAGCTCACAGGCGGCGACCTAGGGCCGCGGCAGCCAGGGTCGCGACGGGGCGAAACCTTGGCTGCCGCGGCACTGGACCTCCGTCCGCATCGACCGGGCTGCCGCTTCGGCGACGTGCGGGACATCGGCGGGGCAAACGGTCACAGTGCGGGCTCCGCATGCGTTTCGGCGTGCGCGCCGCCCCCTCCCCGGGTGACGGTGGACCTCCTTCGGGGTTCGCCGGGGCGCCCCGGCGTCCCGGGTCCACCGAATGGGATCCGACCGGCCAGGCGTACTGGCTCTGCTGAGGAGGCTTCATGAACTGGACACTCGAGGTCATCCCGGTCCCCGTCACCGACATGGACCGGGCGAAGGCGTTCTACACCGAGAAGGCCGGCTTCAAGCTGGACCTGGACGACGAGGTCGCTCCCGGTATGCGCATCATCCAGATGACTCCGCCGGGGTCGCGGTGTTCGATCGCGATGCTCAGGGGGATGCCCGCTTTCCCCGGTGAGAAGGCCATGGCACCCGGCACTCTGCAGGGTCTCCAGGTCTGCGTGACGGACATCGAGGCGGCACGCGAGGAGCTGGTGGGCCGGGGTGTGGATGTCTCCCCGATCCGGCATGTCGGCGCGACGGGCTGGGAGGAGGGCAAGGGGGACACCTGGAACTCGTTCATGTCCTTCGCCGACCCGGACGGCAACGGATGGGTGGTGCAGGAGGCACCTTCGGAGCTGTCCGCCCGCTGACATCTCGCCAGAGCAGGTGCAGCGGCCACCCGCCCGCGCCGAGCGGCGCGGGCGCGCGGCATCAGCCGCCCTCCTACGTCAGGCGTTGGGGTCGAAGGGGATTCCGGCCGGGAGGGCCTTTTGCAGATGGGCGGCGAAATTGCCGTCCTTGAGACCGAAGACAGCACTCCCGAAGTCCGCCTGCACCAGCTTGTCCCTCAGGCCGGCGGGGTAGCCGTTCCAGCCGACGAGGGCCGGGAAACGCCACTCGTGGTAGTGGTTCTCCGGCGGCTCGTCGTTGGAGTTCGCGGGGCGGAAGCAGTGGGTGCTCACACCGTCCTTGTGATAGACGATCTTGGGGTGGGTTCCGTCCCATCGGATCCGGTCGCCGGCGTAGACGTCGAAGTCGCCGTGGGCGGAGGTGGACACGTAGCGGGCCTCGTTGTCCTTGATCCACACCACGACGTGTTCCCAGTCGTGCCGGTGCCCGCCGAGCCCGCTGCCGGCCACTGCCTGGTCCTTCTCGAAGTAGAGCCCGTACATGACCGCGCACCAGCCGTTGTTGCAGGTGGACCGGGCATAGCCGTTGGTGTTGTCCAGGTCCACGGCGTCGTGGCAACTGCCGTTGACCGCTCCGGTGGTGTTGAGACCGGCGGCGATCGTTCCGTCGGGGCCGATCGCCGGCGTGGGGTAGCAGCCGTCCGTGTCGTAGTCGAACGCCGGCTGGAATGTCTGCTCCAGCGCGTCCGCGTTCGCCGGCAGCGCGGCCGGCGGGGCGGCGAGCGCGCTGCTCGCGGAGGCGACGACCAGAGCGACGGCACTGGTCACGACGAGAGCGGCCTTGCGGATCGGTGCGCTGCTTTTCACTGCGTCCTCCCGGTCGGCGCGTGGCTGTGGGGGGCACGCGCGATACGCCTGACATGCCCATCACAATCATCTTGAACCCTGCGGGCGCACCGGGTTCGCGGCACGGAGCAGCACTCAGCGTGGGCGTACGGCCGCAGTCCTCGTTCCGGACGTACCGGCGCGGGCGGCCCTCCCCGGGCGCAGGGTCCACGGCACCGGATCGGTGTTCATCAGCCACCCGTCGGCGATCAGCCGGCGGATGACGTACATCCTCAGCTCGCGCGACATCTTTCCCCATCCCATCGCCCTGCAGAACTGCTTGACGGATGGTCCATGACCGTGCGCGGCACGGAACTCGGCGGCGAACTCGGCGGCGGCAGGCCCCTGGTCGGGGAACTTGACCTCCCAGGCACTGTGCGCCCTGCGCACCTTCTCCTCGAACTGGGCAGGAACCGCCGTACGCATGAACGCCTCCGAGACCCTGGCCGTGGACAGGGAGCACTCGGCGCAGCTCTCGACCGCTTCGACGTGCCGGCGCAGTGCCACGCTCGCCCGGTCCTTCCATTCGTCCCAGCTCAGCTGTTCCGCGTCGGGTTCGTCGCTCGTGCCCGCCGGGGTGTCGGACGGGGGGCGCACTCCGGACAGATGCCGCACGGCTTCGGACAGCAGATACCGGTCGCCGTCGAGCTCCTGCAGGAAGCCCTTGGCGAGCAGTTCGGGCAGAGCGGCCCGGCAGTCGTCGGGCAGGTGTGCCGGGAGCGTGCCGTGCTCGTCGGCCGGGCCGTGGGCCGCGAGGAACAGCGCGGCCAGCCGAGCGGCGGTCGAGGTCTTCTTGACCGGCTTGGCGGACAGGGTCCGGATGGTCCATCCCGAGACCCTGGACCGCATCACCTTGCCGAAGGGCAGCCGGGAGCCCGGCCGGCCGGCGAGGTCAGGCACGACGACCCCCACAGGGGTGACGAGATCCTCGCCGAGCAGGGCCTCCTGACCCTGCCAGCCCAGAGCGGCGAAGGAGGTGACGGCGCCCTCCGGGTCGGCCAGGCGCAGCGAACGCAGGTCCTGGCCGGTGAGGTTGCCGACTCCGCTCCGGGCTGCCCGGATGGTGACGACGGCTGCGAGGAGCTGTGCGTCGGCTCCCTTCAGCGGCAGCGAGCCCACGTAGGCCAGGAGCGTACGGGCGGCTTCTCCCTGACTGGGTGTCAGCAGGAAGGGCTTCGGCTTCACCACCGGCACGGCCGGGGCGGGGGGCGAGCTGGGAGAGGAAGAGGCCATGCCCTGTACAACGTGCACGAAGGGCCGAGGTCACTGTTCGTACTGATGTACGCACCAGGAAGGCCCGACGGTAAACGATATGAACGCAATGACGAGACCCCTGGTGAATGAGACGGGCGTAACTAGCATCGGCCGGCATGCACAGGAGCGAGAAGCCCGGCACGCACCGGAGCGAGAGGCCAGGAGGCACTACCGTGTTCGCTTTTCTCATGCGGCGGCGTCGGCGCGGAAGGCTGTCGACGGTGACGGCAGGCTGCGCGGCGGGCATTCTCGCCGCCGGCCTCATCGGCCCCGCCCAGCCGTCGGCGGCGGCCGGAGCGCCGGACGCGGTCCCCTGCCCGGCGGAATTGGCCCCGAAGGCGACCTGCTACGCCGGGCAGGGCCCCCGCGGCGCCCACTACACCGTGGCCGTCCCTCACGCATGGAACGGAACGCTGGTCATGCACGCCCACGGCGGCCCCGACCTGGGCGAGGAGTCGGATCCGCAGCGCAGCGCCGACGACCTGGAGCGCTGGTCGGTCATGGTCGACCAGGGCTACGCCTGGGCGGGTTCGGCCTACCGTCGCGGTGGCTACGGGACGAGGATGGCGGCCTCGGACACGGAGAATCTGCGCCGGCTGTTCACCAAGAGTTTCGGACGTCCGGACACCACGCTGATCCATGGCCAGTCCTGGGGCGGGAACGTGGCCGCGAAGACCATCGAGATGTACGGGTCCGGGGCCGGCTCCCCCTATGACGGCGCCCTGCTCACGAACGGTGTCCTCGCGGGCGGTTCACGTGGCTACGACTACCGGGTGGACCTGCGCGTCGTCTACCAGTACTACTGCCGGAACCACCCTCGCCCGTCGGAGCCGTCGTACCCCCTGTGGATGGGGCTCCATGACGATTCGGCCATGACGGGTGCGGGGCTGCGCGCCAGGCTCCAGGAATGTACGGGTCATGCCTCGGCTCCGGCGGACCGGACGCCCCTTCAGCAGCGGAACCTGGACGACATCCTCGCGGTCACGAAGATCCCCGAGCGCACCCTCGAGTCGCACCTCTCCTTCTCGACCTTCACGTTCCGCGACATCGTGCGACGCCTCGGCCTGCGCAGTCCCTTCAGCAACCAGCATGTGCGTTACAGCGGTTCGCACGACGACGCGGCGCTGAACGCCGGGGTCGAACGGTTCTCCGCCGACCCCTCGGCGCGGCGTGACCTCTCGTACGACAGCGATGTGACCGGGGCGGTGTCCGTCCCCGTGCTGACCATGCACGCCATCGACGACCCCACCGCCTTCGTCGAACACGAAACGGCGTACTCCGACAGCCTGAAGGGCGCTCACCGCGACCGGCACCTCGTGCAGACCTTCACCCAGGAGGGCGAGCACAGCGGGCTCAGCACGGCGGAGTACGCCAGTGCGCTCTCGGCGTTGTCCGGGTGGGTGCGGTCGGGGCGGAAGCCGACGCCCGCTTCCGTCGCCGCCTCCTGCCCGGCCTTCGACGACACGTACGGGACCGGGTGCTTCTTCCGGCCCGGCCATCGTCCCGGCCCCTACTCCTCGCGGGTGAACCCACGGGCGGGGGCCACGCACTGGCCCGCGATGACCAGGGCCCAGGAGAGGAAGTGGAGCAGCCTCGGGGACGTGGGAATCGCGCCCTGAGCCGTCGTGACGGCGGTCCCGGAACCCGGGGCCCAGCCGGAAAACCGCTCTCCGCCGGCTACCGGTGCCGGATATCGTTCCCGGATGGCTGTCCTCGAACGTCTGCGTGCCGACCACGCTCCCGCCCTGCTCGCCTTCGAGGAGGAGAACCGCGCGTTCTTCGCCGCTGCGGTCCCCGACCGGGGGGACGCATTCTTCGCGGGGTTCGACGCCCGCCTCGCCGAGTTGCTCGGGGAGCAGGCGGCGGGGATGCACCACTTCCACATCCTGGCGGACGGTGACGGGGCCGTGCTGGGCCGGATCAACCTCGTCGACGTCGCGGGAGGTTCGGCCGAGCTCGGGTACCGGATCGCCGAACGGGCCACGGGCCGGGGCCTGGCCACATGGGCGGTCCGCGAGGTGTGTACGCCGGCGTTCGCGGAGTACGGCCTGACCGTCCTCCGGGCCAGGACGACGGTGGACAACGCGGGTTCGAGGGCCGTGCTGGCCCGTACCGGGTTCGTGCAGGCCGGCGCGATCACACTGATGGGAAAGCCCGGGCTGCGCTACACCCGTGATCTGACGGACGCGGGGCACGGAGGCTGAGCCGCGGGACACCGGGGCCGGGTCAGGGCGTCCTGCCGGCCCTGCGTGCCGGCAAAACACATCGGTGGCGGACCGCGACGCGGTCCGCCCCCCAAGTGTGCCTGGGGGGGGTGGTAATTCGGTTTGGACCAGCTCGTGCGGGGTAGTGCCCATGGGCGCCGACACGTCGAATGGTGTCTTATTACAAGA
>NZ_JBIWKD010000002.1:341737-711178 GCF_044765485.1 Streptomyces sp. NPDC102451 | reverse complement strand
GAGGCGCGCGGGGCCCGCGGGGGCCGCCCCGGGCCCCCGCGGGGCCGCGCGGGGGTCCCCCCGGCCCCCGTCGGCCCGCAAACCCCCCCGGGGGGGCCCCCCCCCCCCCCCCCCCCCACCGATGAGTCCGTCGGTGCTGTGATCAGTCGTTGTCGACCTGCTCGTCCGTGATCGTGCCCTTGGCCGCGTCCACGTCGAAGGTGGTCTTCTTCCAGTCCTTGGAAACCACGTCGATCTGCCAGACCAGAACGTTGCTGTCGTTCTCGTCGAGGCCCGCCGAGGTGACCGTGCCGGGCTTCTTGTCCGTGGCGACCTTGGCCGCCTGCTGGGGCGTCTGCGTCGCCTTGGAGATCTGGTCCGCCAGCTCCTGCTTGTCGGCGTCGCTCTGGTCGGCGTCCGGCGAGGAGTCGAGGACCTTTCCGGTCACCGCGTCGATGGTCACGTTGTGGGCGGTTCCGTCCTCCTCGGCGACCTCCGCGACCCACTTCGGGCTGCCGGCGCTGCCGCTCGGGCTCGGGCTGCCGGTGCCGCCCGGGCTCTCGCTGCCGGTCGGGCTCGGGCTGGTGCCGCCCGTCGGGCTGCCGGTCGGGCTCGGGCTGCCGGTCGCGTCGTCCTCGTCGTCGAGGCCCTCGAGGTCCAGGTCGGTCAGCTTGCCACCGGACACCTCGCCGACGGCCGTCGTTGCGGCCTTGTCGAAGGTGACCTTCACGGTCGACAGCAGTTCCTTGCGCTTGGCCTGGTCCTCGGTCAGCTGCGCCGTCCCGGAGGGGCTGGTCGTCTGCTTCGGAAGGACCTTCGCAGCCTCAGAGGTGGCCGCGGCGGTCTCGTCACCGCTGTCCTGACCACAACCGGTCACGAGGGTGGCGGCAAGAGCAGCGGCGCACAGGACGCCGCCGGCGAGGCGGAGCCGACGGGCACGCGGGGACACGGTCTTGTTTCGGCGGGGCTCAAATCTCATGCTGACATGCCTAGCCGTCCACACGAACAGTCATGTTGTCCGACCGGTGGGAGTCACCCGATCGACGGTGCCGTCCGCCCATTCGGCGTGTCGCGCGATTCCCGCCCGGTGCGGTCCGGACAAGGCGAATGGCGCCGGTCCGACGGAACCGGCGCCATTTCCTGACGGGAGCTGTGCGGCGTCAGGCGGTCAGCTGCACCTCGGCCGCCCCCGGCGCGGGGCCCAGCGATCCGGCCGCCGGGAAGCCGCGCAGCTGAACCGCCGCGGCAGCCAGGGCGTCGGGCACGGTCCTGGTTCCGGTGGTGACGCAGAGGGTGTAGGAGACATCTTCGAGTTGACGGCTGCTCTCGGAAGTGCCGAGCCGTGCATGGGCGCTTCGCAGTGTCTCGTAGCGCTTGACGAGATTCCGCAGCGTTGCGGGATTGGCCATCAGCACGGCAGTTCCTCTCCACAGGGCGGCCGGGAGCCCGTGGGCCCCGCGCCGACGAAGTCCGATCGCGCCGGCGGTACGCCTGGCGTCACGGGCGGCCGTGCGAAGCTGACAGCACGCGTCCGATCCCTTGCAGATGATGGTCGCCCCGCCTCACCCATTCCGCATCCGCAATCACGGACGGTCACCCGGCCATGATCCCCGGAGCGCCGTGCGCTCCGGTGGGAAACAATGGAGCTGACGGGCGAGCGACTTCTGCCGTGCCCGGTCGGAGGTGGTCATGGATTACCCGGAGAGTTACGAGCTCATCTTCCAGGCGGGCGGCGCCGAGGACGACGTGGTCGTCGTCCACCTCACGGCCCGCTCCGGTGCGGGCGGGTACCCGGTCTACGAGGACGAGACGGGAATCGTGCGGGCGGAGATCAGCCTGCGCGGCGAGGTGCGCATGCAGGCGAGCGGCGGTCACCAGGTCCTGGGGGCGCCCCTGCTGGCCCGGCCGCTGAGTCCACGCGGGGCGCACGGCAAGGGCTGAGGGGCTCCGGACCGCCGCAGCCGCCGGGGCGAAGTCCGTTCATGCCCAGTCCCCGCCCGAGTGTGTTTACTTTCTTGAAGTGCGACCGTAGTCTGCCGGTGAACCCACAGACTCGGGCATGAAACGGAAACGTAACCACATGTACGCACCGGAGCGGCAGCAAGAGATCCTCCGCATCGCCGGGGAGAGCGGGCGCGTCGACGTGCTGTCCCTGGCCGAGCAGTTCCAGGTGACCGCGGAAACGGTGCGGCGCGACCTCAAGGCTCTCGACCGGGCGGGGCTCCTCCGCCGGGTGCACGGTGGCGCGATCCCGGCCGGGCGGCTCGGTTTCGAGCCGGATCTCGCCGAGCGCGACACGGTCGCGGCCGATGAGAAGGACCGCATCGCCACCGCCGCGCTGGGCGAGCTCCCGGCCGAGGGCAACATCATCATCGATGCCGGGACGACGACCGTCAGGCTGGCGGCCGCCGTCCCCATCGACTCCCGTCTCACCGTGGTCACCCATGCCCTGCCGGTGGCCGCCCGCCTCTCCGATCACCCGGGGATCGCACTGCACCTGGTCGGCGGCAGGGTCCGGCACCGCACCCGCGCGGCTGTCGACGCCTGGGCGCTGAGCGCGTACGCAGAGATCAAGGCGGACGTCGTCTTCCTCGCCACGAACGGTTTTTCCCCCGAGTCCGGCCTGACCACCCCTGACCTGGCCGAGGCGGCCGTGAAGCGTGCCGTGATCGCGGCGGCCCGCAGGGTGGTGCTCCTCGCCGACTCGGGCAAGTCCGGTCAGGAGCACTTCGCACGCTTCGGCGACCTCTCCCACGTCGACCTGCTGATCACCGATACGGGGCTGAGCCCCGAGGACGCCCGGGCCATCGAGAGCCAGGGCACGGAAGTGGTACGCGCATGATCCTCACCGTCACCCCCAACCCGAGCCTGGACCGCACGTACGAACTGCCCGGGCTCACCCGTGGCGCCGTTCTGCGGGCCACCGCGGACCGTGTCGACCCCGGTGGCAAGGGCGTCAACGTCTCGCGCGCGGTAGCCGCCGCCGGGCACCGCACGGTGGCCGTCGCACCGTTGGGCGGGCCCGAGGGCGCGTTGCTGGCCCGGCTGCTCGGAGAACACGGCATCGAGGCCGCCGGGGTGCCGATCGCCGCCAGCACCCGTATCAACATCACTCTCGTCGAACCCGACGGCACGCTCACCAAGGTCAACGCGGCGGGACCCGAGATCACCCCTGCCGAGGCCGAACGTCTGCTGGACGCCGTCCGGGCCCGGTCGGAGGGCGCGGACTGGATCGCCTGCTGCGGAAGTCTGCCGCGCGGCCTGCCCCCGCAGTGGTACGCGGAACTGGTCGCCCGGAGCCATCGGGCCGGCGTACGGATTGCGCTCGACACCTCCGGTGCGGCGCTCGTCGCCGCGCTGGGTGAGCGGCCGGACGTGATCAAGCCGAACGCCCAGGAGCTCGCCGAGGCCGTGGGCCACCCGCTCGCGACCGTCGGTGACGCGCTCAAGGCCGCGCAGGAGCTGTGCGAGCTCGGCGCGCGGTCGGTGCTCGCCAGTCTGGGCGCCGTCGGACAGCTGCTGGTGGAGCCGTCCGGAGCGCACTTCGCCGTGGCGCGGGTGGACGCCGTCCGCAGCGACGTCGGTGCGGGGGACGCCTCGCTCGCGGGGTTCCTGTCCGCGGGCGGCACGGGCCGGGCGGCGTTGTCCGCCGCTGTTGCCCATGGCGCCGCCGCCGTGCAGCTGCCCGGGAGCGCCATGCCGACGCCCGCCGACCTCGATCCGTCCGCGGTGGTCACCACCGCGGACATCCCGATGGACCTGCCCCTCACCGAGCAGGCCCCATGACCCGCCCCTTCCCTGTCCAGCCGTACGACTACCCCTTCCCACGCGCCGTCCACCGGGCGGTCCACGAGCAAGGAGCCCCGCGATGAGTGAGCTGATCACCGCGGACCTGGTCGATCTCGATCTGTCCGCCGAGACGAAGGACGCGGCCGCCCGTTCACTGGCCGGCCGCATGGTCGCGGCCGGCCGCGTCACCGACCTCGACGGCTTCCTAGCCGATGTGGCGGCCCGCGAGGCCCAGATGCCGACCGGCCTGGACGGCGGCATCGGCATTCCGCACTGCCGGAGCGAGCATGTCACCGAGCCGACGCTGGCCTTCGGCCGCAGCGCGGGCGGCATCGACTTCGGCGCCCCGGACGGTCCCGCGGATCTCGTCTTCCTGATAGCCGCGCCCGCGGGTGCGGACGACGACCACCTCACCATCCTGTCCGGTCTGGCGAGAAGGCTCATGGACCCCGGTTTCACCGGCGCGCTGCGGGCCGAGGCGGATCCCGCCGCCGCGGCGGCCCTGATCCGCGGCGAAGAGGTTCCCGCGGCGGTGCCGGAACCGGAGGACACAGCCGCGGCGGAGGCGGCCGAGCCGTTCCGTATCGTCGCCGTCACGTCCTGCCCGACCGGGATCGCGCACACCTACATGGCCGCCGAGTCGCTGGAGGCGGCCGCACGCGCCCAGGGCGTCGTCCTGGACGTCGAGACACAGGGGTCGGCGGGCTTCGAGCGACTGGATCCGGCGGTGATCGCCGCCGCGGACGCCGTCATCTGGGCGCACGACGTCGACGTACGGGAGAAGGCGCGGTTCGGCGGCAAGCCGGTGGTCGACACCGGGGTGAAGGCCGGGATCAACCGGCCCGCCGAGCTCATCGCCGAGGCCCGGCGCAAGGCCGAGCGCGGGGAGATCAGCAAGTTCGCCGAGGGCCGCGAGGAAGCGGAGGCCGGTGCGGGCGGTTCCGCGGGGGCGTCCGGGCACTTCGGTGTCCGGCTGCGGACCTATCTGATGTCCGGTGTCAGCTACATGGTGCCGTTCGTCGCGGCCGGCGGGCTGCTCATCGCCCTCTCCTTCGCCATCGGCGGGTACGAGATCGCGAGCGCCAAGTCAGTGGCCGATCACTTCGTCTGGGGCGAGGCGGCCAGCTGGGCCGCGCTCCTCAACCAGATCGGGTCCGCCGCCTTCGGCTTCCTGGTCCCGGTGCTGGCGGGGTACATCGCCTACGGGATGGCGGACCGGCCCGCCCTCGTCCCCGGGTTCGTGGGCGGGGCCATCGCGCTCACCATCGACGCGGGGTTCCTCGGCGGTCTGGTGGCGGGCCTGCTGGCCGGTGCGGCGGTGATGGCGATCCAGCGGGTCAAGGTGCATCCCACGCTGCGCGGCATCATGCCGGTGCTGGTGATCCCCCTGCTCGCGTCGATCGCGGTCGGCTTCCTGATGTTCATCGTGGTCGGCAAGCCGATCGCCTCGCTGCAGAACGCCCTCACCGACTGGCTGAACGGACTGTCCGGCTCCAACGCGGTCATCCTCGGCGTCGTCCTCGGCCTGATGATGTGCTTCGACATGGGCGGCCCGCTGAACAAGGTGGCGTACGCCTTCGCGGTCGGCGGGCTGGCCGATCCGACGCCCGGCAGCCTCAAGGTCATGGCCGCCGTGATGGCGGCCGGCATGGTGCCCCCGCTGGCCATGGCCCTCGCCACGACCGTACGCCGCAAGCTGTTCACCGCGACCGAGCGGGAGAACGGCAGGGCGGCCTGGGTACTGGGCGCCTCGTTCATCACCGAGGGCGCGATCCCGTTCGCCGCGGCGGACCCCCTGCGGGTGATCCCGTCGGTGATGGCGGGCGGGGCCGTCACGGGCGCCCTGTCCATGGCGTTCGGCTGTACGCTCCGCGCCCCGCACGGTGGTGTGTTCGTCGTCCCGCTCATCGGCGAGCCGTTCCTCTACCTGCTGGCGATCGCCGTCGGCACCGCGGTGTCCACCGCTCTGGTCGTCGCCCTCAAGGGCCTGAGGCGGAACCCCGGAACCGTCCCGGCCGACGACGGTTCCGGCATCGCCGTGGCCGCCTGATCCCCGTACCTCCCGAACCGCAGATCCCTCTTCACCCAGGAGTGAACCCGTGTACCAGCGCACCGTCTCCGTCGGCTCCCGCAGCGGCCTGCACGCCCGTCCCGCCTCGCTCTTCGTGCAGGCGGCGGCGCGCCAGCCGGTCACCGTCACCGTCGCACGCGAGGGCGGCGCCCCGGTCGACGCGCGGAGCATGCTCTCCGTGCTCGCCCTGGCGGCTCAGCACGGCGATCTGCTGGTGCTCTCAGCCGTGGGCGAAAGCGCTCCGGACGCAGTCGAGGAACTCGCTAGCCTGCTCTCCCGGGACCTCGACGTGAAGGACCTCGACGGGAAGGACTGAGCGTGCCGGCAACGACCTGGGACCCGACGGACGAGGGCGTGATGCGGCTGCCGTCGGGCCGGCTGGTGCGTGGCCGCGGCCTGAGGCGTCCGCTCCCCCAGGGGCCGGAGCCCGCCTTCGCGGTCCATCTGCTGGGCGGTCCGCCACCCCCGGTGACCTGGGAGTCGCGGTGGCTCCGCTGGCCCGACTTCCGCCTGCCGGCCGACAAGGAGGCGGCACGCCTCATCCTCACCGAGGCGTGGAGCCGCGCCCCCGGTGAGCGGGTCGAGGTGGCGTGCGCGGGCGGCCGGGGGCGGACGGGCACGGCTCTGGCCTGTCTGGCCGTACTCGACGGGGTCCCGGCGGCGGAAGCCGTCGCCTACGTCCGCCGCAACTATCACCCCAGGGCCGTCGAGACGCCCTGGCAGCGGCGGTACGTGGTGCGCTTCGCGGAAACCTGACCGTGCCTCGCCGGTGTGCGGTCACTCCACCGCGTGCGGAACCGGAACCGTGGCTCCGCCGCCGGTGCGTACCGCCTCGACGACTCTCTGGTGGAGATCCCTGCTCGCTTCTTCGGAGGAGCACGGCACCGGACTGCCGGCCAAAGTGAACCAGTCCGATGCACCGCTGTACTGGACAGCGACCTCGGCCTGCTCCTCGGTCCACGTCGTGTGTACGGTCAGATCACCGCTCACGACACCTACCTCTTCGGTGCGCACTCCGCCGGTTCCCGCGAAGACACCGAGGGTGGTCCACGATGCCCAGTTCATGACGCGTCGCCTTTCGGGACGATGACAAGCCTGTCAAGCGGACTTGTCTTGAGTATGGCACCGGTCACCATCACTCGCACGGGTGTGTCCGTGAGTATCCGTCCGGTGACACCGAGGCGCCGGTCAGGGGTGCATGGAGGCACCCTTGAGGATCTTGTCGACGGCGTTGCGCGGCCCGTGGACGGCCAGGCCCACCAGGTCCATCGCGTCCCTCCGCACCGCGCGGACCGCGGCCCTGTTGGCCTCGTCATGGCCGGTCGCGAAGAGGTCGGAGGTGAACACGGCCGAGGTCACTCCCCTGCTGACCGCCCTGGTGTGCGCGGTGGTCAGGAGCTCCTTGGACCCGGCGAACACGAGAACCGGCTGCCGGAACATGGGCAGGTACGGGGTGTCGTCGGCGTCCGCGTACGGCTCGCCGATCACCTCGGGCACCTGGGTGCCGAGGCCGCTGACCAGGAAGGCGGTGACATTCAGGCGCTGCCAGGTCTCGAGGTCGTCGCGGAGCAGCACAGCGATCTTGGTGTCGAAGCGTACGGGTGCGTTGTCGTCGGTCATGCCACGAAGTCTGGCGAACCGGGGCGGCGGCCGTCTTGTACGAAGTTTGCACGCCGCTGCGGCCCGGGACGCCCTTGTACGCTTCATCCATGGGAGCACGTCCGGACATCAGCGCGTGGCGTCCGCGCGTCGAGGGGATCGACGAGGTCTTCCACGCGCACTTCGCCGACCACGCGTATCCCATGCACACGCACGACGCGTGGACACTGCTCATCGTCGACGAGGGTGTGGTCCGCTACGACCTGGACCGCCATGAGCACGGGGCGCCCAGTTCGGTCGTGACGCTGCTGCCTCCGCACGTCCCGCACAACGGCGGTGCGGCGACTCCCGGAGGGTTCCGCAAGCGCGTCCTCTATCTGAACACCGCGCAGATCGACGTGGATCTCGTCGGTCGCGCGGTCGACCGGCCCGTGCTGCGGGATCCGAGGCTGCGCCACCGTGTCGACCAGCTCCACCGGACGCTCGAGCGCCCCGGGGACGAGCTGGAGGCGCAGAGCCGTCTCGCGCTCGTCTCCGAACGTCTCGCCGGGCACCTGCGCGACGAGGCCGTCGCCCCGCAGGTGCCCGACCGGCGGGTCGCGTACGCGCTCCGGGATCTGCTCGACGAGCACTTCGTGGAAGGGCTGGCGCTGCGCGATGCGGCCGAGCGTCTGCACACCCATCACGCGCACCTGGTACGGGCGTTCAGCCGGGAGTTCGGCATGGCGCCGCACCAGTACCTGACGGGCCGCCGCGTCGATCTGGCCCGCCGGCTGCTGCTCGGCGGGATGCGCGCGCCGGAGGTCGCGGCCTCCGTCGGGTTCTACGACCAGTCCCACTTCTCCCGGCACTTCAAGCGCGTGGTCGGCACGAGTCCGGGGCACTACGCGCGCACCGGATCCGCGGCCTACTGACGGCGCTCCAGCGCGCCTCGGACGAACGCCGCCTGCCCCGCGTGCTGCAGGTCGTCGGCGATGACGCTGATCAGCCGTACGCCGAGGGTCACCGGCGGCGACCAGGCGTCGTCCACGACGCGGTCCAGGGCCCGGCCGTCGAGTCCCCGGACGAAGCCGAGGGTCTGCTCGTTCACGGCGTCGAAGTAGCCGAGGAGGAGGTCGCCCGACCCCACCGTCACGGAACCCACCTGCGCGCTGCTGTGTCCGTAGCCGGTCGAGCCCTCCTCCAGGGGCAGTTCGAAGCGGGACGCCCAGTCCTTCGCGAACCAGATCTGCTCGGTGCCCGCCGCGTCGGCGACATGGTCGTCCTGGACGCGCGTGAGGTGCCACACGAGCCAGGCGATGGAGTTCGCGTCGTCGTCGATCCTGGCGTTGAGGTCCTCGGGCGGGAGACCCTCGACTGCGGCGTGCACCGCTTCATGGATACGTTCGAACGCATCGGCGAGAATGCCTGCACTGTTCATACGACCACCATGGACGGTCCCCGGACGGGGCCCCGACTTCGACACGCGGCCGTCACGGGTGCACGGTGTGCAGCCACTTCGTCAGCAGGGCGTTGACCTCCGCGGGGCGTTCCTGCTGGATCCAGTGCCCGCACCCGTCCAGGATGTGCGAGGAGACCAGGCCCGGAAGAGTCGTGGGGTAGGCGGCGATGGCATCCGCCATCCAGGTGGTGGAGGAGTCGAGGGCGCCCCCGATGAAGAGGGCGGGGCAGGTGAGGCGGGCTCCGTCCCAGGCGGCCAGGTCCTCCCAGTCGCGGTCGACGTTCCGGTAGCGGTTGAGGGCGCCGGTGAGGCCGGTCCTTCCGAACTCGGCGCTGTAGACGTCCAGATCCGCCTCGGAGAGCCAGGACGGCAGAGCACCGCCGGTGAAGCGGTCCCGCATGGCCGCTCCGGTGGGCACGAAGAAGGGGCTGTCCGTGCCGGGCGGCGGCATCGTGTCGCCGGAGAGCGAGGTGCAGAACCCCGCCAGCCATCCGCGTACATCCGGTTCGATCTCCGCCTCGGCGCGGCCGGGCTGCTGGAAGTAACTGACGTAGAACTCCTCGTCCCCGCCGATACGGGCGAAACCGTCGGTGGGCCGGACCGGGTTCCAGGGGGCGTAGGGGACGCTGAGCAGGGCCGCGGCCTTGAACATGTCGGGGCGCAGCAGCGCACTGTCGGCCGCGATGGACGAGCCCCAGTCATGGCCGACGACGGTCGCGCTCTCCTCCCCCAGGGCGTGCACGACGCCGACGTTGTCGGCCACATGGGCCGTCATCCGGTAGGCGTCCACAGGCCCGGGGGCCGAGGAACGCCCGTAACCGCGTACGTCGACGGCGACCGCGCGGAAGCCCGCCGCGGCGACGGCGGAGAGCTGGTGGCGCCAGGAGTACGACGTCTCGGGGAAGCCGTGGATCATGAGGACGAGCGGGCCGGTCCCCTGTTCCAGGAGATGGATCCGGCCGCCGGGGGCGTGCTGCGGCATGGTTCTCCTCGGGTGATCGGTGCCTGCCGGCACGACCATCATTCGGGGCCGCGGGACCAGCGGCCAAGAGAACTTGCCATTACGGCAAACCCGTCTGCGCCCCCGTCAGACCAGGAGGTGCAGGAGGTGGGCGCAGGCCGCCGCCTCGTCCGGGTGCCGGGCGATCACCTCGTACGTGCCGCGCTCGTACGCGCCGGTCTCCCACACCCCGTCGGGCGCCTTCCGCAGGAACAGGAAGTCGGGTGGTGTGGGGGCCGGCTCGTGCACGCCTTCGATGCGGTAGTAGCCGTCGGCCACGCCGGCCGTGTGCAGCGCGGTGCGCAGTTCCCGGCGTTCCATGGCGGGTACTACGCGCCCACGGCGGTGAGGTAGGCGTGGTCCAGCAGCCACTTCACGTTGAGCCGCTGGCCCGCGCCGGGGTCGAGGAAGACGGCGTCGAGCTTGATCTGCTGGCCACCGCCGGGCTGCTCGAACCACGGTGCGATGCTGCCCTGCCAGACCCAGAACGGCTTGGCGACCTTGTAGACACGGTAGTCGCAGGGGACCTCGGTGTCGCGGGTGTTGAGGTTCTGCGGGGGCAGGGCGCGCTCCTTGTAGGCGTCGCCCGCCGGTGCGAGGTAACCGCCGAACTCCGATCCGAAGCGGTCCAGGCGCTGGCCGGTGCGCAGCTTCGCGGGCTCCTTGTCGATCTGGCCGTTGACCTCGGCGAAGCCGTCGTTGGGCGGGTACTTCCAGCTGCCCGTGTCCGCCGGTCCCTCCCAGTACCTGTTCAGGAAGGCCGAGGGGGACAGGCTTCCTGTCCGCTTGTATCCCTTGAGCAGCGGGCCGACGGGGGCCTGCTTCGTGGAGGGCAGCCACTGCGGGCCCAGCCGCGCGTCGCCCAGGAACTCACCGGTGCACGCATCGTGGACGACTGCCGCCGTCGTGCGGTCCTCGTGCGGTGCGGCGCTCGCGGTGGGTGCGGTCACCAGGCCGGCGGCGAGGCCGATCGCGGCAAGTGCTGTGCGGATACGGTTCATTCGGGGGTCCCCTCGGATGACGATGAGCGCTCGGTGAGCTCACGTAGGGTAACCGACCGACTGCGCACAGCGGTTGCGCCATGCCGTGCGCCGTCCGGCCGGGGAATGCCCGGCCGGACAGCGTTCTCTCAGTGGCCCGTGCCGTCCGGGACGAGGCCGTCGGCGGCGAGACCCTGCAGGACGGCCTCGCCGAGCGCCTGGACCGCGGACATCGGGCGGACCATCACGGTGAACTCCTTGATCCGGCCGTCCTCGTCGAACTGGAGCAGGTCGATCCCGTGGATCGCCTTGCCGTTCACCGTCGCCCTGAACAGCAGGATCTCCGAGGGCTCCTGGGTGCCCTCCGCACTGGTGGACGCCTCACCCTCGAAGTGTCCGACGTACCGGAAGTCCTCGAACGTGCGAAGGAGCACGCCGAAGAGTCCGAGCACCATCGGCCTGCCCTCGAAGGGGGTGAACTTCACCGGGCTGAAGAGGCGGGCGTCCTCGGTGAACAGCTCCTCCAGCGCCGCGTGGTCGCCCTTCTCGACGGCGGCCCTGAAGCGTTCCGTGGTTTCGGCGGTCATGGTCATCACTCCCCGGCTCCTGACGGTCGCCGTCGGGGCGACCGTTCGCTCAGGTGAGTGTGGCGCAGGGCCGGCGGGGCGGTGGCAGCGGGGCCGCGGCCGAGGGTCAGCCGGGCGTATCGGTGTAGCGGACGGTGACCTTCTCGAATCCGAGCGAGGCGAGCAGGCCCTGGAGCATCGAGGTGGTGTTCTTCTCGGCCCGCTTCGTCAGGCCGCTCTCCTCGGCCGCCTTCCCGATGTGCTGGGCGGCCAGCTTGTTGACCGCCTGCTCGCTACCGGGGTTGTCGGAGAAGAAGTCGCCGAGCCTGTCGAGGAGGCCACGCTGCTTGGACACGGCGTAGGAGCGGTCCGGGTCCAGTGCGGGCTTGCCCAGTACCGCGTGCGGCAGCACGAGTTCGGCCGTGGTGCGGTCCTTGTCGACGGTCACCCCGTCGGGCCCGACATCGCCGAGGTCGACGGAGGCTCCGACGGTGCCCGCGCCGACGTACAGCGTCCGGGTGCCCCGGACTGCGTCGGGCAGGAATTTGGCGTCCTTCTCCAGGTCGACGACGACCTGGAAGTTCCCGGATGCCGCCTCGTACGCGCTCATGTCCTGGATGGACTTGAGCACCGCGGGGCCGGAGCGGTCCGTGGTCTCCTCGCCGAAGAGGCCACCGAGCCCCGGCAGCAGGCTGATCCGGGAACCCAGGAGCAGCAGGACGAGCGCCGCGGCGCACACTCCCGCGAACGGCAGGCATCCCCGTGTGCGGGTGCGGCGACGCGGCGTGCCGTCGTGGCCGGGGTCCCCGGTGCTGTCTGTCCTTACGTCAGTGGACGTCATTCCTTCCGTGTGACCCGGTCCGGCGTTTTCAGTCCGCCCGGGCGGCCGGATTACGCCAGATCCTGTACGGGCGTGACGCCTTGGGCGGCTTCAGGCCCCGGTGGTGCCGTCCAGCCGTTCCCTCAGGAGGTCGGCGTGTCCGATGTGGCGCGCGTACTCGGCGATCATGTGGACGTACACCGTGCGCAGCGAGTAGACCGAGCCGCGCCAGGTGAGTGTGGTGTCGAGCGGCACCCCGGCCGCCGCCTCGTCGGCGAGGCGGATCTCCTCGAGGAGACGGGCGTAGTCCTCGGGTGCGCGGTCCGGGGAGAGGTCCTCGAAGTCCGCGTCCTTGCCCTTCTCCGGGTCGTACATCGAGGGGAGCGACAGACCCGCGAGACCCTGGCGGAACCATATGCGTTCCACCTTGGCCATGTGCCGGATCAGACCGAGCAGGGTGAGGTTGGACGGCTCGACGGTCTGCTCGGCGAGCTGCCGGCCCGTCAGGCCCGCGCACTTCTGCAGCAGTGTGCTGCGGTAGAAAGCCAGGAAGACGGTCAGTGTCTCGCGCTCGCTGCCGGTGAGCGGTCCGATGGTGCGGGTGGCTTCAGGAGCTGTCCATGTCATCGCATGATCATGCCTCGCGCCGGCCGGTTCGTGCGAGGGCCTGGCGTGCCCGCCTGGTCAGCGTGCGCCTCCAGGGAAGTCCCGGCCGCCTGCTGCTGACGGCCGGGGTCCCTGGGTTCCGCGGTCACTCACTCCAGAAGGTCTGCGTACGCCCCCAGAGCCAGTGCGACGTCGGTCTGTGCCCAGAACCGGTGGTAGGTGAAGACCGGGGCGGCTCCGCCGTCCAGATAGGCCTGCACCTTCGGCCAGTTCGGGTCGTCCTTGTAGAACGAACGGATGGAGAGGAACGTCGAGTCGTTGTCGACGGTGTCTCCGTTGGGCATCGCGCCCGTCCAGCCGTTCGGGACGTACACCGGGTCGTCGAACCTGTTGTAGTCGGCACGGGTCTCGGGAACCGCGATCCCCGCGTCGTCCTGGTAGTGGCTCCACATGCCGTCGAGCAGTCCTTCGGCCACGGTCTTCGCCTCGGCGTCACCGGACTTGGCGGCGTAGTAGGTCAGCGTCCTCGCGTAGGCCCCGGCCACCCCGACGTCGTTGGTGTAGTCGGCGACCGTGACGTGCAGCCCGGAGTTCGCCCCGGGGCTCGACGCGTTCCAGGTGTCGGGCGCGCCCGACCACTTGAGGGTGGACGGCATGAGGTAGGTGCCGTCCGGGTTGATGCTCGTCTCGGACAGCGCCCAGTCGACCCACTTGTCGAGTACGGCCTTGGCCTGTGCGTCACCCGACTCGTGGTAGTACTCCGCGACGCGCTCCATGGACCACGCCTGGAAACCGAACCACTGGTTGGACGGCGGGTCGTGGTAGACGGGCTTCTCGTCGTAGAACATGCCGTAGAAGGTCGGTGTACCGGCCGGAGGCTGGGCGTAGCTGCCCTTCCAGCTGTTGGTCGCGCCGCCCGCTATGGCTCCCTCGTCGGACTGGAGCCACTGGTAGAACTCCATCTGGCGGTCCAGGCTCTTGGCCCAGTCCTGCTGGCCCGTGGCCGACTTGGGCTTGAGGTCGGCGACGGAGCTCAGCGCGTAGGCCGCCATCGGGTTCTGGTACCCACCGTGGGCGTGGCTGGATCCGATGCGCCAGGACCAGCCGGCCGAGGTGTCGGTGGCTCCGCCCCAGGCGTAGTACCAGGACATCAGGTAGTGCGCGCTGTCCTTGCCGGTGCCCGCGGGGCAGGTGGTCGGGCCGACGCAGTTGCCGACCTTCTTGAAGTACTTGTCGAACATGGAGTAGCGGAGGTAGTCGCCCATCTTGGCGGCCTTGCCGACGGTCGCCGAGACCTCACCCGACTTGCCCTGCTCCTTCGCCCAGACGTCGGCCCAGTAGGCGGCCTGTACAGCACGGGCGTCAGCGTCCGGAGCGTTGGTGAACTTCCACTGCTTGGCGTAGGAGGCGTCCCCGGTGAACAGGTCCAGGTAGCCGTTGGTCCCGCCGTAGGTGAAGTTGTCGCAGGTGGGGTGGGTGACGGTCTCCCAGACCGACTCCTGCGGTCCGCGCTGGAAGGTGTTGATGTACGACGGACCCGTCTCGGTGGGACCGGCCGTGCACTTCCCGGGTGTGTTGCCGTATCCGTAGACGTTGTCGACGTCCTGGATCCAGTGCATCCCGTAGATGTCGTCGGTGCCGTACGCGCTCTTCAGTTCGCCGGCGATCGGGTCCGACCCGGAGGACGCCGATCCGTCGAGGACGGCCGGGTACTCGTTCGGGGTGTCGTGCTCGGGAGCGTACGTCGCGGGCTTCGACGCGTTGTAGAAGGAGTTCGTGGGCTGGTCGGCGTGGGTGGGGATCATGTACTTCTCCATGGTGGCCCACGCACCGTTGAACTTCGCCCAGTCCCCGGTGATCTTGCCGTACATCGCCTGGAGCCAGATCAGATAGCTGTACGCCTCCGACGTCGTCTCGTGACCCTGGTCGGGCGCCTCGACGATCAGCGTCTCCACGGAGTGGTAGGGGATGCCCTCCGAGGAGAAGTAGCCGTTCGCCGGGTCGGTGATCTTCCCGTACAGGTCGAGGAAGCGGGCGTCGTAGTCCTTCGCCTCACCGAGCTGGGTGACGGTGACCTCGGACTTGCTGTGGCCGGGGGCCGTGACGGTGAAGGTCGCGGCTCCCGTGCCGGATCCGTCGGCCGTGACGGTCACCTTCTGGGGCGTGCTCCAGTTCGACGGGGTGAAGGTGAGGCTCGCGCCACCGGTGACACTCAGACCGGAGTTGCCGGCGCTGCGCGCCACCGTGACGGTGACCGACGAGGCAGGCGCGGTGGACAGCGAGACCTCGAAGGTCCCCGACTTGCCCTGCTGGACGCCGAGTTGGGCCGGGGTGGCGACGACGGCCGGGCCGCTGACGACGGTGATGCCCGCCGGGGTCGACTCCGCCGACGCACCGAGGCTGTCGTACGCCCTGGCGTACACGGAGTGGCCGCCGGCGGAGAGTCCTTCGGCGCTGTGGGTGTAGGGGGAGGTGGTGTCCGTGCCGAGCAGCTTCGTGTCGTCGTAGAACTCGACCTTGCTGATCCCGGCGCCGTCGGCGGCCGCGGCGGTGGCGGCCAGGGGAACGGCGTCCCCGGCGGAGAAGACGGCGCCCGCCGCCGGGCTGGTGAGGACGGTGATCGGCGGCTGATGGGCGCCCACGCACGCCGTGCCGTTGACGGCGAAGGTGGTCGGTGCGGTGTTGGTGCCGCTGTAGGTGAACTGCGCGCCCGTCGTGGCGGCGCCTCCGGCGGCGATGGTGCCGTTCCAGCTCGCGTTCTTGACGGTCACGGTGCTGCCGGACTGGGACCAGGTCCCGTTCCAGCCGTTGGTGAGCTTCTGGCTGCCGGCGTAGTCGTACGTCACGGTCCAGCCGTCGAGCGCGGTGGAGCTCCTGTTGGTGACGGTGAGTTCGGTGCTGAAGCCCGAACCCCAGTCATTGGTCGTGTAGTCGACGCTGCATTGGACTGCGGCGGCCTGGGCCGGTGCGCCGGCGGCGGCGGTCATTCCCAGAGGAAGGGCCAGCACCGCCACGAAGGCTGTCCACAGCCGTCGGTTTCCGGCTCCGGTTCTGCCGGGTCTTCTAGGTAACCAGGTTCTTCGTGCGCGTCCCGATGGCATGCGCAGTACCTCCTCGCGGCTCGGCGACATGGGGGGTGTGCTGGGTTGAGCACAAGCCTTGAACCAGTGGGAGCGCTCCCAGCATGGGGATGAGGAAAAAGAGAGTCAAGAGACTTGAAGAGTCGAATTATTTCGATACCGAGAGATGAGAACGGGTGTGTTGACCGACACCACTTGACGCTCTAACGTCAAGCCACACCAGTGGGAGCGGTTCCACCAGTCGACGTGCCGTAGGGGGCACGCCCGATCTGCAAGGAGTCGCTCACGTGTCACCCCCGCACTTGTCGCACCTGTTCAGGCTGCTCCCCGGAGCAGTGCTCTGCGTGGCCGGCAACGCTCGCGCAGCCCTGGTCACGGCTTCCGGATCCGACCGGCTCCACCGGTCCGGTGGATCTCCCCGCCCCCGCCGACGGACCGCCCGGAACGGGCGTCCGGAACAACGAGCTCGTCGCACGCCGTGCGGCCGGGCATCGGCAGGGACACCCGCACCGCCCCCGCGCCCCCGAACGAGGAGTACCGGCTTGGCCTGAACCCCCTGGACCCACCTGCGCGTTCCGGCCGACGGGCCGATGCGCACGCCGACGGCATCGGCCATGAGGGCCGCGGGCACGCGGAACCGCCCGCCGCAGCGTGGCACCGCCACACCGCTCAACCATCCGTGCGAACGAGGACCGCTCGAACGCCTCACTCGCACCGGTCGCGCCGAAGTCCCCCTCGCCGCAGGCGAGTCGGCGAGAACACCTGCCCCGACGGCTTCGCGAGCCGTGCGGGGTTCGGCGACCGAAGACTCTTCTCCCGGACGGGCCCGGTACCTGGGACCGCTCACGGCCCCGTCCTCGATCAGCGACCACGACGGAACCCCACCCGTACGGAATCGGGCTGCGCGGCACCCGCGCGCCCTCGACAGCTGAGGAAACGGAATTCGTATGAGCCGCACGAGCCGCACCACCCTGCGCCGATCCCGAATGGCGCTCATAGCCGCGGGCGCACTCGTCGCCGCCGCCGCGGGCTCCGCCACCGCGGCGGCCCCCTTCGGAGCCTCCGCCGCGGCGGCAGCAGGCTGCACGGTCGATTACAAGATCCAGAATCAGTGGAACGGCGGGCTCACCGCCGCGGTGAGCGTCACCAACACCGGTGATGCCCTGGCCGGCTGGCAGCTGGAGTGGTCCTTCGCCGGCGGCGAGACGATCAGCCAGGGCTGGAACGCCACGGTCTCGCAGAGCGGCTCCGCCGTTACCGCGAAGGGTCTCTCGTACAACTCCGCGCTCGCCGGCGGGGCTTCCGCGTCCTTCGGCTTCAACGCGACGGGCAGCGGCAACAGCGCCGTACCCGCGACCTTCAAGCTGAACGGCGTCACGTGCAACGCCGACCCGTCGGGCCCGACCGATCCGACCGACCCGACGGACCCCACGGGTCCGACGGCCCGGGTCAACAACCCGTACGAGGGCGCCAAGGTCTACGTGAACCCGGAGTGGTCGGCCAACGCCGCCGCCGAACCGGGCGGCAGCCGGATCGCCGACCAGCCGACGGGCGTGTGGCTCGACCGCATCGCCGCCATCGAGGGCGCGAACGGCGGAATGGGCCTGCGTGACCACCTGGACGAGGCCCTGGCCCAGAAGGGTTCCGGCGAGCTCGTCTTCCAGGTCGTCATCTACAACCTGCCCGGGCGCGACTGCGCGGCGCTCGCCTCCAACGGTGAGCTCGGCCCCACCGAGATCGGCCGCTACAAGACCGAGTACATCGACCCGATCGCGGCCATCCTCGCCGATGAGAAGTACGCGGGTCTGCGCATCGTCACCACGGTCGAGATCGACTCCCTGCCGAACCTCGTCACCAACACCGGCAGCCGCGCGACCGCGACCCCGGCCTGTGACGTGATGAAGGCCAACGGCAACTACCAGAAGGGTGTCGGCTACGCGCTGAACAAGCTCGGCGACGCACCCAACGTCTACAACTACATCGACGCGGGCCACCACGGCTGGATCGGCTGGGACGACAACTTCGGCCCGTCCGCCGACCTCTTCAAGGAGGCGGCGACGACCGAGGGCGCGACCGTCGACGACGTGCACGGCTTCATCACCAACACCGCCAACTACGGCGCCACGACGGAGGACAACTTCTCCATCGACGACTCCGTGAACGGCACCTCCGTACGCCAGTCGAAGTGGGTCGACTGGAACCGCTACACGGACGAGCAGTCCTTCGCCCAGGCCTTCCGCAACGAGCTGGTCTCGGTCGGCTTCAAGTCCGACATCGGCATGCTGATCGACACCTCACGCAACGGCTGGGGCGGCGCGGACCGGCCGACCGGCCCGGGAGCGAGCACCAGCGTCGACACCTATGTGGACGGCGGCCGCTACGACCGGCGCGTCCACCTGGGGAACTGGTGCAACCAGGCCGGAGCCGGTCTCGGCGAACGGCCGCAGGCGGCACCCGCCACGGGCATCGACGCGTACGTCTGGATGAAGCCCCCGGGGGAGTCGGACGGCTCCAGCAAGGAGATCCCGAACGACGAGGGCAAGGGCTTCGACCAGATGTGCGACCCGAACTACGCCGGTAACGTCCGCAACGGCAACAACCCGTCCGGGGCGCTGCCCGACGCACCGGTCTCCGGCAAGTGGTTCTCCGCCCAGTTCCAGGAGCTCATGAAGAACGCCTACCCGGCGCTCTAGGCTCCGCGCCGGCGGGCTCCGGGCGCTCCCCCGCCCGGGCCCTCCCGCCGGCCGCGCCACCTGTCGAGCAGAGCGCGTCCGCGACCCACCGGCGCGGACGCGCTCCGGCGTGCGGCGGAGCCGGACCCACGGGGCTTCGCCTTCGTCGCCTTGGCCCCGGCAGCCTTGGCCCGGGGCTTGGCCTCCGCAGCCTTGGCCCGGGTCTTCGTCGCGGCGGGCTTCGTCCCGGCGGCAGGCTTCGCCCCGCGCTCGGCGGCCGGCTTCTTCGTGGCCGGCGTCCGCGGTCCGGGCTTCTTGTCGTCCGCCGCGGCAGGCTCGTCCGAGAGGGCGTGGTAGCGGTGGCTGATGCGCCGACCCACCAGCGCATACCCCAGCAGCGCCCCCGTCGTGTTGAGGATCACGTCGTCGATGTCGAAGGCGCGTCCCGCCACGAGGGCACCCTGCGTCAGCTCGACGACCGCCATGACGAGCACTGTCAGCACGGTCATCCGGAGCATCCGGAGACGGCGCGGCACCAGAATCGGCAACAGCACACCGAACGGTGCGCCCATCAGGATGTTTCCGCCCGCCTGTTTGCACGCGGCGAGGAAGGTGTAGTCCTCCGCGTACTGCCGCAGGGAGCGCCCCGGCCTCAGATTGGAGGTCACGATGTCCTCCGAGGCGGGCGACGGCGTGAGCGTCAGCTTCGCCAGGACCACGGAGAACGCGACCAGCGCCACGAACGCGGCAGCAAGCACTGCCGCGCGCAGCAGTAGACGTCCTACGCCTCCGCGTCGTGCACTACGATTCGCCTCTGCTGTCATGGCGGAACGGATGCCCCCAACCTCCGCGGCCACACCCCCGGTCCGGGTGCGACGATGTGCGCATGAGCGCACAGAAGAAGGACGAGCTGCTGGCGGAGGCCGTGCGGCTGCGGGAGCAGGGTCATCCCGAACAGGCCAGGGAACGCCTCCTCGCCCTCACCGCCTCGTTCCCGGACGCGGTGGACGTCGCCTACCAGACCGCCTGGGTCCACGATGTGCTCGGCCTGGAGGCCGAGGCGGTGCCGTATTACGAGCGGAGTCTGCAGGGCGACGGACTCACCGATGAGGACCGCCGGGGAGCGCTGCTGGGACTCGGCAGCACCTATCGCGTCCTGGGCAGGTTCGGGCAGGCCGTCGAGACGCTCAGGCGCGGTGCGGCGGAGTTCCCGGACGACGGGGCGCTGAGGACCTTCCTGTCCATGGCCCTCTTCAACACCGGCGAGCACCATGAAGCCATGCAGCTCCTGCTGCGCCTGGTCGCGACGACGAGCGACAGTCCGCACGTACAGCAGTACCGGCCCGCCATCGAGCATTACGCGGCGGACCTCACCCGGACCATGTGAGCGCGGGGCGGGGCAAAGGGGAAGCCCCGGCCGGATCGGGGGAATCCAGCCGGGGCGGCTTGTGTGCGGAGGTGAAGACGGGCCGCTGTTCGGCGGTCTTCGGTCACTCACCCCTACGCATAGATGAACGATAAACCACCACCGGGCGTTCCCGTGAATCCGCCCCCCGTCGTGTGATCCACACCACGGCCGTGCAGGCCGGAGTGCCTGCGCGGCCGACGGGGAGGGTGGTGCGGCCGATCGTCAGCGGGCCTCGCGGAACACGACGTGACGCCCAGCGGCCGGGTCGAACTTCCTCAGCTCCAGCCGGTCGGGGTCGTTGCGCCGGTTCTTCCGCGTCACATAGGTGTGGCCGGTTCCGGCCGTTGACCGGAGCAGGACGACGGGCCTGGTCTCACTGCGCGCCATGGGGCCTCCAGACAGGGACTCCGACCTCACTCCCGGGGTGGGAATGGGTGTCGTTTTCGTTTCTGGTCCGCACAACACGCGCAAGGACCCCGTCATTCCCTCCACCGAACCCGGGACACGGGCCGCCCGCACCCCCACCCGCAGCCCTCGAACGGGCGATCGACGCACGACCGGCACCCTCGCTCGAACGATCCGTCGATCGGCCCCGGGAGCGGCGCCGACAGTCGTCCGTCGACGACTCCACGCGACTCCGCATATGCCCTGATCCCGGCCGGTGCGAGCCGTGCGGGGTCGCACGCGCGGGCGCACGCCGAGCAGCTCACGCCCGGCGACTTGCGTCAACTCCCCACCAGGGGCAAGGGTGTTCGGCGGACCTCCGCTCCACCCAGCCGATGGCATATGCCGGAAGCAAGAACGTATCGAGTGTTGCCAAACCCCTTACAGGGCCCCGCGGCCTGTGCAACAGTCGTGTTCGGTCCACCCCCACGAACCGGCCGTACCGCCTGTATCGGAGTACCAGATGCCGTCCCATCTGTTTGCGGACCGCCCGGCCCCACAGCCGCCCGAGCGGGACGCAGTCGACGCCCTGATCAACCGGACCCGGCTGCTCCGCGGCGATGTGGACGCCGTGCGGCGCGACACCTCCGTGATCGAGGACGACGACCCCCAGCTGCGCTGGCAGCGGGCACTCTGCGAGCTCGCCGTCCATCAGCTCGACGACCTCGGCGAGCATCTGGGACAGCTGAGGGACGGCATCTTCCACGCCACCGCCGCGGAGCCCGTGGGAGAGCACCCCACGACACCGGCCGAGCCTCCGACGGGCTCGCTCCTCAGCAGGGTGGGCAGCGCCGAGTGGAACCTGCTCACCGACGAGGTCAGCTGGTCCGACGAGCTGTACCAGATCTTCGGCAGGAACCCGGAGGCAGGAGCGCTGTCCCTGGACGAGCTGCCGTCCCTGCTCCTCGCGGAGGACCAGCCTCTCCTGACATCGATGGTGACCGACTGCCTGGTGGACGGACGGCCGATAGACGGCGAGTTCCGGATCCTGCTGCCCGACGGCGGGATGCGCACCCTGCACATGATGGGCGAACCCGTTCTCGACGCGGACGGCTGCACCGCTTCCATGTGGGCGGTCCTGCGCGATGTCAGCAGGCTGCGCCGCAGCCAGCACATCGTGGGCAGGACGCGGGACACGCTGCGGCGCCAGGAGCACATGGCCCGGGCCGAGCACCGGATGGCGGTCGAACTCCAGGAGGCCGTTCTCCCGCCGTGGCGTGGCTCCCTGCCGATACCCGGCCGGGGCGCGAGCGGCTTGGACATCGCCGCGCACTACCTGCCGTCGGGGTCGAGCGACCTCATCGGCGGCGACTGGTACGACGCGCTGCCGCTCCCGGACGGCACGACCCTGCTGACCGTCGGGGACCTCACCGGTCACGGGATCCCGGCGACCTCGGCCATGGCGATGCTGCTCGGGGCGCTGCGCGGCATGGCCGTGGCAGGCATCGGCCCGGGGCCGGTCATGGGCCACCTGAACCAGCTGATCGAAAGCTCGGCACAGCCGGCCCTGGGCAGCGCCGTGTGCTGCCGCTTCGATCCGGCGACCGGCACGCTCGTCTGGGCGCAGGCAGGACACCCCGCGCCGCTGCTGTTCCGCGACGGAGTGGGGCGTCCTCTGCCGGCGCCGGACGGAGTGCTGCTCGGGGCGGCCTCCGGAGTCACCTACGAGCAGGACCAGGTGGATCTGCTGCCGGGCGATGTGCTCGTGCTGCACACCGGCGGGCTGAGGGGCCGGGACGACCGGAGCGCCGGCCCGGACATGCTTCTTGGGCTGGCGCCTCGGTTCGCGCAGGCCCGTACGGCACAGGAGTGCGTACGGATCGTGGTCGAGGAGCTCGGATCTGCCGAACGGCTCGACGACGCCTGCGTGTTGGTGGCCCGCGTCGAGGCGTGAGCGAGCCCTGGACGTCCTGCCGACATTCCCCGCTCGCCCGTCGCGGGGAGACCCGGATCAGATCTGGGAGCCCTTCGCCTTCTTGGCGGACACACGCGGGGGCAGGGCGAGTTCGATCTCCTCACGCAGGTCCTCGATCTTGGCGTATCCCGCGAACTGACCGGTGAGCCGGTACATCTCGCGCAGCCTGTCCCAGGTCCGGTGCGAGGACGTCTCCCCCATCGACACGAGGGCGAGCCGTGCGTAGCGATCGGCCTGCTCGGGGTCGTCGGCGATGAAGCACGCCGATGCGAGCGAGATGTAGTCGAAGATCTTGGACCGTTGGCGGCCGTTTATCCGCAGATCGAGTGCCTGCTTGGCGTGGCGCTGGGCGGTGGAGGCCGCGCCCGGGTCGTGCTCGGCCAGGGTGCGGAAGGCCAGGGCCTGCATGCCGTGCATGTCCGCCTCGTCGAACATCTGCATCCAGCTCGGCGGGGGCACATCCCCCTTGTCCGAGACGAAGAGTTCCTCGGCCTCGCCGAGTGTGCGCCGCATGGCCTGCCCGCGCCCCATCGACGCCTGCGCCCAGGCCTCGATGGTGTGCAGCATCGCCCGGGTACGCGGCAGGGTCTCCTCGCCCGAACCCGACTTGGCGAGCTTCATCAGGTCCAGGGCGTCGTCCGGCCGGCCCAGGTGGACCATCTGGCGGGCGGCGCGGGAGAGCGCCTCGCCTGCGCGGGGACGGTCACCGCCTTCACGCGCGGCGTGGGCGGCGATCACGAAGTACTTCTGGGCGGTGGGTTCGAGGCCCACGTCGTGGGACATCCAGCCGGCGAGGACCGCGAGGTTGGCGGCGACGCCCCAGAGACGGCGCTGCAGATGCTCGGGGTGGCGGTAGGCGAGCATGCCGCCCACCTCGTTGAGCTGGCCCACGACGGCCTTGCGCTGGAGTCCGCCGCCTCTGGAGGCGTCCCAGGCCCGGAAGACCTCGACCGAGCGCTCCAGGGCCTCGATCTCCTCGGATCCGATGGGGGCGGCCTCGTACAGGTCGAAGCCGGCGTTGTCGGCGTACAGGGGGTCGTTGAGCCGGAGGGCCCGGGCCGCCGGAGCGGGCTCGGAGTGCAGCCAGTCGTACATGGCGCCGGTGAGTGCTGAGCCAGCGGCGAGCGCGGCGCCCGCGCCCACCAAGCCGCGTCGGTTGAGCATGAGGTCCATTCCCGTGAATTCGGTGAGGACCGCTGCCGTCCGTTCGGGCGCCCACGGCAAACCGTCGGGATTGTCTTCCGTCCCGGCTTTTCGCCGCTTCCCCACACGCCCGCGCCGGCCGAACCCGAGGTCCTCGATGGTCACGACACGGCCGAGCCGCTCGGTGAACAGAGCTGCCAACACCTCGGGTACGGGATCGCGGGGGGACTCCCCCATGTCGATCCAGCGCCTCACCCGCGAGGTGTCGGTGGCGAGTTGGAGGTGGCCCATGGCCGCCGCCTGCCTGTTCACCATTCTCGCGAGTTCGCCCTTGGACCATCCGGCCAGGCCGAACAGGTCGGACAGACGGGTGTTTGGTTCTCCGGTCACGTCAAGCCCCCAGGTTCTCGGCTGACTTGACCCTAGCCCCCCAGCGGATGCCGGACGAATATTCGCCAGGGTTCGCCAGGGGTCGCTAGATGTTGTGCCACCCGCGGGCCGGTGTCAGGTAGGAAAGCGCCACCCCGCCCGGCAGCCCTAGGTACTCCCCAGGGTGCCGAACGGCCGCCGGCCGGGGCGGCGCACGTAACTTGTCGGCGCACGAAGGGATCTGTCTCGCCCATGTACACAGCATCGTCCTCCGTGTCCGCCCCGCCCCGGCCGCTTCGACCCTTGGGGGCGGGCGGCGGGCCGTATCTCGACCCCCGCGCCGCGTCACCGGCGGGCGGCACGGGTCGGGCCCGGCGGGCGGCGGGGCCGGGCTCCCAACCGCTCAGCGGAAGACTGGACCTGTCCGGTGCCCAGGGCGCGCAGCTGCGGATGGCCATCGCCTCCGTGCACCGCATCTGCCCTGAGTTCAACCCGGTACAGGTACTGCGCCGCAGCGGACGCTCGGTGCTGATCGTGGGCACCACCGGCCGCGCGACCGCGGTGGCCAAGTGTTTACTCGACCACTCCCCCGCGTGGACGGAGCGGTTCCGGCACGAAATAGCGGCATACCGGGCCTTCGTCCGGCACCGCCCGCCGGTCCGGGCCCCGCGGCTCATCGCCGCCGACCCGGAGAACTGCACCCTGGTGATCGAGCGGATGCCCGGACGGGTCGCGGCCCTGACGAGGCATCCCGCGGAGGCGCCGCCCCGTGCGGATCTGCGGGCCGTGCTCGGTGCGGTCAGCCGGATCAACGCCTGGAGGCCGCCGGCCGGTCTGTTCGACGCGCCGCTGGACTACGCCTCGCGCATCGCCCGCTATCACGAGCTGGGTCTCTTCACCGACCGTGATCTGGGTGACCTGCAGAAGCTGCTGCACGGTCTGGCCCACGCGGGCGGGCGGCAGGGCATGGGCCAGTTCTGCCACGGGGACGCCCTGCTGTCGAACATCCTGCTGCCACCCACCGGGCCCGTGCTGGTCGACTGGGAGCACGCCGGCTGGTATCTGCCGGGGTACGACCTGGCGACGCTCTGGGCCGTGCTCGGTGACGCACCGGCGTCCCGGCGCCAGATCAGCCAGCTGGCACAGGCGGCCGGTGCCGCTGCCCGTGACGCCTTCCTGGTGAACCTCATGATCGTGCTGACCCGGGAGATCCGTACGTACGAGACGGCTGTCCAGCGGGCCATGCGCGAAGGTGCGCCGGCCGGGGGCGGCCAGGCGCGCCAGGGGGTGCTGTCCTCCAGCGAGGAGCAGAGGCTGCTGCTGCGGAGGCTGCACGACGACTGCGCGATGGCCCGGCGGGCCGTCCGCGCGGCGGTGGGTACACGCTGACCACGCCGGGTCGACCGGCCTGACCGACGGGGGAAGCGCGCTGCGGGACCGGTGCCGACACACGGGTCCCGCAGCGCGCCGTCGGCCGTCTCAGTCTGGGCTCATGAGCCGGCCCGCACCACGTCGACGTCGGACGCCTTCACGAAGCCGATCCGGTGGCCGATCTGGACCGTCACGTACTTCTGGGTTCCACGGAAGTAGGTGTGGTCGTACGGTTTCGAGGCGTCGATCGTCGGCGCGTAGTAGTAGCCGTTGGGGGCCTCGCCGCCACCGGGGAAGGCTTGCCCTGCCTTGATGGTGTAGACGAGCGGGGTGCCCACGGTCGGCTTGGCGAAGTCCGCGGGGTACTCCGCCTTCTCCGGGTAGGCCACGCCGTAGACCGGCACCTCGTCCTCGCCTGCCTTCGGCCGCACGACTCGGCCGGAGGTGGGGCTGACGACCCGGGTCCCCCCTGGGGTGCGGAACCACGCCTTCTCCCCGTACCACCAGATCGCCGTCCAGCCGGGTGCCCTGCCGGCGATGACGGCCTGCTGGGTGGCGCTGATCTTGCTGCCCCAGTCGGCGGCACAGTTCGTCCCCGGGGAACCGTCAGGGTGCAGCCCCGGGTCCGAGAAGAGCGGCGAGTCCTCGGACGGTCCGGTGTGCAGCGGCACCGCGCTGCTGCCCTGCCGGGGCAGGTCGGCGTTCTTCTCGCAGTCGCGGAACTCCTGCTGGTTCTTGGTGAAGTCCGCGCTGACGGTGACCAGCTCGCTGCTCCTGGGCGCAGTCGGCACCGTGGGTCTGCCGAGCAGCGCCATGAAGCGGTTCCAGTCCCAGTAGGGGCCCGGGTCCCAGTGCATGTTCCGGGTGCCCGCCGCGCTGGTGGGCGGTACGCCGTCGTGGCCGAGGATGTGCTGCCGGTCGAGCGGGATGTCGTACTTCGCCGCGAGGTGGCGTACGAGCCGTGCGGTCGAGCGGTACATCTCGGGGGTGTACCACTTGGCCCCCTCGGCCGCGAAGCCCTCCTGCTCGATGCCGATGGAGTGGGTGTTGAGATACCAATTGCCCGCCTGCCAGGCCACGTCCTTGTTCTTCACCATCTGGGTGACATGGCCGTCGGCCGAACGCACCACGTAGTGGGCGGAGGTCTGGTTGGCGGGATTCTGGAAGATCTTCAGGGTGGTGTCGTAGTCGACCTCGGTGTCGTGGAGGACGATGTACTTGATGGCGTTGCTGTCGGGCCGGTCCGCCGTGTCGTAGTTGCCGTAGGTCTCCTTGTCCGCCGGGTCGCCGGTCTGCTGGTAGGCGGCGGGGACCCAGTCACAGGCCAGCCCGCGTGGACATTCGGGTCGTACGGTGTCCGCGCCGGCCGCTGCCGGGGAGAGGAGCGCCACGCTCAGCGCCCCCGCCGTGGTCAGTGCGAGCGCGAGTCTGATCCTCTGCTTCGACGTCATGACAACCCTTCTTGGGCCGGGTGGCAGAGCAGTTCCCGGGGGCGCTCCCCACGTTCATCGGTCGGCGCACACTCTGTGGCGCGAGGTGTTGATGAGTCAAGAGTGCAGTGTGCCGCTGGACATGAGCTTGTGTGACTATTTCGCGCCGTGCGTGCCCCGTATGGCCGAGGGGTAGTGCTGGCGCCGACAGGACCGGTCCGCGTGGACCGCGCGGAATTCTCGGAAAGGCCGGACGCACATGGCACAGCCCTTCTCACTGCCGGACTTCTACGTGCCGTATCCGGCGCGCCTCAACCCTCATCTGGAGGCGGCCCGAAGCCACACCCGGGAGTGGGCGCGCGGAATGGGGATGCTGGAGGGTTCCGGAATCTGGGAGGAGAAGGACCTGGAGTCCCACGACTACGCGCTGCTCTGCGCGTACACCCACCCGGACTGCTCGGCCGAGGCCTTGTCCCTGGTCACCGACTGGTATGTGTGGGTCTTCTTCTTCGACGACCATTTCCTGGAGCTGTTCAAGCGCACTCCGGACCGTGAGGGCGGGAAGCGCTACCTGGACCGGCTGCCCGCCTTCATGCCGATGGAACGGGGCGCGGCCACCCCCGAGCCGGAGAATCCGGTGGAGGCGGGGCTGGCCGACCTCTGGGCGAGGACGGTGCCGGCCATGTCGGACGCCTGGCGGGCCCGGTTCGCCGAGGCGACGGAGAATCTGCTCAACGAGTCCCTGTGGGAGCTCTCGAACATCAACGAGGGGCGTATCGCCAACCCCGTCGAGTACATCGAGATGCGCCGCAAGGTGGGCGGGGCGCCGTGGTCGGCTGGTCTGGTGGAGTACGCGGCGAACGCCGAGGTCCCTGACGCGGTGGCGGACTCGCGCCCGCTGCGGGTGCTGAGGGACGCCTTCTCCGACGGCGTGCACCTGCGCAACGACCTGTTCTCGTACCAGCGCGAGGTCGAGGACGAGGGCGAGAACAGCAACGGCGTACTGGTCCTGGAGAGGTTCCTGGGCTGCTCGACCCAGGAGGCGGCGGAGGCGGTCAACGATCTGCTCACGTCACGCCTGCAGCAGTTCGAGAACACCGCCCTCACCGAACTGGGGCCGCTCTGCGCGGAGAAGGGCCTCACGCCCGACGGGACGGCCGCGGTCCTGGCGTATGTGAAGGGGCTGCAGGACTGGCAGTCCGGCGGGCATGAGTGGCACATGCGCTCCAGCCGCTACATGAACGGCGGCGGCGCGGGCGAGAGCGTCCCCGGCTTCGGGATGGCCGCTGCTTCGCTCCGTCTCACTCCTCGGTCCGAGTCGCTCCGGCTGCGCAGCCATACGCATGCTCCGTACCGGCGCGTCGGTCCGTCGCTGCTGCCGGACTTCGACATGCCGTTCAGTACGACGCTGAGCCCGCATCTGGACGGGGCGCGCGTGCGGATCGTGGACTGGTCGCGAAGGATGGGGATCCTGGAGGCGCAGCCGGGCGTGCCGGGTTCGCACATCTGGGACGAGGAGCGGCTCATCGCGACCGACCTGCCGCTCTGCGCGGCGGGACTGCACCCGGACGCGACCCCGGACGAGCTCGATCTGTCGTCGGGGTGGCTGACCTGGGGGACGTACGGTGACGACTGGTTCCCGGTGGTGCACGGCCGGACCCGTGATCTGGCGGGGGCGCGGCTGGCCAACGAGCGGCTGTCGCTGTTCATGCCGCTGGACGGCTCGTCGGTGCCCGAGCCGGTCAACGCGCTGGAGCGCGGGCTGGCGGACCTCTGGCGGCGGACGGCGGGGCCGATGGACGAGGGGGCTCGCCGTACCTTCCGGGAGGCGGTGGAGTCGATGACGGCGAGCTGGCTCTGGGAGCTGGCGAACCAGGCGCAGAACCGGATTCCCGATCCGGTGGACTACGTGGAGATGCGCCGGGCGACGTTCGGTTCGGATCTCACGATGAGCCTGTGCCGGCTGGGCCACGGCAGGAAGGTGCCGGAGGCCGTCTACCGCAGCGGCCCGATGCGTTCCCTGGAGAACGCGGCGGCGGACTACGCATGCCTGCTGAACGACCTGTTCTCGTACCAGAAGGAGATCGAGTACGAGGGTGAGGTGCACAACGGGGTGCTGGTCGTCCAGAACTTCTTCGGGGTGGACTACCCGACGGGGGTCGCGATCGTGGACGATCTGATGAACTCCCGGATGCGCCAGTTCCAGCACGTGGCGGAGCAGGAGCTGCCGATCCTCTACGACGACTACGACCTGGACGCGGAGGCGAGGGAGGTCCTCGCGGGCTATGTGCTGGAGCTCCAGCACTGGATGGCGGGGATCCTGATCTGGCACCGGGACTGCCGGCGCTACCGCGAGGAGGATCTGCGCCGGGGCACCGGGACCCCGTGGCACATCAGCGGCCCCACGGGGTTCGGGACGTCGGCGGCGCGGGTGACACGACTGCTCACGCAGGGACGTTTCAGCCCTGCTGGAACAGCTCCGCGGGAAGCGGCTTCAGCAGGGCGTACAGATCGTCGGTGATCGGCCGGTCCCAGCTGGCGATGGTGACGAGCACGCCGTCGCTGCGGTCGAACTGGACGCATGAGATCCGGCTCTCGGAGAGCTTGACGCGGCGCACGATCAGCAGGCTGTCACCCTGCATGACGGGCACGTCCTCGGTGCCGGTCACCTCGACCGGCTCGTCGTTCTCGAGGGCGAGGAGCAGCTGGGCGACCTCGAAGGGGACCTGGCCCTCCTCGGTCTCGCGGGCCGGGGAGCCCTCCGGCAGATTGCCGATGATCATCGCTGGGCCGCGTCCGCCGAACAGGTCGTAGCGCAGGAACACGCCCTGACAGCTCCCGTCGGGAGCGGGGAGCAGACCGGCGCCGAGGTTGCCGGGCCAGTCCCCCGGGTCCATGGCCAGGACGTCGAAGTCCGGGCCCGCGGGTGTGGCGGCGCTACGGCGGCGGAGGAAGGACATGGGGCCATGTTACGTGTCCCGGCCCACGTCGCGGAGCCGGGCACTCCTACCCGGACTCGGCGGCCAGCGCTTCGAGCGCCCGGACCGCGTCGGCCGCCCGGGCGTACGGCACGAAGAGGTGGTCGTGATGAAAACCGGCGACCACGTTGCAACTGATGCCCGCGTCGGTGAGGGCCAGGGAGACCGCCGCGGTCAGTCCGACGGCGTCCAGTGCGGAGTGCACACGGAGCGTGATCCAGCCGGCGGCGAAGTGGTACGCCAGTCCCGACGCCAGAGCCTGCGCTTCGGGGACGACGGCCGTCAGTCCTTCCTGCTCGGAGACGGTGACCACCGGGGTGACACCGGTGGGCACCTCGCCGCCGGGCAGGGTCGTGTAGACGTAGCGGCCGGGGTTGAGCTCCGGTCGCATGCCGTGCAGCAGTGTTCGAAGATCGCGCTCGCCCGTCATGGGGCCACAGTACGGCTGTGCGCAGCCCCCGGACGCCGTGACGCCGCTGACGATCGTGGGTGAGGTCGTAAGCCATTCAGGCACGCCTTGTATCCATACGCTCACCTTGCGTGGCACGGGCGGTTGATCGCCCATAGCTTCGGCTCATGAGCAAAAAACACATGAAATGCCTGGCGGGTATCACCGTCTCCACGGCCACGGCGCTGGGTCTCGCGGCCGTCCCCTCAGCCGCGGCAGGACCCGGTCATCATGTGGTGCGCGCGGGCGACTCGATCCAGAGCGCGGTCGACGCTGCGGACGCCGGTGACACCATCGTCATCCTGCCCGGCACGTACCGCGAGAACGTCCTGGTCACCAAGCCGGGACTGACCCTGCTCGGCACCCGTGGGCGAACGGTGATCGCACCGCCGGCCACGGACGGCGCCAAGACCACCAAGACCCCCAAGACCGCGAAGACCGCGAAGACCGCGAAGACCGCGAAGACCGCGAAAGCCACCAAGGCCACCAAGGCTGCCAACGCCTGCGCCACGGGCGGGAACGGCATCTGCGTCATCGGGACCAAGGGCCACACCGTCGACGATGTCACCATCCGTTCCCTGACCGTCTCCGGCTTCTCCGGGAGCGGCATCTGGGCGTCCTGGACCGACGGGCTCAGCGTCCGCAAGGTCACCGCCCGGTCCAACGGCGTCTGGGGCATCGCCCAGGAGCGGTCGACCCGCGGCGAGTTCCGGCGCAACACCGCCACCGGGAACGGGGACGCGGGGATCTTCATCGCCAACTCGGTCAGCGAGGAGGGCGGGGCCACCGACACCGGAGGGACGGTCGTCCTGGACAACTCGGTGAGCAAGAACCGCATCGGCGTCACCGCGCGCCGGGTACGGAACCTCGTCATCGACGGCAACACCCTGACCGGCAACTGCAGCGGGGTCTTCGTCGTGGGTGACGAGTCCAAGCCCGCGGCGGGGGCCATGAGGATCAGCGGCAACCGGATCGTCAAGAACAACAAGTTCTGTCCGGCGACCCCGCGGCTGTCTGCGATCCAGGGCTCGGGCATCGTCCTCACCGGGAGCGAGGCCACGGTCGTACGTTCCAACGTCATCCGGGACAACGTCGGCTCGACCCCGCTCTCCGGCGGCGTCCTGCTGTTCAAGAGCTTCGTGGGCGCGCTCAACACCGACAACACCATCAGCAACAACCTTGTGCAGGGCAACAAGCCGGCCGACCTCGCCAACGGTGACACCTCGGGTACCGGCAACACCTTCGTCAGCAACACGTGCGGGACATCCGTCCCGGCCGGCATGTGCGCCGGATGACGGCTCAGCGCCGGACAAGGAGAAACGAGACGGTATGACCACCGTGAGTCCCACCCCCGACACCACCCCCGTCGCGACCCCCGTCACCGTGCCCCAGGTCTCCGCCGGACAGAACCCGCCGCCGTCCATGCGGCTCCGGGAGCTCGCGTTCGGGGCGGCGTGCGCCGCCGCCGTACGCGCGGCGGCCAGGCTGCGCGTGGCCGACGCGCTGGGCGATGCCCCGGCATCGGCCGCGGAGCTCGCCCTGATCGTGGACGCCGAGCCCGCGCCGCTGCGGCGGCTGCTGCGCGCGCTGTGCTGCTACGGGATCTTCGAGGAGACGGCGGACGGGAAGTTCGTCCACACGGAGATGTCCCGGCTGCTGCGCGAGGACGACCCGAACAGCCTGCGCTACATCTCGCTGTGGTGCACCGAGCCCTGGACCTGGGAGGTCTGGCCGCGGCTCGACGACGCGGTGCGCTCCGGCGCGAGCGTCTTCCCGGAGACGTTCGGCAAGGGCTTCTTCGAGTATCTCCACCAGGACGCGGGCGAGTCCGCGCAGGTCTTCAACCGGGCGATGACCACTTCCAGCGTGCAGTCCGCACAGGATGTCGCCGACCGGCTGGACCTCACCGGGGTGTCCTCGGTCGTGGACATCGGCGGCGGGCAGGGGCACGTCCTCGCGAGCCTGCTGGAGAAGCACCCCTCGGTCCGGGGAACGCTCCTGGACCTTCCGGGTGTGGTGGCCCGTGCGGACGCCAGGCTGCGCGAGGGCGGCCGGCTCGCGGAGCGCGCACGGATCGTGCCCGGCGACTGCCGTGAGGACATCCCCGTCGAGGCGGATCTGTACATCATCAAGAACATCCTCGAATGGGACGACGAGAGCACACGCAGGACCCTGCGCAACGTGGTCGCCGCGGCCCGCCCGGGTGCCCGTGTGGTGATCATCGAGAATCTCGTGGACGACAGCCCTTCGATGAGGTTCACCACCGCCATGGACCTGCTGCTCCTGCTCAACGTCGGGGGTGCCAAACACACCCGGGAGAGCCTGATCGGCCGGATGACCGACGCGGGGCTGCGGGTGGGCGAGGTCCACCCCGTCAACGCGTACCTGCACGCGTTCGAGTGCGTCGTGCCGTAGCGCGTGGCCCCGGCGCACAGAGATCGCCCCGGGTCCGGCACCTAGGTGCCGGACCCGGGGCGATCGTCCGTGTGTCAGGCGGAGCTGTCGCTCTCCCACCGGTAGAACTGCTGCGCCATCGCGTCCTTCGGACCGCGCCAGGTCTCCGGGTCGTAAGGGCTCACGTAGGCGGTCAGCCGGTCGCTGATGGCCTTGAACTCCGGGTGCTCCGTCACCTTGGCGATCTCCGGGCCCGGGGGCCGCTCGGATTCGATCAGGTGCAGATACACGTCTCCGAACTGGAACAGGGTGCGCCTGTTGACACCGACGAGATGCGGCAGGTCCGTGTTGTCGGAGGCCGCGAACAGCTTCGCGATGTCCGGCGCGGATTCCGGCGCCATCCGGGCGACGATCAGTGCGTGGTGCATCTCGCTGCCTTTCGGGGCGTCAGTTGGCGGGGACCGAGGCTGAGCGGCGTTCCCGGTCACGCTGCTCGATCTTGTCGCGGATGAGCTCCAGCTGGACGCGCGAGTTGCGGTTGATGTTGTCGGTCATCCACGCGTCGTCGACCGGGGCGTCGGGGCGCATCGCGAAATCCTGGCGCCAGTGCATGCGGGTGCCGCCCGGGACCTCCGAGTACTCCCACCTGATGTCCATGTGCTGGAACGGGCCGGGCTCGACCCGCCGTGCGCGTACGTTGCGCCCCTGGCGGTCCGTGGTGCGCTCGGAGACCCAGCTCCAGACCTTGCCGTTGTCGTCGGGGTGCATCGTGAGGCGGAAGGTCGTCTTCTGGCCCTCCCGCTCGATCACCTCGACGGCCGCGTACTCGCTGAACAGCTGCGGCCAGTTCTCGAGATCGTTCGTCATGTCCCAGACGAGGTCCAGGGGGGCGGCGATGGTGATCTCGTTCTCCGTGTGTCCGGACACGTCATACTCCTGTCACTGGGGTGTTGTTCACGAGGTCGAGGAACTCGCCGGGCGTCTTGCACCGGTCGGCGTCGGCGGGCAGCGGACGGCCGTACCGGTTCTCGAGCGCGGCCACGATGCCGAGCAGACCGAGCGAGTCCAGGCCGTACTCCTCGAAGGCCGAGCCGGGCCGGCCCGCCATGTCCGACGGGTCGACCGTCAGGCCGGCGCCGTTCTTCATGAGCGCGGCCAGTTCTTCGTACGTCAGTTGAGCGGTCATGAGGGGCTGCTCCTTCTCACAGGGGGATGTCGGTCGGGCGCCGCAGCACCAGGGCCGCGTTCGAACCCATGAGTCCTCGGCTCAGCACCAGCGCCGTCCGCAGTTCCGCGGGGCGCGCGCGCCCGGTGACCACGTCCAGGTCGTGGCACACCTCGAAGACGTTGGGCGTCGGCGGGATCAGGCCGTGCTCCATGGCGAGCACCGCGGCGGAGGTGTCGAGCACGGGTGCGCCGCAGTAGGCGCGGCCGGTACCGGTCTTGGGCGCGGTCACCGGGACCCTGCGTCCGTGGGCGCCCAGTGCGTCGGCGATCGCCAAGGCCTCGGCCCGGTCGGCCGCGGGCACACCCAGGGCGTCGGCGAACACCACGTCGATCTCCTCCGGCGCGCAGTCCGCCTCGCGGAGCGCACCTTCGATCGCCCGGGCCAGTCCCGCGCGGGACTCCTCCCAGCGGGAGGCCCCGGTGAAGGTGGCGGCGTGGCCGGCCAGCTCGGCCCGGACCTTCGCACCACGTTCGCGGGCCGCCGTCTCCTCCTCGACCACCAGCATGGCGCCGCCCTCGGCCGGCACGAACCCGCAGGCGTCCGCGGTGAACGGCCGGTAGGCGCGGGTGGGTTCCTCGCAGAGGCTGAGGTCGTCGTAGCCCAGCTGGCAGACCACCGAGTACGGCGCGAGGGGTGCCTCGGCCGCGCCGACGACGACGGCGTCCGTGCCCCGCCGGATGGAGCGCGCGGCGTGCATGAGCGCGTCCAGGCCGCCGGCCTCGTCGCTGGCGACGACGGCGCAGGGCCCCTTGAAGCCGCCCCGGATCGAGATCTGGCCGGTGCTCGCCGCGTAGAACCAGGCGATGGACTGGTACGGGCCGACGAACCGGGAGCCCTCGCCCCACAGCCGCTGCAGCTCGCGCTGGCCGAACTCACCGCCGCCGGATCCGGCGGCGGTGACGACGCCCACCTTGAACGGCGCGCCCTCGTAGTCCGCGCGGCCGAGCCGTGCGTCGTCCAGGGCGAGATCGGCCGCGGCCATCGCGTAGTGCGTGAAGCGGTCCGTCTGGACGAGGAAGCGCTCCTCGATGAACGCGACCGGGTCAAAGTCCCTGACCTCGCCCGCGACGCGCAGCGGGAGGTTCTCGCAGCCCTCGCGGGAGACGAGGTCGAGGACGCTGACCCCTTCCTGGGTCTGCTTCCAGAAAGCACCGGCGCCGGTCCCGTTGGGGGCGACGACACCGATCCCCGTGATGACGGAGCTGCGGTGTGCCGGGGTGTTCATGGGGTCCTCCCGCCTGATCTGGTCATGGCGACGGCGGACTGGAACCCGCCGAAGCCGCTGCCGACCGAGAGCACGCTGCGCAGCTTGAGGGGCCGTGCCGTGCGGGGTACGTAGTCGAGATCGCACTCGGGATCAGCGGTCTCGTAGTTGGCCGTCGGCGGCACCGTCTGGTGCTTGAGGGCCAGGACGCATGCGGCGATTTCGATGGCACCGATGGCACCGAGGGAGTGCCCGACCATCGACTTGATCGAGCTCATCGGCACCTTGTACGCGTGTGCGCCGAGGGCCTTCTTCACGGCCGCCGTCTCGTGCCGGTCGTTCTGCTTGGTGCCCGAGCCGTGCGCGTTGACGTAGTCGACCTGCGACCCGTCGAGACGGGCGTGCGCGAGGGCGGTGTTGATGGCCTCGGCCATCTCCAGCCCTTCGGTGGTGAGCCCGGTCATGTGGTAGGCGTTGCCGAACGTGGCGTAGCCCGATATCTCGCAGTAGACGGTCGCGCCGCGGGCGCGGGCGTGCTCCAGTTCCTCGAGGATGAGGACGGCGCCGCCCTCGCCCATGACGAAGCCGTCCCTGCGGGCGTCGAACGGCTTGGAGGCGTGCTCCGGGTCGTCGTTGTTCGCCGAGGTCGCCTTGATCGCGTCGAAGCAGGCCACCGTGATGGGGGTGATCGGCGTGTCGGACGCTCCGGCGACGCAGATGTCCACGCGGCCTTCCTCGACGGAGTGGAAGGCGTAGCCGATCGCGTCGAGGCCGGAGGTGCAGCCGGTCGAGACCGTCTGCACGGGCCCGTGCGCTCCGACCTCCTCCGCGACCGCGGAGGCGAGGGTGCTGGGCGCGAAAGCCCGTTCGAGATGGGCACCCGCCGGCCGGTGGTCGACGTCCCAGCGCGCCCCGCTGCCGCTGACGGCGACGTAGTCGTGCTCCAGGCGCGTGGTGCCGCCGACCGCGGTTCCGAGGGAGACCCCGATACGCCAGGGGTCCTCCTTCTCCAGGTTCAGCCCGGCGTCACCGAGCGCCTCCCGGGCCGCCACCAGCGCGAACTGGATGTAGCGGTCCGAGCGGGCGATCAGGTCGGCGTCCAGACCGTGCGCGACAGGATCGAAGTCGCACTCGGCGGCGATGCGCGAGCGGAACTCCGCCGGGTCGAACAGGGTGATGCCGCGTGTCGCCGTACGGCCGTTGGCGAGCAGGTCCCAGAAGGCCGGGGCGCCGATGCCGCCGGGTGCGACGACGCCGACCCCGGTGACAGCCACGCGCCGGGTCATGAGGCGGCCCCCGTTCGTTCTGGCGGGGCGTAGCCGTCGCTGGGGTCCGCGCTCTCCGTGACCTCGGTGTCCACATGTCCGAGTTCGGGGCGGGGGGCCAGCGGGCCGAGGTGGAAGACCATGCGCGCCTCCACGTCACCCACGTTGCGGAAGCGGTGACGGACGTGCGGCGGGATCAGCAGACCCTGGTCGGCCCGCATCGGGTGCGGTTCACCGTCCAGGTCCACTTCGAGGAGCCCGTCCACGACGTACACGAACTCCTCGGAGTACGGGTGGTAGTGCTCCCCGATGCGGTCGCCGGGGGCGACGATGGCCAGCCCCATGAAGCCGCTGGTGGCCCCCACCGCCGTGGGTGTGAGCATGGCGCGCAGGTCGCCTCCGCGCCTGCGGTTGGGCTGAGTCTCGCTGAGGTCCACGATGCGAGGCCGGTGGGTGGTCATGGCTGTTCTCCTCCAGGCACGTTGTGCGGTGGGACGGCAGCACGGGTCGGCCCGCTGCCGTTGACGCATCAGGACTCGGCGGCCCGACGGTCGGTGATCAGGTCCATCTCGGCCTGCGCGAGGAAGCGTGCGGCCTCCTGGTCGGTCGTCGGCAGGCCGTTCGCACCGCCGTCGAGCAGCCGGCCGAGCATGGCCGCCTTGCGGTGGCCGCCGATGCCGAGCGCCTGCGTGGGCTGCGCGTCGAGCGGGCCGCTCACTTCGAGGAGCCGCACGACGATGTCGTCGCGCTGGAAGATCGTGCTGCTCTCGATCGGGCTCGACACCTCGTTCGCCGCTTCCTCGTCCTGACCGGCGAGCAGCCTGGCCAGTGCCATGCCGCAGCCTTCCTTGGCCTGGTAGAACAGCGAGTGCCGCTCGACGTCCTCGGGGGCGTGCCGCCCGGCCTTCACGTGGTGGACGGTCGGAAGCGCGGCCCTGGTGAAGAACATCCGGGCGGAGTCGGGGTCGCTGAGGTCGCGATCCTGCTCCAGGTAGGGGTTGATGGCCTCCTCGACGGCCCTGACCTCGGGCTGACGGGAGACGTGACGGAGCGCGGCCATGAGGTCTCCCTCGACCTCGACCGCCCGCACGACGCGGTTTCCGTGCATGAAGAGCGAGGTGCGGCGCAGCCGGGTGTTCTCGTCGACGCGGGCCTGCGGCGAGTCGTAGTCGGCGAGAAGCTTCGCGACCATCTCCTCCGTGCCCAGCTTCACCGTGAAGGTGAGTGCGTGCCGCACGACGCCGTCGCCCAGCCGGGGAGCGGCCTGGAGACGGCCCTTGGCGGGTTCGGGGGTGCCCTCGAAAGCGACGCCGGTCTCCCGCAGGACGCTGAAGCGGAGGGACCTGGTGTCGCGTACGCAGCTGTGCAGCGGCTGCACGGTCGCCACGTGCTCCTCGCTGTTCACCCAGGCGAGGAACGGCGGGGCGCTCTCCCATTCGCTGGTGATGAGCCACTGCGAGGGGTTCTCGATGGACTGGCACAGCTGGTCGCTGATGTGTCCGGGGATCGAGGCCACCTGGTTGCGCATGTGCTCGTACGCCTCGAGGAACTGGTTCTGGGCGCCGTCGTGCAGGTCCAGCAGCAGTATGACCCGGAGCCTCGAACCGTCGAAGGCGGACTGAGATATCCGTTCCGAGAGGGTTGTCATCTTTCGCTCTCCTTCGAGACGGTGCGGCGGCCACGTCCCGTGGCCTCCCGTCATCCGTCGGTTTCGGTGGAAGCGGCACAGGTCCCTGCCCGCCGGCGCGTGAACTCCCCCGCATCGCGAGCATCGCTCCCGCGACTGATCGTGGAACGCTGGTACGGGCGGCGCGAGATTTATGAACCGTTCAGGTGAGGCGACGGCCGAAGCCCGGCCGAATGTCTTCCGCGAGGGCATGGACACTGCATCCGTCATGCGTCCGAGCTGGAGCAACTGATGAACGAGAACGTCGACCTCCGCGTACCGGTCCTCATCGTGGGCGGCTCCCTGGTGGGCCTGTCCACCTCCCTCTTCCTGAGCCGGCTCGGAGTCCGTCACCTGCTGGTGGAGAAACACAGCAGCACCTCGACCCACCCGCGGGGGCGCGGGAACAACGTCCGCACGATGGAGGTGTTCCGGACCGCGGGTGCGGAGCAGCTGATCAGGGACGCCGCGTCCGTCCTGGCGGACAATCACGGAATCCTGCAGGCCGGCTCGCTCACGGGCGACGACCAGGAATGGCTGTTCAAGGAGATCGACCCGGGCGGCGGCATCGCCAGGTTCAGCCCGAGCGGCTGGTGCCTGTGCAGCCAGAACGACCTGGAGCCCGTGCTGGTCGCCCATGCGCGGGAGCAGGGCAGCGAGCTGCGCTTCTCCACCGAGCTGCTCAGCTTCGAGCAGGACCCGGACGGCGTCACCGCCGTGGTCAAGGACCGGGAGACCGGGGCGCACACCACGGTGCGCGCGGACTACCTCGTCGCGGCCGACGGGCCCCGCAGCCCGGTCCGGGAACAGCTGGGCATCGGCCAGACGGGTCCCGGCGACCTCTTCCACAACGTGAGCATCACGTTCCGCTCCCGCCGGCTCGCCTCCGTGGTGGGCGACCGGCGCTTCATCGTCTGCTATCTGACCGCCCCGGACGCGGACGGGGCGCTGCTGCCCGTGGACAACGAGGAGCAGTGGGTGTTCCACGCGCCGTGGCAGCCGGACAGGGGCGAGACACTGGAGGACTTCACCGACGAGCGGTGCGCGGACCACATCCGCAGGGCGGTCGGGGCTCCGGACCTGGACGTCGAGATCACGGGCAAGGCCCCGTGGCACGCCGCCGAGCGGGTCGCCGAACGGTACGGTTCCGGCCGGGTCTTCCTGGCCGGTGACTCGGCGCACGAGATGTCCCCCACCGGGGCGTTCGGTTCGAACACCGGTATCCAGGACGCGCACAACCTGGCCTGGAAGCTGGCTGCCGTGATCGACGAGGCGGCGGGGCCCGGGCTCCTCGAGACGTACGAGGCGGAGCGTCTTCCGGTGGCGAAGGCCACGAGCGCGCGCGCGTCGGCCCGTTCGGGGGAGCACAGCCACCCGGGGTACGCCGGCTCGCCGGGCCCGGGCGGCGGCCGTAAGGGCGGCATGCTCACGGTCGCGCTCGGCTACCGCTATGTGCGGGGCGCCGTCCTGGACGTCGACCCCGGCCTTCCGGTCGTGCCCGAGGGCATGGGTCTGAACGGCGAACCCGGCACACGCGCACCGCACATGTGGCTCGGCCGGAACGGCGGGCGGGTGTCGACACTTGACCTCTACGAGAAGTCGTTCGTGCTGCTGTGCGATGCCCGGTACCCGGACTGGCGCGCGGCGGCGCAGCAGGTGGCGAAGCGTCTGTCCGTCCCGCTGGAGGCGTTCGGGATCGGCTCCGCCCCCGGCGCCGACCTGGAGCCCGAGGACGGGGCCGACTGGGCCGCCTCCCACGGCACCTCCGACGAGGGTGCCGTTCTGGTGCGCCCCGACGGATTCGTGGCCTGGCGTTCGGTGGGCGCGGCGGCGGACCCGGAGGCGACGCTGTACGAGGTCATGATGACCCTGCTCCACCGCGGCTGACGCAGCGGGACCTAGGGACGGCGGGCCCCGTGCGGGGCCCGCCGAGCCCGTCAGCCGACGCCGAACGACCTGAGGGCGGTGAGGAACGCCTGTGGGTTGTCGGCGTGCACGAGGTGGCCCGCCTCGACGGACACGAACCGTCCTCCGGGTATCTGCTTTGCCATCCAGGCCAGTTGTTCCTGGTCGACGTGGCTGCGGGTCCCTCCGACGACGAGTGCCGGGGCGGTGATCTCGCCCAGGCACTCCCGTGCGGCCGGGTCCGGGGCGTTCAACTGTGCGTCGATGGACGGGACCACCTGCCAGTCGAAGCCGAGCTCCTCCGGGGGCTGTTCGGCCGCCGGGCGGGGCGGGTCGAGCGGGAGCATGGTGGGGGCGTCCTCGATGACCAGGGCCCCGACCAGTGCCGGGTGCCGCTCGGCGAGCAGCAGGGCTGCCGCACCGCCCATCGAGTGCCCGATCACCGTGGCGCCGGACAGATTGCGGGCCTCCAGGAAGGCGTGCAGGTCGTCACGGAAGAATTCGAAGGAGTAGCGGCCCGGCCAGTCGCTGAGGCCGTGGCCCCGGAAGTCGAGTGCGTACACACGGTGGCGGACCGCGAGCCGTTCGGCGATTCCCGTCCAGTCCAGGCTGCTACCGCCCCGCCCGTGGGCGAGGACGACGGGCGGGGCCGACGGGTCACCCCAGGTGCGGTACGCGAGCCGGATCCCGCCCGCCTGCACGCTCCTGACGTCGGGGTCGAGGAAGGCGGCGACGGTGCGGACGAAGGCACCGGGGCCGTCCATCCACGGGAAGTGGGCGGCGCCCCGCTGGACGACGAACTCCGCGTGGGGGAAGAGCGCGGCGAATTCCGCGGCACGGTCGGGGCTGGGGCCGCCGTCGTACTCCCCCGCCAGGACGAGCACGGGCACCGGCAGCTCGCGGAGTGCGGCGACCGTGGCTTCGGTGTCGAGACCCTCCTCCGGGTAGTAGAGCGACCCGGCCAGGGCGTTCCGCTGCGCGGGGGATTCGGCGGCATGGGCCTGGGCCGCCGAATCCCAGCGCCCGTACATGAACGGCCGGATCCCTGCCCATGCCTCGGGCGTGGCGCGTCCGGCCTGGATCTCGTCGAGCGCCGCCCTGGCCCCGGCGTACCAGGGTTCGTGGGCGCGCAGCGCGGCGGCGTCGCGCCGGTCCTGGTCGGTGGCGGGAAGGCCCAGGGTGCCCGTGCCGGGCGTGACGAGGATGAGGGAGCGCAGTCGCCGGGGGTATTTCGCCGCGTAGAGCGCCGCGAGTTCACCGGAGGCGGAGTGGCCCAGCACATCGGCCTGCTCGAGACCGAGGTGCGCGCGGAGCGCCTCGACGTCGTCGACGAGCCGGTCGATCCGGTACGTCGACGGGTCCTGCGGGACGGCGGAGTCCCCGGTGCCCCGCAGGTCGAGCAGCACCAGCTGCCGCACTCGGGACAGACCGCCGAGGTCGCCGAAGTACCGGGCCGCCCGCATGGGGCCGCCGGGCAGGCAGATCAGCGGTTCGCCCTCGCCCACCAGGTGGTAGGCGAGCTCGGTTCCGTCGTACGTGCTGAAGATCGGCATAGCAGTCATCCAAACAGGGCGGGGCGGTCCGTCGCGTGTGCGTACGCCCACAGCGAATCAGCTGACGGCGGAGTCCGGCCAGGAACCGTGCGCCCGCCCGACGGGGCCGGGTCCGTGGGCCCGGGGTTCCGGGCGCTGCGGCCCGACGGCCACCCGGGCGGACCGGTCCGGGCTGCTGACCAGGAGTTGTCCACAGGCTCACCCCACCCCTTGCCAGAACCCCCCGCCTCCTGAATTACTGCTCCCAGGAGGCGACCGAATGGTCGGTCGCCGCTCGGCGAGGGGATGATCCGTATGACCGCGCTGCTTGACGCCGGCGAGCGGCTCGGCCGCGACGAGCTCGAAGCACTGCAGCTGGAGCGGCTCCGGGCCACGCTGCGGCATGCCTACGAGAACGTCGGTTTCTACCGCGCGGCCTTCGACAAGGCGGGGCTGCGCCCCGAGGACTGCCGCTCGCTCGCCGATCTCTCCCGCTTCCCGTTCACCGTCAAGGCCGACCTGCGCGACAACTACCCGTTCGGGATGTTCGCGGTTCCCGAGGACCGGGTGCGGCGGATCCATGCCTCCAGCGGCACGACCGGCCGGCCGACGGTGGTCGGGTACACCGAGCGGGACCTGGACACATGGGCGGACGTGGTCGCGCGGTCGATCAGGGCGGCGGGCGGGCGGCCGGGCCACAAGGCCCATGTGGCCTACGGGTACGGGCTGTTCACCGGCGGGCTCGGAGCGCACTACGGGGCGGAGCGGCTCGGGTGCACCGTCATTCCGGCGTCCGGGGGCATGACCGCGCGCCAGGTGCAGCTGATCCAGGACTTCCGGCCCGAGATCATCATGATCACGCCCTCGTACATGCTGACCCTCCTGGACGAGTTCGAGCGCCAGGGGGTGGACCCCCGGTCGACGTCGCTGAAGGTCGGGATCTTCGGCGCCGAGCCGTGGACCGAGCAGATGCGCGGGGAGATCGAGGAGCGGTTCGCCATCGACGCCGTCGACATATACGGGCTGTCGGAGGTGATGGGCCCGGGTGTGGCGCAGGAGTGCGTGGAGACCAAGGACGGGCTGCACATCTGGGAGGACCACTTCTATCCGGAGGTCGTCGACCCGTTCACCGGTGAGGTCCTGCCGGACGGCGAGGAGGGCGAGCTGGTCTTCACCTCTCTCACCAAGGAGGCCATGCCGGTGATCCGCTACCGGACCCGTGATCTGACGCGGCTTCTGCCGGGCACGGCGCGTGTCTTCCGCCGGATGGAGAAGATCACCGGGCGCAGTGACGACATGGTGATCCTGCGCGGGGTGAATCTCTTCCCCACACAGATCGAGGAGATCGTGCTGCGTACCCCGGGGGTGGCCCCGCACTTCCAGCTGCGGCTGACGCGGCAGGGGCGGATGGACGCGCTGACCGTACGGGCGGAGGCACGAGCCGGTGCCTCGACGGCCGAGCGCGAGTCGGCCGCCCGGTCCATCGCGGCGGCCGTGAAGGACGGGGTCGGCGTGAGCGTCGGGGTCGAGATCGTCGATCCGGAGACCCTGGAGCGGTCGGTCGGCAAGATCAAGCGGATCGTCGACCTGAGGGAGGCCGACTGAGGGAGGCCGAACGAGGGAGCCGAGCCGGCCTCGGGCGCGGCGGGGCCGTGGGTCATCATCGTGAAGCGGTCATGGCCGCGAAGAGCACGACGTTGTCCTGGTAGCCCGACTTCTTGTCGTACGCACCACCACAGGTGATCACGCGCAGTTCGGGCCGGGCGGAGGGACCGTAGACCTTCTCGTCCGGGAAGTCGGCCTTGTCGTAGACCCCCACTGCGTAGACCGTGAACACGGCCGTGCGCCCGTCGGCCCGGACGATTTCGACGGTGGCGCCCTTGCGCACGGACCCCAGCTCGTGGAAGACACCGGGCCCGACGCTGGTGTCTACGTGCCCGGCCGCGACGGCGGTGCCCACGGCTCCGGGCACGGTGCCGCCCGCGTACCAGCCGGCGAGTACGGGGTTGTTGTCGGGCGGAGGAGCGAGAGCCCCGGCGGCGTTCAGAGCGAGCTTCATCATGGGCGCGTCCACCGTGATGGCCGGGATCCGCAGCCGGAGCGGCATGGAGGGCGGGAGCGGCATGGAGGGCGGGAGCGGCTGCACGGCGGGACGGGAGGAGGGGGTGCGGCCGGGTGCCGGAGCGGTGGAGGGCGAGCCTGCAGGAGCGGCCGGGGCACGGTCCGGCGGGCTCGTCGGGGCAAGGGCGGGGGCGGCCCGCAGCGGGGCCGGCGGGGCCGGGCGGAAGGGCAGCAGGGACAGGGACGCCGGAGGCGTGGACGGCCGGCGCGCATAGGAGGGCGGTTCGAGGACCGAACGCTCCCCGAGCAGGTGGACGGGAGCCTCGGGCAGATGGACGGGAGGCCACGCAGGGCCCGAGAGCCGGGCAGCGGGCGCACCCGGAGCCGTGACCGCGGGCGATGCGGGGGCGGTGGTGGCAGGCGGCACGGGGGCTGCCGTTCCGGCGGCCGGCGCGGGTGCAGAAGCTGCGCTTCCGGCGGCGGGCGGCTGGGGTGGCCTGTCGTCGCGCAAGCCGCTGATCACCAGCGCTGTGCCCGCCACCAGGGCCCAGACGAGGTGCTTGACCGCCGGGAACGACGAGGGTGGCGTGCTGGTGGTGCGCCCGGATTCCATCGCGTGTGCCTCTGCCTCGCAGCGGGTGGGAAGGGAGTGTCCTCGGGTCCGGACGGGGACGGCGTCCGTGCCCGCCCGGGCCCGAGGACATGAGTCGTACAGTCAGGAGCCCGCCGCCGCGGCGGTCCGGCGGCGCATGCGGAACACTCCCCCGGCCACCGCCGCGGCGAGCAGCGCGCTGCCCGCGGCAAGCTGCGTTCCCTGGTCGGTGGGTGTGCCGAATCCTGCGTCGACCCCGCCGGTGGGGGCGCGGTCGACGATCCGGTAGGTGTCCGTGATCTTGGTCCGCGGCGGGCACTTCACGGTGACGGTGTCGATGTCCCGCCCGGTGCCCGGCGGGATGTCGAAGACGCCGACGAGTACGCCCGCCCGGTCGCCCGCGAACAGGTGGAAGGCCCCTCCTGCCTCGGACGTGCCCTTGCCGTAGGTCTCCTTGCCGCAGGCTCTGGTGCTGACGGTGACCTGTGAGCCCGGCGAGGCCTCCGCCGGGGTGATGCGAATGGTCTGTTCACCGGACGGGTCGGCCGCCGCCACCGCGGCCGGGGCCGCGAGAGCGAGAGAACCTACGGCCAGACAGATACCCGCACCGATGCGTGTGTTGCGCATGTGGATCCTCCAACGGGAGCCGGGTCCGGCCGGTCTGCGCGGCACCTCTGCTGTGCTCCGTTGTCGAGGCAACCGACAGTCCGTCACCTGCGCAACACGACTCAGCCGCCCCTGTCACCCGGCCGGTCCCGGCGCCTCGCCGCCCGGGCGCCCGTTTCCGCAGGTCACCTGTTCCCGCGCAGGAGCTGAGGAGGGATCACACCCCATGACGGCGAACGGACTAAGCCGGTCGCCGCCACCTCGCGCGGCAAGCGGACGCCCGCGGCCCGGAACGGGGACGGGACGGGGACGGGGTGGGGACGGGCCCGGAACTGGCTCAGGCCCGGGTATCCGGTGTCGGTGCGGCCGTCCGCCTGGCCGCCGCCGCGGTCCCGGATGCGGAGAACCGGTCGCGCAGCTCCCGCTTGAGGATCTTTCCGCTGGCGTTGCGCGGGAGCTCCCCCACGAACAGGACGCTCTTCGGCGCCTTGAAGTGGGCGAGTGCCCCGCGGGCGTGCTCGATGAGCTCGGATTCCGAGGCCTCGCCGCGGAGCACCACGATCGCGGTGACCGCTTCGATCCAGCGTGCGTCGGGCAGCCCCACCACGGCCGCCTCGGCCACCGCCGGATGCGTGTAGAGAGCATCCTCCACCTGCCGGGAGGCGACCAGCACGCCTCCCGAGTTGATGACGTCCTTCACCCGGTCGACGACCGTGAAGTAGCCCTCCGCGTCGCGTACGGCGAGGTCGCCGGAGTGGAACCAGCCGTCGCGGAAGGCCTCCGCACTCTCCTCCGGTTTGTCCCAGTACCCCTTGCACAGCTGGGGGGACCGGTAGACCACTTCGCCCGCCGTGCCGTCGGGCACCTCCTTGCCGTCCTCGTCGACCACCTTCGCCTCGACGAAGAGCACGGGCCGCCCGCAGGAGTCCATCCGCCCTTCGTGCTCCTCGGGTCCGAGGACGGTGGCCAGGGGGCCGATCTCGCTCTGGCCGAAGCAGTTGTAGAACGCCAGCTCCGGCAGTCGTTCGCGCAGCCGTTCAAGGACGGGCACGGGCATGATCGACGCGCCGTAGTAGGCCTTGCGCAGGGCTCCGAGCTCACGGGTCGCGAACTCCGGGTGGTTGGCGAGGCCGATCCAGACCGTGGGAGGTGCGAAGAGGCTGTCCGCCTGGCCCGCTTCGACCAGGTCGAAGATCCGGCCGGCGTCCGGGGAGTCGAGGATGGTGTTCTCGGCGCCCACCGCGAGGTACGGAAGCAGGAACACATGCATCTGCGCGGAGTGGTAGAGGGGCAGCGAGTGCACCGGCCGGTCGCCGGCGCGCAGGTCGAGGGCGGTGACGGCACTGACGTACTCGTGGACCAGCGCGCCGTGCGTCATCATCGCGCCCTTGGGCTGGGCGGTCGTGCCGGAGGTGTAGAGCAGCTGGACCAGGTCTTCGGCGCCGGGTTCGCGTTCGGAGGTGAAGGGGCGCGGGGTGGCCAGCTCACCGAGGAGCGAGTCCGGCGCGTCGCGCAGCGGCTGCACGGCGTGGCCCGCCGGGACGCGCGGGGCGAGTCCGGGGTCGGTGAGGACCAGTGCGCTGCCGGACTGCCGGAGGATGTACTCCAGGTCCTCGCCGGTGAGGTTCTGATTGACCGGCACATGGATCAGTCCGGCTCGGGCGCAGGCCAGATAGGCGATCAGGTACGCGTCCGAGTTGTGTGCGTAGGAGGCCACCCGGTCGCCGGGGCGCAGGCCGTGTGCGCCAGTCAGCACGGCGGCCGCAGTGGAGACCGCCTCGTCCAGGGCGGCGTAGGTCCAGGACCGCTCGGCGTACCGTACGGCGGTGCGCCCGGGGGTGCGCCGTGCGCTGCGCGTCAGGACGCCGTCCACTGTGCTGCTGCGTACACCTGTCATGGCGTGATCCTGGGCGGCGGGTCGCCGGGGGTCAAGAGTCCGGTGCAACCGTGTCGGCCCGGACCGCCCGCCCTGCAGGCGTCACGCACCGCGCACCGGGGCCGCGCCATCAGCTGACGGTTCCTCAGATTCTTTGTCCTGCGCGGGCCCCCACGGGCGGCGGCGGTGACAGTAACCTCTGCTTCGGCAGGAAGTTTCATCACCGTACGAGATTTCGAAAGTTACTTTCACTCGGGTGCTTTCGACATGAGGGGAAGGGGTTCCGGATGGCCGGGGACGTGTCGGGACGGGGAATGAGCCGTCGGAGGCTGGGCGGCGGGATACTGGCTCTGGGCGGAGCGTTCGCCCTCGGTCCGATTCCCTTCGCGGGTGCGGCGGGAGCGGCAGCCGGCGCCGAGCGGGGAGCGGAGCCGCTCGGCGGCACAGCATCGGGAACCGGGACGGGTATGGGATCAGGGCGGGGCGGACCGACTCTGCGCCGAGGGTCGGCCACACGTGCCGGGCTGCTGCAGGACCAGCTCGACCTGCTCGTCACCGACGCGGAGAAGTACCTCGCCGACTCCCCCGCGCACCCCTGGTACGCGGGGGCGGTCCTGCTGACGGGCCGTGGCGGCACCGTGGCCCTGCACCGGCCGATCGGCCACGCCGTGCGCTATGCGGCGTACGACGAGACGACCGACACCGGGGTGGAGTTTCCGCCGGACCAGCAGATCGCGATGGCCGAGGACACGGTCTTCGACCTGGCCTCGGTGTCGAAGCTGTTCACCTCGATCCTCGCCGTGCAGCAGATCGAGCGGGGCGCACTGGAGCTGGAGGCTCCGGTCGCGTCCTACCTCCCCGATTTCGCCGGCGGCGGCAAGCAGGACATCACGGTCCGTCAGCTGCTCACGCACACCTCGGGCTTCCGGGCCTGGATCCCGCTCTACAAGGAGCCGACCCGCGAGGGGAAGCTGCGCCTGCTCTGGGACGAGGTTCCGGCCTCGGCTCCCGGTACGGCGTATCTCTACTCCGACCTCAACCTGATCTCGCTCCAGCTGATCCTGGAGAAGATCACCGGCCGCACCCAGGACGCCCTGCTCCGCGAGGAGATCACCGCTCCACTCGGGATGCACCGCACCCGGTACAACCCGCCCGCCTCCTGGAAGCCGAAGATCGCGGCCACCGAGGACGCCCGGCTGCCCTGGTCGGGGCTGGAGCGCGGGCTGGTGTGGGGCGAGGTCCACGACGAGAACGCGTACAGCCTGGGCGGGGTCGCCGGTCACGCGGGCGTCTTCTCCTGCGCCTGGGACCTGGCCGTGCTGGCCCGCACGCTGCTCAACGGCGGGAGCTACGGCTCGGCCCGGATCCTGTCCGAGAAGTCCGTGGAGCTGCTGTTCACCGACTTCAACACCGCGTTCCCCGGAGATGAGCACGGCCTGGGCTTCGAGCTCTACCAGCACTGGTACATGGGCGCGATGGCCACGCCGCGCACCGCGGGCCACACGGGGTTCACCGGGACGAGCCTGGTCCTCGATCCGACCACGGACTCGTTCCTGATCGTTCTCGGCAACTCGGTCCATCCCGTACGCACATGGCGTTCGGGCAGCGCTCCGCGGGTCGCGACGGCCAACCGGATGGCGCGCGCGGTGCCCGTCCGCCCGGCCCGCGGCCGTACCGCCTGGTTCTCCGGCATGGCCAGCGCCTCCACCGCGACGCTCACGCTGCCCGCGCTGCGCCCGGTGTCCTCGCGCCCGTCACTGAGCTGCGCCTTGTGGTGGGACACCGAGCCGGCCTCGGACGTCCTGCGACTGGAGGCTTCGTCGGACTCCGGGGCGACATGGCGGCCCGTGCCCTTCACCACCGTACCGACGCAGGGTGACCGGCCCAGGGACTCGACGCCGCACCCGGACGGCTCGGTCTCGGGCTGGTCGGGGCGCGTCTGGCACCGGCTGGAGGCGGACCTGAAGACCTGGCGGGGCACCGAGGTACGGCTCCGCTGGCGCTACGTCACCGACCAGTTGTACGTCGGGCGAGGGGTGTACGTGGACGGTGTCCGGGTCGAGGACGCCGGCCGTACGCTCTTCGACGACAGCAGGCCGCGTGACGCCGGGCGCATCGAGGCGACGGGGTGGGCCGTTTCCTCCGACTGATGATTCCTCCGGCTGAGTCCGCCGACTGATTCCTCCGGCTGTTTCCTTCCGCTGATTCCTCCGGCCGCTTCCTCCGGCCGTTTCCTCCGACCGAGCGGGTCCGGCTGGTTGGATGGCCGGCATGAACGGAACCCAGTCCATAGAAAGCCCGTGGGGCGTGTCGGTGTTCGGGGCGGCGAGCGTGGACGCCGCACCCGACCTGGCACGCCTCCGCGTCGCGATATCGCAGACCAGGAACAAACCGGGCGAGGCGTTCGCCGCCACCCGGAGCGGGGTGAACGCGATCCGGGAGGTCCTGCGCGGGCACGAGGTGCCGGAGGCCGCCGTGTCCACGTCGAGGCTGAACCTGTCGTCGCAGTGGAGCTACGGAAATGAGCGCAAGTTCCTCGGTTACGAGTGCACGGCCTCGTTCGTGATCGAACTGCGTGAGCTGGACACCCTGGAGACGGTCCTCATCGACGTCGTGGAGGCCGGGGCCAACGAGGTCAAGGGCGTCGAGTTCGACGTGCGCACGAAGAGGGAACTGCGCGCCCGTGCCCGCACGGCGGCCGTGGCGGCGGCGCGGGAGAAGGCCGCTCTGTACGCGGAGGCGGCCGGTGCGCAGCTGGGGCCGGTCATCCACATCAAGGACGTGGACGCCGAACAGGTGCAGAACTACCGCAGCCACAGCAGCCACCAGAGCGGTGGCGGGGAGGGCGATCTGACGCCCGGCAAGGTGACCGTGTCGGCGGGGGTCGTTCTCGGCCTCTCGCTCATCGGCGGCTAACGGTACGCGCCACGGCGCGACGACGGGCGCGGGCCTCCCGAGGGGGTCCGCGCTCCGTCTTTTCGCGCCTCCGTCCAGTGCGTACTCCCAGCCTCGAACCGATTCGAAACTTTCGCCCACTCACATGAACGACTTTCGTCACGCCCGAGCTCCATTACCGGGCTCCTCGCGAAGTGAGTCCCGAACGATCCCGCACAGCACCCTTACCCGCAGGCCAGGTCGTCAACTCCTCTCAAATGAGCGGCAGTTCACTCGGAAATGTTTCGGAAATGCGGCGTTGACGTGACTTCCCGTGAAGCGCATACTCTCCCTCGCTCCCCTTGTTCCGCAGCTCTTCCCTCTGCCGCCCGACGCCCGTCCCGTGCGTCCGCCGGCGGCTGAACAGCACCTCGAACGGTCCGAATCCCCCTGTCCGGGCGTCCGGTTCGACACGCCCGACAACCGGAAGAAGAGGCTGGAAACGTGATGGTCCAGATTCTCCCCGGCGGCGCCCCCGCCCACCCGCACCGGCCGGCCCGTGGCAGACGGGCTCTGTCCCTCGTCACCGCGGGCGTCCTTGCCGCAGCCGGTGTCGTCGCGCTCGCCGGCAATGCCCAGGCCGCCGGTGCGCTCGGCGACGCCGCGGCCGCGAAGGGCCGCTACTTCGGCACGGCGGTGGCCGCCAACCACCTCGGTGAGGCGGCGTACGCGTCGACGCTGGACGCCCAGTTCGGCTCGGTGACCCCCGAGAACGAGATGAAGTGGGACGCCGTCGAGAGCTCCCGCAACTCGTTCAGCTTCTCGGCGGCCGACCAGATCGTCAGCCACGCGCAGAGCAAGGGGATGAAGGTCAGGGGCCACACCCTCGTGTGGCACTCGCAGCTCCCCGGCTGGGTGAGCGGCCTGGGCGCCACCGACCTCCGCTCGGCCATGAACAACCACATCACCCAGGTGATGACCCACTACAAGGGCAAGATCCACTCGTGGGACGTGGTGAACGAGGCGTACCAGGACGGCAGCAGCGGGGCCCGGCGCAGTTCGCCGTTCCAGGACAAGCTCGGCAACGGGTTCATCGAGGAGGCCTTCCGCACGGCCCGTACGGTCGATGCCGATGCCAAGCTCTGCTACAACGACTACAACACCGACGGTCAGAACGCGAAGTCCAACGCTGTCTACGACATGGTGAAGGACTTCAAGCAGCGCGGTGTCCCGATCGACTGCGTGGGCTTCCAGTCGCACTTCAACAGCAACTCGCCCGTCCCCTCCGACTACCAGGCCAACCTGCAGCGCTTCGCCGATCTCGGTGTCGATGTGCAGATCACCGAGCTGGACATCGAGGGCTCAGGGTCGGCCCAGGCCGCGAACTACACCAAGGTGGTGAACGCCTGCCTGGCCGTCACGCGCTGCACCGGCCTGACCGTCTGGGGTGTCACGGACAAGTACTCGTGGCGCAGCAGCGGCACCCCGCTGCTCTTCGACGGCGACTACAACAAGAAGCCGGCCTACGACGCGGTGCTCGCCGCGCTCGGCGGGTCCGACGGGGGCGGTGACGACGGGGGCGGTGAGGACGGCGGTGAGGACGGCGGCGGCACCGGTGCCTGCACGGCGACGTACACCCGGACCTCGACCTGGAACGGCGGGTACAACGGCGAGGTGACCGTCAAGGCCGGCGGTTCGGGCATCACCACCTGGACGGTTCCGGTGACCGTTCCGTCGCCGCAGAAGGTCTCGGCCGTCTGGAACGGCACACCCACCACGTCGGGCGAGGTAATGACGGTCAAGCCCTCCTGGAACGGAACCCTGGCGGCCGGCGCCTCGACGAGCTTCGGGTTCACCGTCACGACGAACGGCAGTACCTCGGCACCCGTCGTCGGAGCCTGCACCGCGTCCTGACAGCCCCGGACCCCCTCCTTGTCGCCAGGAGGGCCCCGGCCGGTACCGGGCGCGGCAAGGCCCGCACCCCCCTCCGTCCGGTCCGGCCGGACAGGACGGGGCATGTCGAGCCCGCACTCGCCGCCCCGTCCTACCGCAGCGCTCCGCCCTTCCCCGTCGGCCGACCGGGCGGGGCGGAGCGTTGTCGGTGCGGTCAGCCAGGGGTGGGGCCGCCTGTCCCGGTGGCGGCGAGTGCCGAAGCGGTGGACCCGGCCGGGACGCCGGCTCCCTCCGGTGCCGGTGCCGTCGATTCGCGTACCACCAGCCGGGGTCTGATCAGCAGGGACCGTCCGGCGGCGGGGGCGAAGTCGATCCGGGCCCGCAACTGCTGGAACGTCTCTGCGGCCATCTCCGGAAGCGGCTGGCGGACCGTGGTGAGAGGCGGCTCGAAGAGGTCGGCGAGCAGGATGTCGTCGAAGCCGACCACCGAGACGTCCCGGCCCGCACCGCGCCCGGCGTCCCTGGCGCCCCGGCAGATGCCGATCGCGCACATGTCGTTGATCGCGACGAAACCGGTGGGCGGGTCCGGCCGGGTGAGCAGTTCCCTGGCCGCGTTCCGGCCCAGCTCCGCCGCGTCCTTGTCACCGAACTCGGTGGTGTCCGCACCGGGCCAGACGATCGCCCGGGCCGGATCGATCCCCGCCGCCTCCAGGGCCGAACGGAAGCCCCGCAACCGCTCACGCCGGTTCACGCTGTGGACGGAGCCGGAGACGAAGGCCAGCTTCCGGTGGCCCAGTTCGATCAGATGCCGGGTGGCGAGCTCGGCCCCCATCGCGTTGTCCACACTGATGCTCGCCAGTGACGACGGGTCCCCCGCCTGCGCCGTCCGGTCGAAGGCCACCATCTTGAGCCCCCTGCTCAGCAGGGGCGTCATGTGGTCGAGCGAGGGCAGCGAGGAGCAGAGCACGACCCCGCTCACCCCGTCGGCGAGCAGCTCCTCGCCGTACTTCAGCTCCCGGGCGGGGTCGCGCTCGCTGTTGCAGAGCAGCACGTGATAGCCCTCGGCCAGCGCGATGGCCTCCAGCTCCCTGGCCAGCGCCCATTCTGGCTCCAGGCCCCGACGGCCTCGGCGGCGCGGACCCGGCAGTGGTCGGCGGCGCCTCCGGTGGAGCTGGTCTCCCGCTCGTCGGCGGTGCACGCCGTGCGCCGCCCCTCCGACGGGCTGCTCGCCGCGAACTTCTGGAGTGCCGGCACCGCGCAGGAGCTGACCTGCGACGGCCCCGCCTCGGTTCTGGTGCGCCCGGAGGGCAGGACGGTCACGGTCGCCCTGTCCGATCCGACGCAGCTGCGGTCCTCCGTGGTGCTCGACCTCGACCGGCCCGGCCTCAGGGTCGCCGCCGCGGACCCCGGTGTCCGTGCCACCGCCACGGGCCGGGGGCTGAGGATCACCGCGGACACGGCCGGCCTGCACGGCGCGACCCTCAACCTCACCCTGAAGAGGAGCTAGACCCTTGCTGTTCGACATGCCCCTGGAGAAGCTGCGCGCGTACCGGCCCGAGCCGGAGGAGCCCGCCGACTTCGACGCGTTCTGGGAGAAGACCCTCGCCGAGACGGAGCGCCACGCTCTGGACGCCGAGTTCGTCCCGTACGACGCCGGGTTCGCGACCGTCGACGTGTACGACGTGACGTTCAACGGCTGGGGCGGGCAGCCGGTGAAGGCCTGGCTGCTGCTGCCGCGCGTCCGCTCGGGTCCGCTGCCGGCCGTGGTGCAGTACATCGGGTACAACGGCGGGCGCGGTGTCCCGTACTCCTGGCTGACGTGGAGCGCGCTCGGCTACGCCCATCTGGTGATGGACAACCGGGGGCAGGGCGGCGGCGGCAAGAACACGGCGGACACCCCGGACCTCGGCCCGGACGGCCACGGCTCCTCCTCCCCGGGCTTCCTCACCCGCGGCATCGAGGACCCCGGCCGGCACTACTACCGGCGGCTCATCACCGACGCCGTGCGCGCGGTCGACGCGGTGAAGGCGCACGAGGCCGTGGATCCCTTGCGGGTCGCGGTGCTCGGCGGCAGCCAGGGCGGCGGCCTGGTGCTCGCGGTCGCCGGACTGCGTGACGACGTGGCGGCGGCCGTGGCCGATGTGCCGTTCCTCTGCCACTTCCGGCGCGGCTCGCAGATCACCGACTCGGGCCCGTACGCGGAGATCGCCCGCTGGCTGTCCGGGCACCGCTTCCGGATCGAGGAGGCGATGGAGACCCTCTCCTACTTCGACGGGGTCAACTTCGCGGCGCGGGCGACGGCCCCTGCGTGGTTCTCGGTGGGGCTGATGGACCGGATCTGCCCGTCGTCGACGGTGTTCGCGGCGTACCACGCGTACGCCGGCCCCGCCGAGCTGGAGGTGTTCACGTACAACGGCCACGAGGGCGGCGCGGAGTACGACCTGCCGCGCAAGATCGGGGCGCTGCGGGGGGTGCTCGGTCAGTAGGGGTTCCGGTCACCGGCCCAGCACCGCCATGGCGGCGTTGTGGCCGGGCACCCCGCTGACCCCGCCGCCGCGCACCGCGCCGGCCCCGCACAGCAGGACGTTGGCGTGGGCGGTCTCCACGCCCCAGCGGCCCGTCTCCCCGGTGGCGTACGGGAAGGAGAGGTCACGGTGGAAGATGTGGCCGCCGGGGAGCCTCAGGTCGCGCTCCAGGTCGAGGGGTGTCTTCGCCTCGATGCACGGCCGGCCGTCGGCGTCGAGCGCCAGGCAGTCGGTGAGCGGCTCCTCGAGATGGGCGTCGAGTTGAGCGAGGGTCGCCGAGAGCAGGGCTTCGCGCGCCGTCTCGTTGTCCTCCGTGAAGAGCCTGGCGGGGGTGTGCAGGCCGAACAGGGTGAGGGTCTGGTAGCCGCGTGCCGCGAGGTCGGGGCCCAGGATCGACGGGTCGGTCAGGGAGTGGCAGTAGATCTCGGACGGCGGGACACCGGGCAGGCGTCCGGCCGCGGCCTCGCGGTAGGCGGTGGCCAGTTGCCCGTACCCCTCGGCGATGTGGAAGGTCCCGGCGAACGCCTCGTGCGGGTCGACGGAGCGGTCACGCAGCCTCGGCAGCCGGGTGAGCAGCATGTTCACCTTCAGCTGGGCGCCCTCGGCGGGGGCGGGCGGCTCCTCGCCGAGGAGCGCGGCAAGCGCCTGGGGCGAGGCGTTGACGAGGACCCGGCGCGCGCCGACGAGGTGTTCTCCGTCGGGTGAGCGGACGGTGACCTCGGCGTGGGTGCCGTCGGTCTCGATGCGCGTCGCCTCGTGCAGCACCCGGATCTCGGCGCCCGCCGCCCGGGCCGCGCCGGCCAGGGCGTCGGTGAGCGCGCCCATGCCGCCGACCGGGACGTCCCAGTCCCCCGTGGAGTTGCCGATCACGTGGTAGAGGAAACAGCGGTTCTGGAGCAGGGACGGGTCGTGGGCGTCGGCGAAGGTGCCGATCAGCGCGTCGGTGAGCACGACTCCGCGGACGAGGTCGTCGGTGAAGTTCTCCTCGACGGCGACGCCGATGGGCTCCTCGAACAGCATGCGCCAGGCGTCCGCGTCGTCCACGCGCGTCCGCAGGTCGTCGCGGGCCGGCAGGGGTTCGGTGAGGGTCGGGAACACCCGCTCGGCGACCCGGCCCGTCATCGCGTAGAACCGCTGCCAGGCCTCGTACTCCCGGCCGTCGCCGGTGAGCGCGGCGAAGGACTCCCGGGTGCCGTCGCCGCCGACGAGCAGCCCGGTGGGCCGGCCGCCGCGCACCACGGGGGTGTACGAGGAGACGGTGCGCTTGCGTACGGCGAAGTCGAGGCCGAGCTCGCGGACGATCTTCTGCGGGAGGAGCGAGACGAGGTAGGAGTAGCGGGAGAGCCGGGCGTCGATCCCCTCGAAGGGGCGGGTCGACACGGCGGCTCCGCCGGTGCTGCCGAGGCGCTCCAGGACGAGCACGGACTGCCCGGCACGGGCCAGATAGGCGGCGGCGACCAGGCCGTTGTGGCCGCCGCCGACGATCACCGTGTCGTAGGCGGCGTGCGTGGGGGCACCGGGTGAGGACGTCTCGTCTGCGGGCATGCCCCTTCGTAACACGGGATGATCGTCTCTGGACAGGGGTCGCGGCTCGTGGCGCGGGGACGGGGCGCCGGAAATCCGGTGGGGGCCCGGCGGCCCGTGTGGCAGGGTGCTCCCCCGGACCGCGTCTTCCCGCGCCTGACCATGGAGAACCGATGAACGCACCCGCCCGTCTGATCCCGCTGCTCGACCAGTTCGACCTGGCGCGCGAGCGGCTCACGGGCCGGCTCGCGGGCCCGTTCGTGGACAGCGGCAGCGGTACGGACGTGGAGGTTCCCCCGCTGACCGACGAGGAGTACCTGTGGGAGCCGGTGCCGGGCTGCTGGTCGGTCCGCCGCCGCGACACGGGGCCCGGGCCGGGTGCGACCGCCCTGACGGGCACGGGCGACTGGGGACGTGACACGGCGCCGCATCCGCATCCTTCGCCGCCGCCCTTCACCACCCTCGCGTGGCGTCTGAGCCACCTCAGCGAGCTGCTGACGCTGCGTGCCGACCACACGGCGGGCAGCCACAGCCTCACCCGGGACGACTACCGCCCGGTGGGTGACGCGGCGGGGGCCCTCGCGGACTTCGGCGCCTCGGCGGACGCGTGGCGTGCGGCGCTGCTCGGCACCGACGACGCGGCGCTCGACACGGTCGGGTACAGCTCCTACCCGCACGGCAGCGACCCGGAGGACCTCTTCCTGGAGACCGTGTGGTGGGTCAACCAGGAGGTGCTGCACCACGGTGCGGAGATCGCGCTGCTGCGCGACCTCTACCGCGTACGGGCCGGCCTGGCCTGACGGTCAGTGGGGCGGCATCCCGCGCTGCCGGCGCACGTCGGCGACCCGCCGGTAGAGGTCCACGGCTTCCGCACTGCGGCCGAGCTGTTCCAGGCAGTGCGCCTCGTCGTTGCGGCCGGCGAGGGTGTCGGGGTGGTCGGCACCGAGCACCCGTTCGCGGATGTCGGCGACTGTACGGTAGTCGGCGAGCGCCTCGGCCCAGCGGCCGAGCCAGCCCAGCCCCACGGCGACCTCGCGGCGGCTGACGAGGGTGTCGGGGTGGTCGGGGCCCAGGGTGCGTTCCCGGATCGCGCAGACCTCGCGTGCCTCGTCGAGGGCCTCCTCCCAGCGCGCCATCCGCCCCAGGTTGACGCCGAGGCCGTGCCGGGCGCGGAGCGTCTCGGGGGCGGCGGGGCCGCCGGCCCGGGTGCGGTCCTCGACCAGGGCGCGGTAAAGCTCCAGGGCCTCGGCGCTGCGGCCCAGTCGGCCGAGGCTGATGCCCACCTCGTAGCGTGCGGACAGGGTGTCGGGGTGGTCGGCGCCGAGGGCGGCGGCGCGTCCCTGCGCCACCTCGCGGTAGGTCTGCAGGGCCTCCGTCCAGCGGTCCAGCCGGCCCAGGGTGTAAGCCACTTCGTACAGCGTGACCAGGGTGTCCGGGTGTGTCGGGCCGAGCAGGCGGCCGCGGGCGTCCGCCACCTCACGGGCCATACGGTACGAGTCCTCCAGGCGGCCGAGCCGGCTGAGGTTGAAGGCGAGGTTGTGGCGGCAGCGCAGGGTGTCGGGGTGGTCGGGCCCCATGGAGCGCTCCCGCGAGGCGAGCACCGCGGCGTATGCCTGGTGGGCCTCGAAGTGGCGGCCGAGCTGCCCGAGGACGTACGCCGTCTCCTGCCGGGCGGCGAGGGTCTCGGGGTGGTCGGGGCCCAGGACGCGTCCGCGGCCGTCGGCGACCCGGCCGAACTCACGCAGCGCGTCCTCGGCCCGTCCGGTGCGGCTGAGGGTGAATCCGACCTCGTACCTGCTGGCGAGGGTGTCGGGGTGGTCTGGGCCGAGGGCGCGTTCCCGCTCGGCGGCGACCGCGCGGTGTACGTCGCCCGCCTCCTCCCAGTGCCCCAGGCGGCCCAGGTTGAGCCCGGCGCTGTGCCGGCCGGCCAGGGTGGCGAGCAGCCCGGGCGGCGGCGTGGGGCGGCCGGATCCCCCGGGCGGGAGGCCGACGACGGGCGCGGGACCGGCCCCGGTGGTCCATGCCCCGGTCAGCGCCGTCGCCTGGTCGATGGCGGCCGTCCCCGGGTCCGCGGTACCGCCCGCCTTGTGACCGGCCGTCATGTTGCGCGTCCAGGAGGGCAGTCGGTACGCCCTGCCTCCTGGGTGCTGGACCGGGACGGGCGGGGCGAGCCGGACCCGTCCGATCTCCGGCTGTTCGCCGGTGCGCCCGAGCGCGATGCGCTGCCGCAGGTCACCGGCGTCGGCCGGCCGTTCCCCGGGGGTCTTGGCCAGCAGGTCCAGGACGACCTCGTCGAAGAACCTGGGCAGTTCGGCGCGGTGGGTGCGCGGCGGTTCGGGAACGGTGTCGCGGTGCCCGACGAGCACGGCCCAGGCGTCGTCCATGTCGAACGGGGGTACGCCGGTGGCGATTTCGTACAGCACGCAGCCCAGGGAGTAGAGGTCGCTTCGGTGGTCGACCTCCCCTCCGCTGATCTGCTCGGGCGACATGTAGTGCGGGGTGCCCATGGCGATGCCGGTGCCGGTGAGACGGGAGGTGAAGCCGATGTCGTGGCCGAGCCTCGCGATGCCGAAGTCGCAGATCTTCACGGCACCGTCGTCGAGGCGCATGATGTTCGCGGGCTTGAGGTCGCGGTGCACGATGCCCTGCTGGTGGGTGTAGCCGAGGGCGTCGGCGACCTGTTCCGCGATGTCGACGACGTCGGCCACCGGCAGGGGGTGCTGCTTGTTGTCCTCCAGGAGCTGGCTGAGGTTGCGCCCTTCCAGGAGCTCCATGACGAGGTAGAGGACGCCGTCGGACTCCCCGAAGTCATGGACGACGGTGACACCGCGGTGCTGGAGTGCCGCGGCCACCCGCGCCTCACGCCGGAACCGCTCGCGCAGTATGCGGGTGAAGGCCTGGTCGTGCTGCGGCCCCATCGGCTTGAGGCACTTGACGGCCACCTGCCGGCCCAGTGACTCGTCGCGGGCACGCCACACCTCGCCCATGCCTCCGCGCCCGATCATGTCGAGCAGCCGGTACCGGCTCTGGATCAGCCTGGTGGTGTCCGCCATCGCCTGTTGTCGCCCCCGTATGCTCCGCTGCCCGCTACCGCTGCTGCGCCCTCCCCGGCCCGTCCAGTATGGCTGCCTGTCTGCGGAGTTTGTACGGGGCGGGCCTGCTCCCCGGTCCGAGACGTGCCATCGCCTTCACGATGTGCCCGGGCGGCAGGCGCCAGCGGAGGCGGGAGGGGATGGCGCGCAGGGCGGTTCCCGTGGTGCGCAGCCGGCGGTCGACCGCCACGGGGGGCGGTGCGGCTCTGCCGTACAGCTCGTGGGCGTACGCGGGCAGCGAGTCGTAGGCGAGCGCGGCCACGCGTCGCCAGAGCAGGGCGCGCGCCGGCGTCAGCAGGGCGGGTACCGGCGGGTTACGCAGGAAGTCGTCGACGTCCGACGCCTCGGGGCCCGCGGCGAGTTGGTGCCTGACCTGCTCGAAGTAGGCGGCGAGCGCGGCGGCCGTGGCGGGGACGTCCGCCGGGTCGAGGCCGACGAGCCGGGCGCTCTCCCGCTGCTCGTCGACGTAGCGGTCGGCCTGGGCGTCGGTGAGCGGGTAGCCGGAGCGGCGCTCGACCTGGAGGTAGGAGTCGACCTCGGCGCAGTGGACCCAGAGCAGCAGCCCGGGCTCGTCGACGCCGTAGACCTCGCCGGTCTCCGGGTCGGTGGCCTTGAGCAGCCGGTGGATCTTACGGACGCGCGCCCCGCACCCCTCCGCGGCCTCGGTGGGGTCGTAGGTGACCGTGCCCACGAAGTCGGCCGTGCGCAGCAGACGCCCCCAGGCGTCCTGGCGGAAGTCACTGTTCTGCATGACGCCGCGGACGGCGCGCGGGTGGAGCGCCTGGAGGTAGAGGGCGCGGACGCCGGCCACCCACATCATGGGGTCGCCGTGCATCTGCCAGGTGACGGAGGCGGGGCCGAACAGCCCCGGGTCCCGGTCGTTCATCGGCTCCTGCCTTCCGCTCGGCGGTGCAACCGGGGCGCCGGTCCGGATCCCCGTGCCGGGAAGATCGTGACTCGTAGGATGACGTCCGGCGCGACTACATGCATACCGCAACCGCGCACCTGACGGAGAGGGGCGGGCCGTGACCAGGTGGGGACTGGTGGTCGAGGAGAACCGTGGGTACGGCCGGCAGGCGTGGACGTGGTCGGTGGAGGTCGTGGGCCATGTGGAGGGAACACGCGAGGAGGCACTCGCCGCGCTCCGGCTCCGGGCCGAGCGCTTCGAGCCGTTCCATCCCGCCGAGCCGAGACGCCGGGAGCTGTACCGCGAGCCCGACGGTTTCCTGCTGGTCGTCCACGGGCGCCGGCAGCCCTTCCACTGCCGGTTCTCGGTGGCCGAGCAGTTGTACGACAGTGCCGCTCCCGAGCCCGCGGCGGAAACGGCCGAGGCGGAGGTGCGGGACGAGCCCCCGGCGACGGAGCCGGTGGCGCCGAAGCCCCGGACACCGGAGCCCGGTCCCCCGCCCTCCTGGGACGCACAGGTACCGGAGGTGCCGTCCTGGCTCGGCCGGGACGACCTCTCCTGACGCGGGTCAGCGCTTGACGGCCCGCAGCACCACGAACTTCGGGTCGCCTGCGACGGTGACGCAGTTGCCGAAGATCCGGCGCAGCTGGGTGTGGTAGGCGAGGTGCCGGTTGCCGACGACCCAGAGCTCCCCACCCTGGCGCAGCGCGGTACGCGCTCCGTGGAACATGTTCCGGGCCGTGGCGTCGGTGACCGCCTGGTGCGAGTGGAACGGCGGGTTGCAGAGGACCAGGTCCACGCTTGCCCGGGGAAGGTCCGCCGTCCCGTCGCCGACCACGAAGTCGGCCTTGGCATCCGCCCCGGTGTTGTCGTGGAAGGTCGCTTCGGCCGAGGCGACGGCCTGGTACGACTCGTCGACGAAGGTGACCGTGGCATCGGGGTTGGCGAGTGCCGCGGACGTGCCCACGACGCCGTTCCCGCAGCCGAGGTCGACGACGCGGTCGGGCCCCGTCCGCGTCGGGAGGTGCTTCAGGAAGAAGCGGGTGCCGATGTCCAGGCGTTCGGCGCAGAAGATCCCGGCGTGGTTGGTGACCGTACGGCCGGAGACCGCCCCGACGTCGTCGGGCAGTTCGTAGCGGTACGGCCAGGGGCTGGGGGTCCTGGGCAGGGCCGGGTCCGGGGTGCAGAAGATGAGCCGCGCCTTCTTCACCGCGAGGGAGGTGCGGGTCGGGCCGATGATCCGCTCGAACAGTTTGAGGGTGGAGGTGTGGATCTCCTTCACCATGCCGGTGCCGATGACCACGGTCCCCGCGTGCACGGCGGGCGCGAGCCTGTGGAGCTGGTCCTCCAGGAGCGCGAGGCTCTTGGGGATCCGTACGAGCAGGAGGTCGACGCGCTCCGGCGGGGTGTCACGCACCGACAGCATCCGCACCGCGTCCGGGGCGGCGCCGTTGCGCGCCAGGTTGGCCTGGGTGGCCCGCCGGGCGAGATAGGAATCGGTGATCTGTACGGGGTTGTGTGCGTTCAGCGCGGTGGTGAGGGCGCCCCAGCGGTCGCCGACCACGGCCACGGTGCCGGACGGACGGACCGGCTCGCTCCCCTCCGCCCCCTCCAGCCGCCGCAGCAGGTACTCGTCGGCAGCGTCCCACGCACGGAACGGATCGCGCGGGTTCTCGGGAAAGCGGGCGAGATCGAATTCACCCTGTGACGTCGTCAAACGGTTCATATTGCGTTCAGGCTAACCGAGTGGCGGGGAGCGCTCCGCACGCTCCCCGCCCCGGAGGTGTCCCGCGGCTTCTACGGGAGCCGCTTGTCCATGGCGGACCGGCCTTCCTCGGACAGCCTGCGCTGGGCCCACTCCAGGCTCTCGGGGCTCAGGTCCCGCCCGGAGGCGAGCACCAGATCCTCCGCGGTGGGCTGATCACCGCCTCCGGTGTGCAGCAGACGGTCAGGGGTCACCCCCCGCACTTCCGGCACGGATACGGATACGGATTCGGACTCTTCGCTCATACCGCCTCCTCGTCCTTGCGGTAATTCTCGCGCCGGGTCGACATCCGCGCATCCGATGCCTCGACGCCCACGGAAGAGCTGTCACTTGACTTGCACATGATGAATACGCAACGTTCACACGACCGGCACCGTGCGTGTGGAAGGCTCCCGACCGAGCAGTCAACGTCCGGCCACCACGACCCCGTTCCGCCGCCCCGGAGAGGACACCCCACATGTCCAGTCGTCGCCGTATCTACGCGCGTCCACTACTCGCGACAGCCGCCTCGATCGTCGTTCTCACGGGCGTCGCGGCCGCCGCGCCCGCCGCCACCCCCGCGACCGCCACCCCGGCGTCCACCGCCGCCGCAGCACTCGACGACACCTACTACCAGGACGCCCTGGGCAAGACGGGCACCGCGCTCAAGAGCTCGCTGCACACGATCATCAGCGACCAGACCACCCTCTCCTACAGCCAGGTCTGGGACGCCCTCAAGGCGACCGACGAGGACCCGGCCAACTCCTCCAACGTGATCCTCCTCTACACCGGCCGCTCCCAGGCCAAGAGCGAGAACGGGGGCAACACAGGTGACTGGAACCGGGAGCACGTCTGGGCCAAGTCCCACGGCGACTTCGGCACCGCGACCGGCCCCGGCACCGACATCCACCACCTGCGCCCCGAGGACGTCCAGGTGAACTCCATCCGTGGCAACAAGGACTTCGACAACGGCGGCAGCGCCGTCTCGGGGGCGCCCGGCAACTACACCGACGGCGACTCCTTCGAGCCGCGCGACGCGGTCAAGGGCGATGTCGCCCGCATGATCCTCTACATGGCGGTGCGGTACGAGGGCGACGACGCCTTCGCCGATCTGGAGCCGAACGACAGCGTGAGCAACGGGTCGGCGCCGAACATAGGGCGGCTCTCGGTGCTGAAGCAGTGGAGCCAGGAGGACCCGCCCGACAGCTTCGAGCAGAACCGCAACGAGGTCATATTCGACCGGTACCAGCACAACCGGAACCCGTTCATCGACCACCCCGAGTGGGTCGAGGCCATCTGGTAGCACCGGCAGCGGCCTGCCGGATCCCGTCGGTCACGCCCGGGGATCCGGCCGCTCACCCGGCCCGGCCATGGCCTGCGCGCAGTGCTCTGCGGCCTCCTCGCGGGAGCCGAAGCGCGGCAGGTCCTGGCCGGTCCGCTCCCGGAGCAGGTCCGGCGGGCCCAGATGGCCGCCCGGATCGACGACGGCCGCGCGCCGCCCGTCCCGGGCGAGCCGGGACAGGCCGGCGTGCAGCAGCGCGAGGGCTAGGGAGTCGGTGCCGGTCACCTCGCGCAGGTCGAGCACCACCGAACCCGACTGCTCCGGGCCCGACTCGTCCAGGGCGTACAGCACACGTTCGGCGGCGGTGAAGTCGAGCGCCCCCTGGGCCGCGACGACACCCACGCGCTCGCGCAGCGCGCGATCGCTCCGGTGCGACGGTGCCGAGGGCAGCACATCGGCCGTGGTGACCAGCGTGACGGTGGAGCCGGGCAGCGCCGGGTTCCGCATGAGGTGCAGCCCGAAACGCTCCGAGAGCGCGCCGAGCGCGGCGTGGCCGCGCACCGATGTGCCCGCCGCGTCCAGCAGCGGGCTGTACGCGGCCAGCCCGAACCGGGCCGGCCCTGCGGCGATCAGCCCGCCCGACACACCGCTCTTGGCGGGCAGCCCGACCCTCAGCAGCCAGTCGCCGGAGGAGTCGTACATTCCACAGGTCGCCATGACCGCCAGGACCTGCGCCGCGACCTCGGGCGGGACCACCCTCTCGCCGGTGACCGGATTGACACCGCCGTGCGCCAGGGTCGCGGCCATGACGGCGAGGTCGAGGGCGGTGACCCGCACCGCGCACTGCCGGAAGTAGGTGTCGACGGCCGCCACCGGGTCGACGGGCAGGGTGCCGGTGCTGCGGATGAGATAGGCGAGCGCCCGGTTGCGGTCCCCGGTCGCGGCCTCGGATCCGTACACCTCCTCGTCGACATCCAGCTTCCGCCCGGCGAACCGGCTCAGACAGGTCAGGATGCGCTGGAACGCGGGAGCCTCACGCGTGTCGGGGACCAGCGCGGTGGTGACGATGGCGCCGGCGTTGACCATCGCGTTGGCCGGGCGCCCGGTGCCGCGTTCGAGGCTGATGGCGTTGAACGCCTCGCCGCTCGGTTCGGCGCCCACCCAGCGGGCGACCTCGTCGAGGCCGAGCGCGGCCAGCGCGAGGGCGTAGACGAAGGGTTTGGACACCGACTGCAGGGTGAAGGGGGTGTCCGCCGCGCCCGCGCTGTAGGAGTGCCCGTCCATGCTGACGAGGGCGAGCCCGAAGTCGTCGGGATCGGACCTGGCCAACTCCGGGATGTAGTCGGCGAGCTGTCCTTCGCCCACGTCGGCGAAGCGGCCGTGGAGCTCGCGCAGCGTGTCCGTGACGGCCTCGGACGCACTCACCGGGGTCCCTCCGGATGCCGTACGGGCGCTCCGGCGGGACCCGCGAAGGGCGAGCCCTCCCCCGTCATCCCGCGTCGTCGCCGAAGATCTCGCGGAGCTTGGCCTCACGCTCCGTGTCGAGGTTGCTGTGCAGCAGCTCGGCGCCACCGCCGGGCAGCGACTCACTGATGCGGCTGGGCACCTCGTCCAGGGTGAGCAGGAAGAGCGCCGATGTCCCGGGCGTCACCTTCTCCTTGACCTCGGCGATGAAGTCGTCGTCGATGCCTACGTCGGCGAGCTTTCCGCCGAGCGCCCCGGCCGCGGCGCCGATGGCCGCACCCAGCAGAGGCATCAGGAAGATGAGCCCGAAGAGCATTCCCCAGAAGGTGCCGCTCAGCGCACCCGCGCCGACGAGGTTGATCAGCTGCTTGGTCTTCGGCTTGGACCGCTCCGCCGGCCAGGTCACGACGGCGGCGTCGAGGATCTTGACCAGGCCTTCCTTCTGGAGGGACTTCAGGGCGGTCTCCACGCTCTCCGCCCCTTCGGCCGTCCGGAACTTCCACACCGTGAGCGTGGACATCGCATCTACCTCCGGAAGAGTGAAGGAATAATTCGCTCATACTAGGATCAAAAGGTATGAATTGACCTGTTGTACGACCGCTCCGCGCCGAGGGGCGGCTCCAGCACCGCGGACCCCGAACCCTCCGGGAGGGAACGATGGATACGGACGCCCTGACGCCCGGCCTGCTGCAGGAACTTCGCGCGACCAGGCCCTATCCGGCCCTGTCGCTGACGATGCCGACCCACCGACGCGCGCCGGACAACGCCCAGGACGCCGTACGGCTGCGGAACCTGGTGGCCGAGGCCGGCAACCGGCTGGACGCCGACCCGCGGGTGACCACCGAGGCCCGGGCCGCGGTGAAGGCGCAACTCGACCGCGCGGTGGCCGAGGTGGATCAGCGCCGCGCCCTCGAATCGCTCGTCATCCTCGCCGACCCCGGCGAGTACCAGATCTGGCAACTGCCGCGCACCGCACCCGAACGAGTGGTCCTGAGCGACAGCTACCTCACGCGCAACCTGGTCGCGGCGAAGGCCGGGGCGCAGTTGTTCTGGGTGCTCAGCCTGTCCGCGGAGCACGCCTCCCTGTTCTCGGGGACCAACGACGGCCTGCACCCCGAGAAGAGGGACGGATTCCCGCTCAAGGCCCCGCACGAGGAGCCCAACCCTCAGCGCGAGGAGCAGATCGGCGACACTCCGAGCACCTACACCAGCGAGGACACGCGCAACTTCCTGCGCACGGTCGACGAGAAGCTCCGCGGGGTCCTGGCCGCGGACCCGCGTCCGCTGTTCCTGGTCGGCCTCCCGCAGGCACTCTCCCTGCTCGACGAGGTCGGCGAGAGCGCGAAGCCGGCCGTCGGCAGGGTCGCGAAGGGGACGACCGCGGAGACGACCGCACCCGAACTGGCCAAGGACCTGGGGCCGGCCCTGGAGGACTGGCGGAAGCAGACCGCGGCCCGGATCCAGGGCAGGCTCGACAACGCCCACAGCAGCCGTTCCTTCGCCGGCGGGCTCGACGAGGTGTGGCTGGCCGTGCGCGAGGGCCGGGCGGGCCTGGTGGCGGTCGAGGAACACTTCGACCAGAAGGTCAGGGTCACCGACGGGCACCTGGAGCCGGTGGGCCCGGACGTCACTCCGGCGACGGACGGCCAGGTCCGGGAGGACATCGTCGACGAACTCGTCGAAGCGGCCCTGGACAAGGGCTGCGAGGTGGCCTTCGTCGCCGACGACTCCCTCGCGGACCACGGCAGGCTCGCGGCGGTCCTGCGCTTCTGACCGCGTGTCCCTGCGTGAGGATTATGTGAATTTTATCTAGGTTTGGCGCTCCGAAGTCGATCTCACCGCGTCGGTCCCACGGATCACGCCGTGCACGAAGGAGAGCCATTCATGGAGAGATTCAGGCGTGCGGCGGCCGGTGCCCTGCTGACAGCGGCGGCGCTGGCCGGCGCCGTGGGCGGGGCCGCGGCGTCGTCCGGTGTCCCCGCACCGCCGTCCGGGGAGCGCGCGCAGGATCTGGCGACGCGTCCGGCCCTCTCCGCCCACGCGACCGCGCGCGCCGTGGCGGCCTGGGAGGAGTTCCGTATCCACGGCTCCGCCCGCAACGTCGGCCCCGGCACCCCGGTCACGCTGCAGCAGAAGCAGGGTGCGCACTGGGTGTCCCTGCCCGCCACGGTGAGGACCGCCCGGAGCGGTGAGTACACCCTGCGTGTGAAGCTCGGCATGAAGGGCGAGAACGCCCTCAGGATCGTCGGCGGCGGGACCGTTTCGCCCGTCGTCCGCACCGACGTCGGCTGAGCGTCGGTCCCACACACTCCGGCCGGCCTGCGGGGAAGCAGGCCGGCCGGAGTACGTCGCCCCGCGTTCAGCCCTCCCAGGTCCAGTCCGCCACCTCGGGCAGGTCCGTACCGTGTTCCCGGATCCAGTCGTGGTGGCGGGTGCGTACGTCCGCCATCGCCTGCCGTACGGCGACGGCACGGACCCCCAGTCCGGGCACCCGGTCGACCACGTCCATGACGAGCCGGTAGCGGTCCAGGTCGTTGCGGACGACCATGTCGAACGGCGTGGTGGTGGTCCCCTCCTCCTTGTAGCCCCGGACGTGCAGATGGGCGTGGCCCGCGCGCCGGTACGCGAGACGGTGCACCAGCCAGGGATAGCCGTGGTAGGCGAAGATCACCGGCTTGTCCCGGGTGAACAGGGAGTCGTACTCGGCGTCCGGCATCCCGTGCGGGTGCTCCTCGTGAGGCAGGAGCCGGGTCATGTCGACGACGTTGACCACGCGTACGGCGAGCTCCGGGAGGTGACGCCGCAGCAGCCCGGCCGCGGCGACCGTCTCCAGGGTGGGCACGTCCCCGGCGCAGGCCAGCACGACGTCGGGCTCGCGGCCGCCGTCCTCGGTGCCGGCCCACTCCCACACCCCGGCCCCCCGCGCGCAGTGCGCGCGGGCCTCGTCGAGGGTGAGCCAGTCGAAGCCCGGCTGCTTTCCGGCGACGATCACATTGACGTAGTCGCGGCTGCGCAGCACGTGGTCGGCGGTGGACAGCAGCGTGTTGGCGTCCGGCGGCAGATAGACCCGGACGACCTCGGGGCTCTTGTTGAGGATGTGGTCGACGAAGCCGGGGTCCTGGTGCGAGAAGCCGTTGTGGTCCTGGCGCCAGACGTGCGAGGTGAGCAGGTAGTTCAGGGAGGCGACGGGCGCGCGCCAGTGCAGCCGGCGCGAGGTGCGCAGCCACTTGATGTGCTGGTTGACCATCGAGTCGACGATGTGGGCGAACGCCTCGTACGAGGAGAACAGTCCGTGCCGCCCGGTGAGGAGGTATCCCTCCAGCCAGCCTTGGCAGAGGTGTTCCGAGAGCACTTCCATCACCCGGCCGTCGCGGGCCAGGTGCTCGTCGGTCGGGAGCACCTCGGCCTGCCAGGCCTTGCCGGTGGCTTCGTACAGGGCACCCAGCCGGTTGGACTCGGTCTCGTCGGGGCCGACCACGCGGAAGTTCCTCCGGCCGGCGGTTGCCGCCATGACGTCCTTCAGCAGTCCGCCCAGGATCCGGGTGGGCTCGTGCATGACCGACCCCGGTCCGTCGACCCGCACCGCGTGATCCTCCAGCGGGGGGATCGGCAGGTCACGCAGGAGCAGCCCGCCGTTGGCGTACGGCGTCGAGCCGAGCCGGGCCGTGCCCTCGGGGACACATTCCAGGACCTGGGCGGTGGGCCGGCCCTCGGAGTCGAAGAGTTCCCCGGGCCGGTAGGAGCGCATCCACTCCTCCAGCTGGCGCAGGTGGCCGGGATCGTCCCGCACCCCGGGCAGCGGGACCTGGTGGGCGCGCCAGGTGTTCTCGACGGGGACCCCGTCCACCTCCTCGGGCCCCGTCCAGCCCTTGGGGGTGCGCAGCACGATCATCGGCCAGCGGGGCCGTGCGGAGGTGCCCCCGGTACGGGCGGCGCGCTGGTACGCGTCGATGCGGTCCACGGCGAGGTCCAGGGCGGCGGCCATCGCGCGGTGGACCGTGGCGGGCTCGTCCCCTTCGACGTAGAGGGGGTCGTGGCCGTATCCGCGCAGGAGCGCGTCGAGTTCGTCCTCGGGCAGCCGGGCGAGCACCGTCGGGTTCGCGATCTTGTATCCGTTGAGATGGAGGATCGGCAGGACGGCCCCGTCGTGCACGGGGTCGAGGAATTTGTTCGAGTGCCAGGACGCGGCCAGTGGTCCGGTCTCGGCCTCCCCGTCCCCGACGACGCAGGCGACGAGCAGCTCGGGGTGGTCGAAGGCCGCGCCGTAGGCATGGGTGAGCGCGTAGCCCAGTTCGCCGCCCTCGTGGATGGAACCGGGGGTCTCGGGCGCCACGTGACTGGGTACACCGCCGGGGAAGGAGAACTGCTTGAACAGGGCTCCCATTCCGGCACGGTCGCGGCTGACGTCGGGGTAGATCTCCGAGTAGCTGCCCTCCAGCCAGGAGTTGGCGAGGACGGCGGGACCGCCGTGACCCGGCCCCCAGACGCAGAGGGCGGGCCGGTTCCGCGTCTTGACGACCCGGTTGAGGTGGGTGTGGACGAGGTTCAGCCCGGGTGAGGTGCCCCAGTGACCGAGCAGCCGCGGTTTGATGTGCTCGGGGGCCAGCGGCTCCTCCAGGAGGGGGTTGGCCATCAGATAGATCTGGCCGACCGCGAGGTAGTTGGCGGCGCGCCAGTGGGCGTCGAGCGCCTCGGTCTCGGCGTCGGACAGGGCGGATGCCCCGGACGGTGTGCGGGCGTCGGTCATCGGGCTTCTCCCTGGGGCATGACGGGGCTGCGTCCGGGCTGGGTCGTCCCGTTCGGATCAGACCGTGTCCGAGCCGGGGCCGTACCAGACGGTGGTGATGTTGCAGAACTCCCGGATTCCGTGTTCTGCCAGCTCGCGCCCGTAACCGGAGCGCTTCACGCCGCCGAAGGGCAGCGCGGGATGGGAGGCCGTCATGCCGTTGAAGAAGACCCCGCCGGCCTCCAGGTCCCGTACGCAGCGGTCCATCTCCCCCTCGTCGCGCGTCCAGACGTTGGAACTGAGCCCGAACGGCGTGTCGTTGGCGGCCTCCACGGCCTCGCCCAGGTCCGCCACCCGGTAGAGCGTGGCCACCGGGCCGAAGGTCTCCTCGTGGTGGATGCGCATGTCCGGGGTGATCCCGGTGAGCACGGTGGGCTCGTAGAACCAGCCGCGGTCCAGCCCCTGGGGCCGTCCGCCCCCGCACAGCGCGGTGGCGCCCTTGGCGAGGGCGTCCTCGACGAGCTCCTCCAGGTCTGCGCGGCCCTGTTCGCTGGAGAGCGGCCCCACGTCGGTGGACTCCTCCAGCGGATCGCCGACGGTCAGGGCGCGCATCCCCGCCGTGAACCGCTCGGCGAACGCGTCGTGGACGTCCGCGTGGACGATGAAGCGCTTGGCGGCGATACAGGACTGGCCGTTGTTCTGGACGCGGGCGGTCACCGCGGTGTCGGCTGCCTTCCCGACGTCCGCCGAGGGCAGGACGACATAGGGATCGCTGCCGCCGAGTTCCAGCACGGTCTTCTTGACCTCGTCGCCCGCGACGGAGGCGACGGCGCGGCCCGCGGGTTCGCTGCCGGTGAGCGTCGCGGCGGCGACCCGCGGATCGCGCAGGACCGCCTCGACGGCGCCGGAGCCGATCAGGAGCGTCTGGAAGCAGCCGGCCGGGAACCCGGCCCTGGTGAACAGGTCCTCGATGTACAGGGCGGTCTGCGGAACGTTCGACGCGTGCTTGAGCAGGCCGGTGTTGCCCGCCATGAGGGCGGGCGCGGCGAACCGCATGACCTGCCAGAGCGGGAAGTTCCACGGCATCACGGCGAGCACGACGCCCAGCGGCCGGTAGTGCACCCGGGCGCGGGAGGCACCGGAGTCCTTCACGTCGGCCTCGTCGGGGTGCTCGTCGGCGAGCAGCCGTTCGGCGTTGGCCGCGTACCAGCGCATGGCCTTGGCGCACTTGGCGGCCTCGGCCCGGGCGGCCTTGACCGGCTTGCCCATCTCGGTGGTCATGGTGCGGGCGATGTCCTGCTGGTCCTCGTCGAGGAGATCGGCGGCCCGGTTCAGCAGGCGGGCGCGCTCGGCGAAGTCCGTGGTGCGGTAGCTGCGGAACGCGCGGTGCGCGGCGGCGAGCCTGCGCTCGGTCTCCCCCTCGTCCAGCGCGTCGAATGTCCTGAGCGTCTCGCCGTTCGCGGGATTGACCGTCGCGATGGGCATGGCAGTGCCTCCTTGCGTTGTTCTTCGACCGTGCCGCGCCGCGCCCCGGCGCGCAACGCGACCCTCACGCACACGTACCCGGCCGGCGCGGATCATGCGTGCCGCGGGCACGCCGTCCGCACCGGCCGGGGCCGGCACAGCTGTCGGTCACACGAGTTCGGCGACCGGGCCGCTGAGGAACGTACGTCCGCCGGGGAGCGGGGTACGCGGGAGCAGCCCGGTGGTACTCGGCGACTCGGCGTAGCGCGTGAACCACACGACCTTGCCGTCGGTGGTCCGGCAGGTGCCCCAGCTGTCGCTGAGGGCCATGACGCGGCTGAGGCCGCCGCCACCGCCGTCGAGCAGCCGGGGCATCCGGGAATCGTTGTCGGCCACGGACACCGTCAGGTGCCGGCCGCTCCAGCGGAGTTCGACGACGCAGTGGTTGTCGTCGCCGACGTGTCGCTGGACGTTCGTCAGGAGCTCCTCCGCGGCCCGGCACACCGGCCGGACGTGCAGGTCGAGACTCCAGTGACGAAGGTGTGCGGCGACTATGCGCCGCAGCTGGGAAATGCGCTCTGCCGACACCTGCAGTTCGACCAGATAGTGCCGGTCGAGTGGAACGGTCATCGTCGAGGCTCCTCACCGCGAGGCCCACGTGCTTCACCCCGTTTGAACCAACGACCCCCGAACACGAAGCGTGAGCAGTAATCACTTCTGGGTCACTCATCAGGGTGACCCGACGGGGCCGGTTGCGCAACCGAGAGGGTCGGGCACCGGGCGTCACGGCAGGTAGGGCAGCAGTTTGTCCGGTGTGAGGGGCAGTTCGCGCAGCCGGGCACCGGTGGCGTGCCGCACGGCGTTCCCGATGGCGGCGGCGGTCCCGACGATGCCGATCTCGCCGATGCCCTTGCTCCCCATGGGGTTGAGGTGCGGGTCGTCCTCGTCGATCCAGTGGGCCTGGATGTCGGGGACGTCGGCGCAGGACGGCACGTGGTACGAGGCCAGGTCGCTCTCGGTGAAGTCGCCGAAGGCCGGGTCCATGGTGCTGCTCTCGGTGAGGGCCATGCCGAGACCCATGACCATGCCGCCGATGAACTGGGAGCGTGCCGTACGGGAGTTGAGGATGTGTCCGGCGGCGAAAACGCCGAGCAGCCTGCGCACCCGCACCTCGCCGGTGAGGGAGTCGACCGCCACCTCGGCGAAGTGGGCACCGAAGGCGTGCCGTGCGTACGGGGACTCCTGCGCCGTCTCCTCGCCGGTGTCGGCGGTGACGGTGATGCCCTCCGGCGGGATCGGCCCGGTGTGCCCGTCGAGCCGGCCTGCCAGCGTGGTGGCCGCCTTGTGCACCGCGGAGCCCCAGGAGGCGGTGCCGGAGGAGCCGCCCGCGACGGGGGCGGGGGGCAGATCGCTGTTGCCGATGTCGACCGTCACGTTCTCCTGGGGTGTGTCCAGGACCGAGGCGGCGATCTGCGCGAGGACGGTGCGGGCGCCGGTGCCGATGTCGGTGGCGTTGACCCCGATCCGGTAGGAGCCGTCAGGAGCGGCCTGTGCGGTGGCCGCCGCCTTGGAGACGAGGACGGGGTACGTCGCCGAGGCGACCCCCGTGCCGAGCAGCCAGGGGCCCTCCTCGCGGGTGGCGGGCTGCGGGTCCCGGTCGTACCAGCCGAAGCGGCGGGCTCCCTCGCGCAGGCAGGCCGTGAGGCCGCGGCTGCTGAAGGGGCGCCCGCTGTCGGGTTCGGTCTTCGGTTCGTTGCGCAGCCTCAGCTCGACGGGGTCGAGCCCGAGGGCGTTCGCCAGTTCGTCCATGGCCGATTCCAGGGCGTACATGCCCGATGCCTCCCCCGGCGCGCGCATCCAGGACGGACTGGGCACGTCGAGTGCCACCACCCGGTGCTCGGTGCGGCTGTGGGGCGAGGCGTACATGATGCGGGCGGGCACGGCGGCCTGCTCGACGAACTCCTTGATCCGCGAGGTCTGCGTCACGATCTCGTGGGAGACGCTGGAGAGGACGCCGTCGCGGTCGGCGCCCAGGCGGACCCGCTGCAGGGTGGGCGCCCGGTGCCCGACGACCGCCGCCATGTACCGCCGGGGCAGGGCGAGCTGGACCGGGCGGCCGGTGTGCCGTGCGGCCATCGCGGCGAGGACGGCCTGGGGGCGTGGGGTGCCCTTGGAGCCGAAGCCGCCGCCGACGTGTTCGGAGATGACGGTGATGTGCTCCCGGTCGAGCCCGAGGGCCTTGGCGAGGCTCTCGCGCACGGCGGTCGACCCCTGGCTGGAGTCGTGGACGGTCAGGTGTCCGTCGGCCCACCGCGCGGTGGAGGCGTGCGGTTCCATGGGGTGGTTGTGCAGTCCCCGCAGCGTGTAGGTGGCGTCGATCTGCACGGGTGCGGCGTCGAACGCGCGCACGGCGTCGCCGCGTTCACGCAGGGCCGGGTAGCCGCCGTTCGCCTCCTCGGGGGTGTAGAGGCCCGGGTGGCCGGCGGTGAGGACGACGTCGTGGCCGGTGGTGGCGTACTCGACGTACACGGCTTCCGCGCCGGCCCGCGCGGATTCGAGGCTCTCGGCCAGGACGAGTGCGACGGGCCAGCCCCGGTGCGGCACCCGGTCGTCCTGGAGCACGGCGAGGATCGGGTCGTCGGGCTCCTCCAGCCGTGGCGCGTTGTCCTGGGTCAGGACGGTGTGCACCCCCGGCACCGCGAGCGCGTCGGCGGTACGGATCGCGGTGACGCGGCCGCTCGCGACGGCGGCGGGGACGATCCAGCCGTACAGACGGCCCGGCGCGGTGTGCTCGGCGGCGTAGCGGGCGGCGCCGGTGACCTTGTCCCGGCCCTCGCGGCGGAGTACGGGCGCGCCCAGCGCCTGGGGGGAGTCGCTCATGACGGAGTCCTCGGTTCGTCGGTGTGCGGGGAGGGCGACGGCGGGTCAGGCGGGTACGCCGGGGGTGGTCAGTTCGGCCAGCGCGCCGACGCCCAGCCGGAAGGCCAGGTCCACCTTGAAACCGTTGTCGCGCAGAGGTCTGGCCGCTTCGAGCTCGGCGCCCACCGCGCGTGCGAAGGTGTCCTCGTTCGCGGGGGCCCCACGCAGCACGTCCTCGGCGACCCGGGCGCGCCAAGGCCGGTGCGCGAGCCCGCCGAAGGCGAGTGCGGCACGCTCGACCCGGCCGTCGCGTACGCTCAGCACGGCGGCGACGGAGGCCAGGGCGAAGGCGTACGAGGCGCGGTCCCTGGCCTTGCGGTACAGGGAGACGGAACCGGCGGGCGGCGGCGGCAGGACCACTTCGGTGATCAGCTCGCCCGGGCGGATCACCGTGTCCTGGTCCGGGTTGTCGCCGGGCAGCCGGTGGAAGTCGGTCACGGGCACGGTCCGCTCCCCCTCGGGTCCGTGCAGCAGGACGGCGGCGTCCAGGGCGGCGAGGGCGACCGCCATGTCCGAGGGGTTGGTGGCGACGCAGTCCTCGGAGTGGCCCAGCACCGCGAGGTCGCGGTGCGCTCCCTCCTTGGCGGGGCAGCCCGAGCCCGGCACCCGTTTGTTGCACGGCTTGGAGACGTCCTGGAAGTACGGGCACCGGGTGCGCTGGAGCAGATTACCGGCGGTGGTCGCGGTGTTGCGGAGCTGCCCGGAGGCACCGGCCAGCAGGGCCTGCGACAGGGCGGGGTAGCCGCTCCGTACGCCAGGGTGGGCGGCGAGGTCGCTGTTGCGTACGGTCGCTCCGATCCGGAGACCGCCGTCGTCCGTCCGCGCGACCCGGCCCAGCGGCAGCCGGCTGACGTCGACGAGCAGGCCGGGCGACTCCACACCGAGTTTCATCAGGTCGACGAGGTTGGTACCGCCGCCGAGGAAGCGCGCGCCGGGGTGCCCGGCACCGGCGCGGACGGCTTCGGCCACGGATGCGGGGCGCAGATAGGCGAAGGGTTTCACGGGGCCACGTCCTCGATCGCCTCGACGATGTGCGGGTAGGCGCCGCACCGGCAGAGGTTGCCGCTCATCCGCTCGCGGATCTCGTCCGCGTCGAGCGCGACCGGTCCTCCGGCGGCGAGCGAGGCCCGGGGGGTGACGTGCGAGGGGAAGCCCTCCTCGGCCTCACCGAGCATGCCGGCCGCCGAGCAGATCTGCCCCGGGGTGCAGTAGCCGCACTGGAGCGCGTCCCTCTCCAGAAACGCCGACTGCAGCGGATGCAGCCGGTCGCCCTCGGCCAGTCCCTCGACGGTGGTGATGTGGGCGTCCTCCTGGGCGACTGCGAGCAGGAGGCAGCTGTTGGCGCGCCGGCCGTCGACGAGCACGGTGCAGGCTCCGCACTGGCCGTGGTCGCAGCCCTTCTTGGCACCCGTGAGCCCGAGGTGCTCCCTCAGGGCGTCCAGCACGGTGGTGCGGTGATCGAGCGTCAGGGTCCGGGCGGTGCCGTTGACGTACAGCGTGAAGGTGGAACAGTCGTCGGGAGTCGGCACCTGGGCCGCTTCCGCGTCGACGGTCCCCGGGGTGGCGTTCATGTGCGCGTTACCTTCCGGGTTCGGGTCGTGCGGTCGTCAGGCGGGCCGGTGGCTCTCCAGCCGCAGACGGATCTCCTGCTCCTGGTCGCCCGCCGCCGTCCCGACGAGCCGGACGGTGAACGCGTCCGCCAGGTGCTTGCGGAGGCGGTCGACGGCCCAGTAGCCGCCCTGTGCCTCGACCATCACCGGCACGGAGAGCTGCGAGGGCCCGGGGCCGGTCTTCGTCTCGGAGACGTCGACGGTCGCCGTCCACACGGTGGGGCGCGTCTCCGATGCCTCCTGCGGGGTGTCCCCCGCAGCGCGGTCGGAGACGAACGAGCGGCGCAGCACGTCGAACACGGTGCGCGCGTCCTCCTTGGGGCAGCCTGTCACCGCCACCACGACGTCGCCGCTCTCCTGGTGTTCCTGAGTCTGTTCCTGCGTGCTGTTCACCTGGATTCCTTTCACTGGGAGCGCCGTGAGCGCTGTTCGGCGGCGGCAGCGGTGGCCGAGGAACGCGATGTCGCTGCCGGCCCGGATGGGCACGAAGAGGCCGGACAGTGCGCTCGTACGGGTGAAGCGCGGGTCCACATGGATCATCGTCGGCCGGCTGCCGGTGCACGGGCCGGCGGCCGAGCGGGTTGCCTGCTCCCATCGCGATTCCTCCAGCGGTCCGGGGACTGACTCCAGGCTCGCCCCACGGCTCCGTGTCGGCGACACGAGCGAGGTCTCGACGGGCGGGCCCGCGAAAGATCTCGTACCCGGTGTGGGACGGGGAAACGTGGGACCGCCCGCTCCGTATCCCGAGGGCCTACAGTTCGCGCAGCGCCGGCAGGAGGGTGCTCCGGGCCCACTCGATGAAGGACCGCTGGTGGGCCCCGCCGACCTGGACGAGGGCGACCTCGGTGAAGCCCGCCTCGCTGTAGGGGCGTACGGCCTCGACGAACGCGTCGACGTCCGGGCCGCAGGGGATCGCGTCGGCGATGTCCTCCTTGCGTACGAACCGGGTCGCCTGGTCGAAGGCGGAGGGGCCGGGCAGCTCCGAGTTGACCTTCCAGCCTCCGAGCGACCAGCGGAACTGGTCGTGGGCGCGGTCGATCGCCGCGTCCCGGTCGGGGTCGTAGCAGACGGGCACCTGTCCCACCCGGGGCTTCCCGGCCCCACCGTGCCGGTCGAACCCGCTCAGCAGCTCGCTCCTGGGTTCCGTCGCGATGACCAGGTCGCCCAGGGTGCCCGCGAGTTCGCAGGACTTCTCCCCGGAGACCGCGATCCCGATGGGGACACGCCTGTCGGGCAGGTCCCAGAGTTTGGCGTTCTCCACGTCGAAGTGGGTGCCGTGGTGGTTGACGTAGCCACCGTCGAAGAGGGCGCGGATGATCCGTACGGCCTCTTCGAGCATCTCCAGACGGACATGGGGCGAGGGCCACCCCGCGCCCACGACATGTTCGTTGAGGCTCTCCCCGGAACCGAGGCCGAGACGGAAACGGCCCTCGGCGAGCAGTTGGAGCGTCGCCGCCTTCTGGGCGACCACCGCGGGGTGGTAGCGGGTGGTCGGGCAGGTCACGTACGTCATCAGGGGGATCGTGGACGTGGCTTGCGCGGCGGCGCCCAGGACGGACCAGGCGTAGGGCGCGTGCCCCTGGGAAGCCAACCAGGGGAAGTAGTGGTCGGAGGTGACGGAGAAATCGAATCCGGCCCGCTCCGCCGCGACCACGTCCTCGACGAGGGCTCGCGGACCTGCCTGCTCGGTCATCATCGTGTAGCCGATTTGAACCATACGAAACACATTTACCGTGACATCGTCATAAAACATGAATTCGTGTAAACGGCTGTCTGTGATCGACCCCCCGGGGTATGCGCCATGCATGGACGTAACGAACGGAGCAAGGGACTCGCTCGCCGCCACACTCGCCGACGGCCGGGGCGCGGTGGGCGTGATCGTCGGCGTCGTCGGGCTCGCCGTGGTGGTTCTGCTGATCGGCGCCTTCTGGTGGGGCATGCGGCGCCGGGACAAGGAATCGCCGCCCCCGCGCCCCGAGGAGCAGCCGGCCCGCCCGGATCACCGTACGGAGATCCTGGAGAGCGACAAGCACGGCTCGGACCGCTTCCCCGAGGACGGCCGGGCCATGACACCGTACGAGCTCAGCGACCACGGCAACGAGGTGATTCCGCCCGAGCCCGGCCCCGACCCCGAGCGCCCGCGCGACTGACGGCGGCACCGACGGATGGGGGGGACATGAACCGGTCGAAGTCCGACCGCCGAACACGGATCACGATCCTGGTCGCGCTCGCCGCCAACCTCGTCATCGCCGTGGCCAAGGGGGTGGGGGGATTCCTGTCGGGATCCCCCGCCCTCCTGTCCGAGGCCGCCCACTCCGTGGCGGACAGCGTGAACGAGGTCTTCCTGCTGGCCGCGCTCAGGCGCAGCCGCCGCCCTCCCGACGCCCATCACCCCTTCGGGTACGGCAAGGAGCGTTACTTCTGGTCGCTGCTGGCCGCCGTCGGGATCTTCGTCGTGGGGGGCTGCTTCTCGTTCTTCCAGGGGATCGAGGCGCTCGGCAGGAACGAGCAGGAGTCACCCGACGGATACACGGCGGGCCTGATCGTCCTCGGGGTCGCGCTCCTCGCGGAAGGCAGTTCCCTGGTCCGCGCGCTGGTCCAGCTCCGCGGTGAGAAGGGCGGCGCCGCCCGCGACCCCGCGCTGAGGACGGTGATCGCCGAGGACAGCACCGCCGTACTGGGTGTGGTGCTGGCCATGGCGGGGATGGTGCTGCACCTCGTCACGGGAGACGTCGTGTGGGAGGCGTCGGCCTCCCTGGGTATCGGCCTGCTGCTGGTCTACGTCGCCTTCCGGCTCGGCAGGGACGCCCGTGACCGGCTGATCGGGGAGTCCGCCGAACCCGGTCTGCGCCGGGGCGTGGAGGAGTTCCTCACGGCCCAGGCCGAGATCGACAACGTCGCTGCCCTGTTCACCATGGGCCTCGGTCTCGATTCGGTGCTGGTGGCGGCCAGGGTCGATCTGGCGCCCGGCATCGACAGCGAGGAGGTCGAGCGGGTCGCGGTGCGGATCAAGCGGTCGATCGCCCGGTCGTGGCCGGAGGCCGAGCACGTCTTCCTCGACATCACGAACGCGCCGCCCCGGGGCGGGGTGTGACCGAGGCCGCCGCGTGTTGCGGGAGTCGTCCGGGCGCATGAGGCTGGTCCTGGCCGCGCGGCACCGAAGAAGTCATGCCGCAGAACGATAAGGCAGTGGACCATGACTCCTAGCGATCCGCGGACCGCGCCGGAACCGGCGGTGCTGAGCGGCGCGAGCGCCCCCTGCTGGGTCCACCTCGTGACCCGCGACCTGGAGGACGCGCGGCGCTTCTACGGCCCCGTCCTCGGCTGGACGTTCCGCCCCGGACCGCTGGGCAGGGACTTCCTGATGGCGCGCTCCGACGGAGTGCCGGTGGCGGGCATCGGCGCGGTGGCGTCCGCCTACCAGGTGGCCGTGGCCTGGATGCCCTACTTCTCGGTCCGGGACGCCGGTGTCGTCGCGGACCGCATCCGCGAACGCAGCGGCACCGTGGCCGTGGGCCCGCTGCCGGTCGGGACGGGCCGCGCGGTCCTGGCCGCCGACCGGGACGGCGCGTCCTTCGGGGTCTGGGAGTGGACGGGGCGCGCGGCCACCCTCGCGCCGTCGGGGAACCGCGCGCACGCCTGGCTCCGCCTGCGCACCAGGGACGCCTTCGACGCTGCGATCTTCTACGGCGAGGTCCTCGGCTGGGCGAGCGGGGAGCCGGGCGGCTGCGAGGTCTCGTACGTGAAGGAAGAGGTGCTCGTACGCTGCAACGGGCGCCCGCTGGCCCGGATCAGCTCGGGCGCCGTGGAGGCCGCTCCCGACCCTCAGGTGCGCCCGCACTGGCAGGTGCAGTTCCCGGTCCCCGACGTGGGCGCCACGGTCCTCGCCGCCGAGCGGAACGGGGGGACCCTCATGGAGCGGCGCGACGTGCGGTACGGCAGCGAGGCGACGCTGCGGGACCCGGACGGCGGGCTCTTCACCGTGACGGACGTACGCAGCCCGGTGGGTGTGGACGAGGACGAGAACGGGACCTGAGAGGTCAGGGACGCGGGCCGGAGTCCTCGGAGTCCGGGGCCTCTCCCCCGTCGGCCTCTCCCCCGTCGGCGGGCCGGCGGTTGTCCCGGGCGATGGCCCAGAGCGGGAACACGAACCAGCAGACCAGGAACCACAGGGCCATCCCGCCGACCAGCCACAGGGCCACGACGTTGTGCAGCGCCACCCGCAGTATGAGCAGCAGCGCGCTGCACATCGTGCCGAAGAGCAGACCGAGCCCCAGCTTCGTCAGGCGTGAGGCCCAGATGACCGTCTGCGGCTTCATCCGGCGCCCGGTGAGCAGCCGGTGGTACGACACGGGCCCGATCAGCGCGGCCGCGGTCGCCGACCCCAGCATGACGGTCACGACGTAGATGTTCCTGTCGACGGTCGAGAGGTCGGCGAAGCGGGGCTGGAAGACCACCGCGAGGAGGAAGCCGAACAGGATCTGGACACCGGTCTGCGCGACCCGGAGTTCCTGGAGCAGGTCGCCCCACTGCCGGTCCGCCCGCTCCTCCTCGGTCTCGTGCCGTCCGCTGAGCGGGTTCGTTCCGGGCTCCCCGCCTCTGCCGTCGCCACGCGGTCTCCGGCCCATCGATGCCTCCCCACCTCGTCGAGGTGGTACTGGTTCCCCGAGGAGCCCCCGTGAATCCTGGACCGCCCGCGTCGCGCGGCGGCCGGGCAGCCGCGGGCAGTGCGCCCGCCGATGTTCTCCATGGTGGCAGCCGCGGGGGAATCCACCACACCGGCGGCCGGGATCCTTGCGTCGCCGCCGGGTCAGGGGCAGAGCCTCGACGGACCGTGACCACGCGGTCGGTGACGCCCCTGACAATCATGGGTGAGGTCGTTAGGATCGAGGTACGGCATCGCGCGTCGGTCACCGTCCGGGTGAGGCGTGGAGGTAGCCCGTGAGATGCCCGTTGGAGGCATTCCACAGTGTCGGTCGAGTTGAATCACACCATCGTTCACAGCCTGGACAACCGCGAGTCCGCGGAGTTCCTGGCGCACATCCTGGGTCTCACCGTCGGAACCGAGTGGGGGCCCTTCATCCCGGTCGTCCTCGCGAACGGCGTCACGCTGGACTACGCGACGGTTCCCGCCGGATCGATCACCGTGCAGCACTACGCGTTCCTCATCTCGGAGGCGGAGTTCGACACGGCCTTCGGCCACATCGAGGCGCAGGGGATCACGTACTACGCCGATCCCCACAAGAAGCACCCCGGCGAGATCAACCACAACGACGGCGGACGCGGGGTGTACTTCCCGGATCCCAGTGGTCACGGGATGGAGCTCATCACCCGGCCGTACGGCGGCTGGTCCTAGTCCGTCCCGGAGCCCACGATCAGCCCGGCCGCGATCATTGATCCGGCCGGGCCGTTCGGCTCAGGGGCCGGCGTCGACCGTCAGTGTCAGCTCGGGGCGGTCCCACATCACCGCCGGGGGGCGGGCCACGACGGTGCCGGTGCGTTCGGCGCCGACGCCTCGGTAGAACCCCTCGGCCGGCGGGTGCGCGACCACGCGCACGGCGGCGAGACCCGCACTCCGGGCCTCGTCGCGCAGGTGACCGATGAGGAGCCGCCCGATACCCCGCCCCTGGGCGTCGTCGGCGACGAACATCAGGTCGAGCTCCGGCGGGGACAGGATCAGCGCGTAGAACCCCAGCACCCGGCCGTCTTCATCCACGGCCACGTGGACGGCGTGCGCCTCGATGTAGTCCGGGCCGACCTTGTATCCCGCGACCATCGGCGCGTACGGGCCCTCGTAGGCGCGGGACCTGGTGACCAGACGGGTGAGCCGCTTGGCGTCCCGTGCGACGGCTCGCCTGATGTGGACGCCGTCGCGCCGGTCCGTAATGCTCGGTCTCATGAGGTGAGTATTACGCATTTCGGGCCCGGACCGCCTCTTCCCGGGCGTCCTCGGCAGCCTTCCCCAACGTCAGGGTGGGCGGGAGCGCCGACAGCCCCTCACGCTCCGTCTTCGGCTTGATCCACCTGCTTGAACGCCGTCCAGTGGGTACACGCCTGGTGCGCACAGCCCGGCCCGTACACCGAACCGGGCCCGAACCGGAAGGGGTTGACGAGAGTGAAACAGTACGACGCACCGACCGCGAGCCGACGGGAGCGTCGGCCATGACGACCGTGGTGATCATCGTTGCCGTCGTCCTGGTGGCCGCGCTCGCCGTCTTCCTCGTCCGCGGCCGTGGGACCGGTGGACGGGGGCTGCGGCGCCGTTTCGGACCCGAGTACGACCGGACGGTCGCCCGTCACGACGGCGACACCAAAGCCGCCGAGCACGAGCTCTCCGAGCGTGTGAAGCTGCACGGCTCCCTGTCCGAGCGGCCTCTGCGGCCGGAAGCCCGTGAGGCGTACGCACGTCGCTGGGCAGAGGTGCGGGAGCGGTTCATCGACTCCCCCAGGGACGCCGTCGTCGAAGCCGACGCGCTCCTGGCACAGCTCGCGCGTGACCGGGGCTTCCCCGGCGGCGACAGCTTCGAGGAGCAGACGGCAGCCCTCTCCGTCCACCACGCCGAGCAGGTCGACGGCTACCGCAGGGTGCACACGGCCGTACGCGGCCAGGGCGGCACGGAGGAGATGAGGAAGGCCCTGGTCGAGTCCCGGGCACTCTTCGACGTACTTCTCGCGGACGCACCCGGCGAGCCGGACCGGACGGACCGGCACGAGGAGAAAGGCAGTGCAGCAGCATGACCCATCGCACGGAACACCCGACCGAACCCTTCTCCGGCACGGAGCCCCGGCAGACACCTGAGAGGTCTCCCGAGGTCGGCCGGAGCCGCGAGCCGAACAGCGGGGGGCCCGGCGATCTCAGCGCCCCGCCCGCCCCGCGAACGGCCCCCACCGCACCGCCCGCCGAGCGCGCCGGCCACCACGGAGTCACCGGCACCGGCGGGCCCCTGGTGCCGCGTGACGCCCAGGACGCGCTCTCGCTGCGCATGCAGCAGGCGGTCACCGACTTCGTCGAGAGCCCGCGACGGGCGGTCGAGGAGGCGGACAGCACGTTCGACGAGATCGTCTCGGGCCTGACCCAGGCCCTCGCGGAACGCAGGCGCGTCCTGCGCGCGAGCTGGCAGGAGCAGGACACCGATGCCCAGACCGAAGAGCTGCGGATCGCGCTTCAGCGCTACCGCGACCTCAGCGAGCAGCTGCTGAAGATCTGAGCGGCGCGACCGCGCCGCACACCGGCCCGGTGCCACGTCCCCCGACGCGGCCCCGGGCCGGCCCGTGCCCGGAGCGGCCCCTCAGGCCGGCACGGACAGATCGGAGCGCAGCCGCTCCGCCACTGCCGGAGGGAGCCGCAGCGCCTTGCTCAGATAGCCGTCGAGTCCGCCCCAGCGCTCGTCCATCGCGTCCAGGGCCGCATCGAGGTACCGGGGCCGCGCCTCGATGACCGCGGACGCGATCTCCGGGTCCCCGCCCTCGTCGAGGAAGCGCCGTACCGCGGGCCCGAAGGCGGCGCGCACCGCCCCGTTCACCGCGAGGAACTCCGCGCGTACGACCTCCCGCGAGGCGCCCGCCATCATGAGCAGCAGCGCAGTGGCCCAGCCCGTCCTGTCCTTCCCGGTCGCGCAGTGGAAGAGCAGCGGTCTGGCGCGCGGATCCGCGACGGTGTCCAGGAAGGCGCGGTAGGCGGCGGCCGCGCCCGGGGAGAGGACCATCTTCCGGTACGTCTGCGCGAACAGTTCCTCCGCCTTTCCGCCGCCGAGCAGGCCGGATGCTCCGTCCGGGTCACTCAGCAGCGCCTTGATCCGCGCCGGCGTCACCCCCGGGTTGTCACCGAGCACGTCGGCGACGAAGAGTCTCGCTCCCGTCGGCAGCCGGTCGGGCGCCCAGCGGCGCTCGTCGGCGGTGCGCAGATCGACGACGGTGCGGATGCCGAGCGCGGCCACCGCCATGTCGTGCTCCGCGTCCAGATCGCTCAGCTGGCCCGAGCGAAGGAGGATCCCCTGCCGCAGGCGGAGATGGCGCCCCAGGGCGATACCGCCCAGATCGCGCAGGTTGACGACGGTCGATGCGGGGACGGCCCGGGCGGTCTGCACGATGAACTGCCTCTTTCCCGACAGACTGCAGGTCGGAATCAACGTCGCACGGCGTGCGAATATCGACAAAGGGAACGTGAGGTACCGGGCAGCGGCCGGCCAAGGGGATCAGTCGGCGAGAATCCTTGCCTTCTGCGCGGCGAATTCCGCGTCGGTGAGAACACCCCGCTGCTTCAGTTCGGCGAGCCGCTCGAGCAGGGTGATGACATCGTCCCCGCCGTCCGCCGGGACCCGCTCGTGCGCCAGGAGCCTGCCACCCGCCTCCTGGACCGCCCGGGTGAGAGGCACCGACCAGAGGTCCTCCCACACGATCAGCGCGGCAGAGCTCTCCTCCGGCAGCTGTTCGAGCACATCGAGGCCGGCGATCTGTGGCAGCCCGGAGGGCAGGTCGTCAGGTGGATCGAACGACACCAGCCCCTGGGGGTCCATCGCCCGCAGCTCGACGTATTCGACGGCGCCTCCCGCGGCTCTGCGGGCGAAGGCCAGATCGAGGATGCGTACCGCCTCGGATGCGACGGCGTCGGCCAGCACGGGCGCGATGGCGTCGGCGAAACGGCCGCCGGGAAAGGTGACGACGAGGTACTCCACGGGTCCCACGGCCACGGCGCGCCCCTTCCCTTGCGGTTCTGGATCAACAGCAGCTTAACTTCGGACAATCCGTTACGCACTGTGAAAAGAGATGGCAGAAGGGATACGGGCGGAGCGCGCCCCCCGCGCACCATCGGTCAGGAATGGAGAAGCAGAAGCCGTCCGCCGCCCGTAGCGTGACTCGCATGGAGCACGGAGAGGCCGCGCTCCAGCCGGCACCGCGGATGGAGAAACCACCAGCATGACCACGAGGACGGACAGGCGGTCGCCCACGCCGCATGCGTCGGACAGCCATGACCTGATCCGCGTGCACGGCGCGCGCGTGAACAACCTCAAGGACGTCAGCGTCGAGATCCCGAAGCGCCGGCTGACGGTGTTCACCGGGGTCTCCGGCTCGGGCAAGAGCTCGCTGGTGTTCAGCACGATCGCCGCGGAGTCGCAGCGGATGATCAACGAGACCTACAGCACCTTCGTCCAGGGCTTCATGCCGACCCTGGCGCGGCCCGACGTCGACGTCCTCGAAGGGCTGACGACCGCGATCACCGTCGACCAGCAGAGGATGGGTTCGGACCCCCGTTCCACGGTCGGCACCGCCACGGACGCCAACGCGATGCTGCGCATCCTCTTCAGCCGGCTCGGCGAGCCGCACATCGGGCCGCCCAGCGCGTACTCCTTCAACACCGCCTCGGTGCGGGCGAGCGGCGGGATCACCGTCGAGCGCGGCGCGGCGAAGACCAGGACGGTCAAGGCGACCTTCAACCGCACCGGTGGCATGTGTACGCGCTGCGAGGGCCGGGGCTCGGTCTCGGACATCGACCTCACCCAGCTCTACGACGACTCCAAGTCGCTCGCCGAGGGCGCGTTCACCATCCCCGGCTGGAAGTCGGACAGCCAGTGGACCGTGCAGGTCTACGCGCAGTCGGGCTTCGTCGACCCGGACAAGCCGATCCGCGAGTACACCAAGAAGGAACTGCAGGCCTTTCTTTACGGTGAGCCGGTCAAGGTCAAGGTCAACGGCGTCAACCTCACCTACGAGGGGCTGATCCCCAAGATCCAGAAGTCGTTCCTGTCCAAGGACAAGGAGGCGATGCAGCCGCACATCCGGGCGTTCGTGGAGCGCGCGGTCACCTTCACCACCTGTCCCGAGTGCGACGGCACCCGGCTCAGCGAGGGCGCCCGGTCCTCGAAGATCCAGCGGATCAGCATCGCCGACGCCTGCGCGATGGAGATCCGCAACCTTGCCGAGTGGGTGCGCGGCCTCGACGAACCGTCGGTGGCGCCGCTGCTCACCGCGCTGCAGCAGACCCTCGACTCGTTCGAGGAGATCGGCCTCGGCTATCTCTCGCTCGACCGGCCTGCGGGGACGCTTTCGGGCGGCGAGGCACAGCGCGTCAAGATGATCCGTCACCTCGGTTCCTCGCTCACCGACATCACCTATGTCTTCGACGAGCCCACCATCGGTCTCCACCCGCACGACATCCAGCGGATGAACGACCTGCTGCTGCGGCTCCGGGACAAGGGCAACACCGTGCTCGTCGTGGAGCACAAGCCGGAGACGATCGCGATCGCGGACCACATCGTCGATCTCGGCCCCGGGGCGGGCACCGAGGGCGGCACCGTCTGCTTCGAGGGCACCGTCGAGGGGCTGCGGGCGGGAGACACCGTCACCGGCCGCCACTTCGACGACCGGGCCGCCGTCAAGGAGTCGGTGCGCAAGCCCACCGGCGCGCTGGAGATCCGCGGCGCGTCGGCCCACAACCTGCGGGACGTCGACGTCGACATCCCGCTCGGGGTCCTGACCGTCGTCACCGGCGTCGCCGGTTCCGGCAAGAGTTCGCTGGTGCACGGGTCGGTCCCGGCCGGCGAGAACGTGGTGTCGGTCGACCAGAGCCCGATCAAGGGCTCGCGGCGCAGCAACCCGGCCACGTACACCGGACTGCTCGATCCGATCCGCAAGGCGTTCGCCAAGGTCAACGGCGTGAAGCCGGCGCTGTTCAGCGCCAATTCGGAGGGCGCCTGCCCCACGTGCAACGGTGCGGGCGTCATCTTCACCGACCTGGGGATGATGGCCGGGACCTCGACGACCTGCGAGGACTGCGAGGGGAAGCGGTTCGACTCGTCGGTCCTCGAATACCACCTGGGCGGCCGTGACATCAGCGAGGTGCTCGCGATGTCGGTGGCCGAGGCCGAGGAGTTCTTCGGCGAAGGCGATGCCCGTACGCCGGCCGCGCACCGCGTCCTGGTCCGGCTCGCCGACGTGGGGCTCGGATACCTCCGCCTCGGCCAGCCGCTCACGACCCTGTCCGGCGGCGAGCGGCAGCGGCTCAAGCTCGCCACCCATATGGGCGAGAAGGGCGGTGTCTACGTCCTCGACGAGCCGACCGCCGGACTCCACCTCGCCGATGTCCGTCAGTTGCTGGGCCTGCTCGACCGGCTCGTCGACTCCGGCAAGTCGGTCATCGTCGTCGAGCACCACCAGGCCGTCATGGCGCACGCGGACTGGATCATCGACCTGGGGCCCGGTGCGGGCCACGACGGGGGCCGGATCGTCTTCGAGGGCACCCCGGCCGAACTCGTGGCCGACCGCTCCACGCTCACCGGCGAGCACCTCGCGGCCTACGTCGGCGCCTGACCGGAGGGGCCCGAAGCCGACGAGTGTCCGGCGTCGGGCCCCTCCTCCGGTCATGATCCACGGACAAGGCCGCTCTACCCTGCGCATCCGGCGCATTTCGGAGAGTGCAAGGTCACAGCCTGTGGCCCTGCTGCTCTTCAGAGCGCTGACCTAGCATCTGAGCATGACGGTCCAGCCTGCTGACGGGTTTTCCCTGGCCGCCGAGTTCCCCGACCCTTCCCACGACCAGTGGCAGAGCCTTGTCGAAGGCGTACTGCGCAGGTCAGGCAAGGAAGTCACGGGCCCGGCCGCCGAGGAAGCGCTGTCCACCGCACTCGGGGACGGACTCACAGTCCGCCCCCTGTACACCTCCGCCGACACGTCCGCGGACCCCGGTCTGCCCGGCTTCGCGCCCTTCACCCGGGGCAGCAGGGCCACGGGGAACACCACGGGCGGCTGGGACGTACGCCAGCGCCATGCGCTGGTGGATCCCGTGCGCCTCAACGAGGCCCTGCTCGGCGATCTGGAGAACGGCGTCACCTCGCTCTGGCTGGCCGTCGGCGGGCCCGGCGGGGTTCCGGTCTCCGGCCTCGCCCGGGCGCTTGAGGGCGTCTACCTCGACCTGGCGCCCGTGGCGCTCGACGCGGGCGCCGACCCCGCGCCCGCCGTCCGTGAACTGCTCGGGCTCTACGAGGCCCGGGGCATCGCGAAGGAGGCCGCACGCGGCACCCTCGGGATCGATCCACTCGGGCAGTCCGCGCGCACGGGCACGGAGCCGGAGCTGGACACCGCCGTCCACTGGGCGCGGCTGTGCTCCCGCGAGTACCCCGGCCTGCGCGCCCTGGCCGTGGACGCGCTGCCGTACCACGAGGCGGGCGGCTCCGCCGCGGAGGAGCTGGGGCTCTCGCTGGCCACCGGCGTCGCCTACCTCCGCGCGCTGACGTCGGCGGGGCTCTCCGTCGAAGAGGCGTGCGCGCAGCTGGAGTTCCGCTACGCCGCGACGGCCGACCAGTTCCTGACGATCGCGAAGCTGCGGGCCGCCCGGCGGCTGTGGGCCCGGGTCGCCGAGGTCTGCGGGGCCCCGGACGCCGGGGCGCAGCGGCAGCACGCCGTGACCTCGTCGGTGATGATGACGCGCCGCGATCCCTGGGTGAACATGCTGCGGACGACGCTGGCGTGTCTGGGTGCGGGTGTCGGCGGAGCCGAGTCCGTCACCGTACTGCCGTTCGATCACGCACTGGGTCTGCCGGACGCGTTCGCGCGGCGGATCGCCCGTAACACCTCGACGATCCTGATGGAGGAGTCGCATCTGGCCCGGGTCACGGACCCGGCGGGCGGCTCCTGGTACGTCGAGCGGCTGACCGATGAACTCGCCGCTGCCGCCTGGGCGTTCTTCCAGGAGGTCGAGCGGGCGGGCGGTCAGGCCGCCGCTCTCCGTTCGGGCATGGTCGAGGAGCGGCTCGCGGCCACCTGGTCGGCCCGGAGCAGGGATCTGGCGCGGCGCAAGGAGCCGGTGACCGGGGTCAGCGAGTTCCCGGCCCTGGACGAGCGGTCCGTGGAGCGCGAACCGGTACCGGCCGCGCCGTCGGACGGCGGGCTGCCCAGGGTCAGGCGCGACGAGGCGTTCGAGGCGCTGCGGGCCAGGTCGGACGCGCACCTCGCGGCCACGGGCGGCCGGCCGAAGGTGTTCGTCGCCGCGCTCGGGCCGGCCGCGGTGCACACCGCCCGGGCCTCCTTCGCGGCGAACCTCTTCCTGTCGGGCGGCATCGAGCCCGTCCACGACCCGGTGTCCGTGGACGCGTCGACCGCCGCCGCGGCCTTCACGGCGAGCGGGGCGCGGATCGCCTGTCTCTGCTCGACGGACACGCTCTACGCCGAGCAGGCGGACGCCGTCGCGACTGCGCTCAGGGCGGCGGGCGCCGAGCAGATCTTCCTCGCGGGACGGCCGGGCGAGTACACCGGGGCCGACGTCCATGTGTTCGCCGGCTGCGACGTGGTCGCCGTCCTCTCCTCCGAACTCGACCGCATGGGAGTGTCGTGATGCAGACCCCCGAGACGACGGTGTCCACCGAGACCCGAGTGCCGGACTTCTCCGACGTCGCGCTGACCGGTGAGCCCCCCGCCGAGGTCTCCGAGGACCGGTGGCGCGCCGCGGTGAAGGAGTCGGCCGGCCGGTCCGAGGACGAGCTGCTCTGGGAGACCCCGGAGGGCATCGAGGTCAAGCCGCTGTACACCGGGCGTGACCTGGAGGGGCTCGACTTCCTCGGGACCTACCCCGGCATCGCGCCGTACGCGCGCGGCCCGTACCCGACGATGTACGTCAATCAGCCCTGGACGATCCGTCAGTACGCCGGGTTCTCCACGGCCGAGGAGTCCAACGCCTTCTACCGGCGCAACCTCGCGGCCGGGCAGAAGGGCCTGTCCATCGCGTTCGACCTGCCCACCCACCGCGGCTACGACAGCGACCACCCCCGGGTGACGGGTGACGTCGGCATGGCGGGCGTGGCGATCGACTCGATCTACGACATGCGCCAGCTCTTCGACGGCATCCCGCTGGACCGCATGTCGGTGTCGATGACGATGAACGGCGCGGTGCTGCCCGTACTCGCCCTGTACATCGTGGCCGCGGAGGAGCAGGGGGTCGCCCCCGAGAAGCTGGCCGGGACCATCCAGAACGACATCCTCAAGGAGTTCATGGTCCGCAACACCTACATCTATCCGCCCGCCCCCTCGATGCGGATCATCTCCGACATCTTCGCGTTCACCTCGCAGAAGATGCCCCGCTACAACTCGATCTCGATCTCCGGATACCACATCCAGGAGGCGGGAGCCACGGCCGACCTGGAGCTCGCGTACACCCTGGCCGACGGAGTGGAGTACCTGCGGGCCGGGCAGGCGGCGGGCCTGGACGTGGACGCGTTCGCCCCGCGGCTGTCGTTCTTCTGGGCGATCGGCATGAACTTCTTCATGGAGATCGCGAAGCTGCGGGCGGCGCGGCTGCTGTGGGCGAAGCTGGTCAAGGAGTTCGGGCCGAAGAACTCCAAGTCGCTCTCGCTGCGCACCCATTCGCAGACGTCCGGCTGGTCCCTGACCGCGCAGGACGTGTTCAACAACGTGACGCGCACCTGCGTCGAGGCGATGGCGGCGACCCAGGGGCACACCCAGTCGCTGCACACCAACGCCCTCGACGAGGCCCTCGCGCTGCCGACGGACTTCTCGGCGCGGATCGCCCGTAACACCCAGCTGCTGCTCCAGCAGGAGTCGGGAACCTGCCGGGTCATCGACCCGTGGGGCGGCAGTGCGTACGTGGAGAAGCTGACGCACGACCTGGCGCGGCGGGCCTGGCAGCACATCGAGGAGGTCGAGGCGGCGGGCGGCATGGCCAAGGCCATCGACGCGGGCATCCCGAAGCTCCGCATCGAGGAGGCCGCGGCCCGTACGCAGGCGAGGATCGACGCCGGCCGCCAGCCCGTCATCGGCGTGAACAAGTACCGGGTGGAGACCGACGAGAAGATCGACGTCCTCAAGGTCGACAACTCGTCGGTGCGCACCCAGCAGATCGAGAAGCTGCGCCGGCTGCGCGAGGAGCGCGACGAGGCGGCCTGCCAGGACGCGCTGCGCGCCCTGACGTCCGCGGCGGAGCGCGACCCCGGGCCGGGGCTGGAGGGCAATCTGCTGGCGCTGGCCGTCGACGCCGCCCGGGCCATGGCCACGGTCGGCGAGATCTCGGACGCGCTGGAGAAGGTGTACGGCCGGCACTCGGGCCAGATCCGTACGATCTCCGGGGTGTACCGCAAAGAGGCAGGCGAGTCCCCGTCCGTGGACCGCACCCGCACGCTCGTCGACGACTTCGAGGAGGCGGAGGGACGGCGTCCGCGCATCCTCGTCGCCAAGATGGGCCAGGACGGACACGACCGCGGCCAGAAAGTGATCGCCACCGCCTTCGCCGACCTGGGCTTCGACGTCGACGTCGGCCCGCTGTTCCAGACGCCGGGCGAGGTCGCCCGGCAGGCGGTCGAGGCGGACGTGCACATCGTGGGTGTCTCGTCGCTCGCCGCCGGTCACCTCACGCTCGTACCGGCGCTGCGTGAGGAGCTGGCCGCCGAGGGCCGGGAGGACATCATGATCGTGGTGGGCGGGGTGATTCCGCCGCAGGACATCGAGGCGCTGCACGAGGCGGGTGCCGCGGCGGTGTTCCCGCCCGGCACCGTGATCCCGGACGCCGCCCACGACCTGGTCACGCGGCTCGGTGCCGCGCTCGGCCACGAGCTGTGAGCCGCTGACGGATGGTGCGACACATCGGGATCGACATCGACGCGTACGTCAAGGGCGTGCTCGACGGGAAGCGTGCGTTCGTGGCACGTGCGATCACTCTCGTGGAGTCGGCACGCCCCGACCACCGGGTGCTGGCGCAGCGGTTGCTGAGCGAGCTGCTGCCCCATTCCGGGCGGGCCAGGCGCATCGGGATCAGCGGGGTGCCGGGCGTCGGCAAGTCCACGTTCATCGACGCGCTCGGCACCCTGCTGACGGGGCTCGGGCACCGGGTCGCCGTGCTGGCCGTGGACCCGTCGTCCAGCCGTACGGGCGGTTCCATCCTGGGTGACAAGACCCGGATGGAGCGGCTGGCGGTGGACGCGCGGGCGTTCGTACGGCCCTCCCCCACCGCGGGGACCCTCGGCGGGGTCGCCAAGGCGACCCGCGAGTCCATCGTGGTGATGGAGGCCGCGGGCTACGACGTGGTGCTGGTGGAGACCGTCGGCGTCGGGCAGTCGGAGACGGCGGTCGCCAACATGGTCGACACCTTCCTGCTGCTCACCCTGGCCCGTACCGGCGATCAGCTGCAGGGCATCAAGAAGGGTGTCCTGGAGCTGGCCGACGCCATCGCGGTCAACAAGGCCGACGGCCCCCATGAACGGGACGCACGTTCCGCGGCCCGTGAGCTGGCGGGCGCGCTGCGGCTGATGCACCCCGTGGACGCGGCCTGGACTCCCCCGGTGCTGACCTGCAGCGCGAGGGAGTCGACCGGCCTGGACACCTTGTGGGAGCGGCTGGAGCAGCACCGTACGCTCCTGGAGTCCACCGGGAGGCTGGCGGCCAAGCGCCGTGAGCAGCAGGTGGACTGGACCTGGGCGATGGTCCGTGACGAGCTGCTGGACAGCCTGCGCAGCCACCCCGCGGTGCGTACGCTCACCCCGGAGCTCGAACAGCGCGTCCGTGAGGGCGAGCTGACGGCCACGCTGGCCGCCGGGGAGATCCTGCGGGCGTTCCGCGGGGACGGCTGAGGCTGCCCGGCCCCGGGGTCACACGGGGGCGTGCCGGGTCGCGTCGGGGGCGTCGGCGGTGATGCCGTGCTGCTCGTCGTCGGCGCGCCCCTGCCGGGGCAGCAGGAAGGTGAGGGCGAGGAACGCGGTCAGCAGGCGGCGCCGCGTCCCTCCGGCGACTAGAGGGACCGGGTCTTCCCCCGCCCCGGCCCCGCGTGGTATGTTGCGGTCAGCACACGTGGACGCCCGATCAGGGCGCCGGTGCTTCTCCCCCGCTGTTGCGCCCGTCCTTCGACGACCGGCGATCCAGCGTCTCGCACCACTTCTTCCGTCCGGTCCGGGCTTCTCATGCCCGTCGTACGAGGCGTGATTCCCACCGCCTCGCCTTCGCCGGACCTCTCATTCGCCATGTCCGCGAAAGGACCCATCCATGACCAGCACACTCGAACGCCCCGTGATCCCGCAGAGCCGGCCCGTCACCCGCACCCTGGGTGTCCTCGACACCACGAACAACGGGCACGGCGTCCTGCGCACCGCCGGTGGCCACCCCTCTCCCCGCGACGTCCAGGTGTCGCCCGCACTGATCCGGCAGTACGCCCTGCGCAAGGGCGATGTCGTCGAAGGAACGTGTGAGCGCCCCCGCGCCCTGTCCGGCGTCGATTCCGTCAACGGCCGCCCGGCGCATGAGCTTCGGGGCCGTCCGCACTTCCGTGACCTCACCCCGCTGCACCCCCGGGAGCGGCTGCGCCTGGAGAGGCCGGACGGGGGGCCCGCTCCTCGGATCATCGACCTCGTCTCGCCCGTCGGCAAGGGCCAGCGCGGCCTGATCGTCGCGCCGCCGAAGACCGGAAAGACCGTACTGCTGCAGCAGATCGCCGCGTCGGTCGCCGTCAACCACCCCGAGTGCCACCTGATGGTGGTGCTCCTGGACGAACGCCCGGAAGAAGTCACGGACATGCGCCGTTCCGTGCGCGGCGAGGTGTACGCCTCCACCTTCGACCGGCCAGCCAAGGAGCACATCGCGCTCGCGGATCTCGCCGTGGAACGCGCCAAGCGGCTGGTCGAGCAGGGCCAGGACGTCGTGATCCTCCTCGACTCCCTCACCCGGCTGTGCCGCGCGCACAACAACAACGCCGGGGCGGGCGGCCGCACCCTGAGCGGTGGGGTGGACGCGGCCGCGCTCATCGGACCGAAGAAGCTGTTCGGAGCGGCCCGGCTCGCCGAGGAGGGCGGTTCGCTCACCATCCTGGCGACCGTACTGGTGGACACCGGCTCCCGCGCCGACGACTACTTCTTCGAGGAGCTGAAGAGCACCGGCAACATGGAGCTCCGCCTCGACCGGGCGTCGGCGGACCGGCGGGTCTTCCCCGCCGTCGACATCACGCCTTCGGGCACCCGCCGTGAGGAACTCCTCCTGCCCGCGGGGGAACTGGCCGCCGTACGGGGGCTGAGGCGCGCCCTGCGGTCGAGGGACGCCCAGGCCATGCTCGAGGCGCTGCTGGACAAGATCCGCAGGACCCCCGACAACGCCGCGTTCCTCCGGCAGGTCCAGCAGACCGTCCCCGACGCGTGACGGCACCCTTGCCGGCACCGGCGGACGGGGCGGGCGCGCCCGGCACGCCCGCCCGGCCGGTCAGCCCGTGGCACCCAGTGCGTCGGAGACCAGGGCGCGGGCCTCGTCCTGGACCCTGGCCAGGTGTTCGGCGCCCTGGAAGCTCTCCGCGTACACCTTGTAGACGTCCTCCGTGCCTGACGGGCGGGCCGCGAACCACGCGCTGTCGGTGCAGACCTTGAGCCCGCCGATGGCCGCGCCGTTGCCGGGGGCCTCGGTGAGCACGGCGGTGATCGGCTCACCGGCCAGCGTGTCGGCCGTCACCTGCTCCGGGGAGAGCTTGGCCAGCACCGCCTTCTGCTCACGGGTCGCGGGGGCGTCGATCCGGGCGTAGGCCGGATCACCGAACCTGGCGGTGAGTTCGCCGTGGTGCTGGGAGGGGGTGGAGCCGGTGACGGCCGTGATCTCCGAGGCGAGCAGGGCGAGCAGGATGCCGTCCTTGTCGGTGGTCCACACCCGGCCGTCGCGGCGCAGGAAGGACGCTCCGGCGGACTCCTCACCGCCGAATCCCAGGGTGCCGCCGAACAGCCCGTCGACGAACCACTTGAAGCCCACGGGGACCTCGACCAGCTGCCGCCCCAGGTCCGCGGCGACCCGGTCGATCATGGAGGAGGAGACGAGGGTCTTGCCGATGCCGGTGCCGGCCGGCCAGTTCTCGCGGTGGGAGTAGAGGTAGCGGATAGCCACGGCCAGGTAGTGGTTCGGGTTCATCAGCCCGCCGTCCGGCGTGACGATGCCGTGCCGGTCCGCGTCCGCGTCGTTGCCGGTGGCGATGGTGTACGCGTCGCGCTGCGCGATCAGCGACGCCATGGCGTGCGGCGAGGAACAGTCCATCCGGATCTTCCCGTCCCAGTCCAGCGTCATGAAACGCCAGGTGGGATCGGCGAGGGGATTGACCACCGTGAGATCCAGCCGGTGGCGCTCGGCGATCCGGCCCCAGTACGCGACCGAGGCGCCGCCGAGGGGATCGGCGCCGATCCGGATCCCCGCGTCGCGGACGGCGTCCAGGTCGAGGACGGCCGGGAGGTCGTCGACGTAAGCGGTCAGGAAGTCATGGCGTCCGGTGGTGTCGGCGGCGAGTGCCCGGGCGTAGGGGATCCGGCGGACCTCCTTCAGCCCGCCCTCGATCAGGGCGTTGGCCCGGTCCTGGATCCAGGAGGTGGCGTCCGATCCGGCCGGCCCGCCGTGCGGGGGGTTGTACTTGAATCCCCCGTCGGCGGGCGGGTTGTGCGAGGGCGTGACGACGATGCCGTCCGCGAGGCCACCCGTACGGTCCCGGTTGTACGTCAGGATCGCGTGCGAGACCGCCGGGGTGGGGGTGTAGCCGTCGTCGCTGTCGATCAGGACGGTGGCACCGTTGGCGGCCAGCACCTCCACGGCCGTGATCCGGGCGGGTTCGGACAGCGCATGGGTGTCGGCCCCGAGGAACACCGGCCCGTCGGTGCCCTGCCGGTCCCGGTAGTCGCAGATGGCCTGGGTGGTGGCGGCGATGTGGTCCTCGTTGAACGCCGCCGCGAGCGCCGATCCGCGGTGCCCCGAGGTTCCGAAGGCCACACGCTGGCCGGGTTCGGCCGGGTCCGGATGGACGGTGTAATACGCCGTCACCAGCCGCGCCACGTCCACCAGGTCTCCGGGCTGCGCCGGCTGACCGGCCCGTTCGTGAACCATCGTCGTTTCTCCTCTGTCCTCATCGGCCGCTCGCGGACCGCCGTCGGGCGGGCGATCATCACGCGTCGTACCCGATACTGCCTCTTCGGGCGGCCTCCCGGGTACACGGCCGGACCGGCCGCGGATCGGGCGCACGACGGATCCCGGGTCCGGCTCGGCGTGGCCGGACGGTTCGCACGGAAAGCGCGCGGGGAGGCGGCGGGGCCCGCACCGTGCCTGCCCCGGACGGACGGAACACGGAAAGACGGAATTGCCGCGCTCAACTCGACGGAAATCACGGCACATTGGCACCGGGCGTATCCGGGGCCTCGGAGAACTCCTCGGGAAACCCCTCGGAATACATGCGGAGACCCGCATCGCAGCCATCATGCGGCAGGGCTCCGGGCCGAGGAATCCATGGTCCTCCGCCCGGCGCCGGAATGTGAGGAACTTGTGGTCGACGGCGTGGCGGAAGGCAATCCATGTGGACACGCGAGCGAGTCATACGTGTTTTCCCACGCGTGTTCTGCCACAGTGCAGTTCGGTTTATCCGCTTGATCTCCTCCGCCCGATTCCTTGCCGCCGGTGTTTACCCGAACCGGCTCTTCGGAGGCATGTGAAAGAGAGCCGTGCGTGCTGCAGAAGAGTTGCACCGACGAAAGCCGACTGACGGTCCTCCACCTGGTCCAGCCCGTGGAGGGCGGAGTCGCGCGGGTCGTGACCGACCTCGTCGCGGCGCAGGTCCGGGCAGGGCTGCGGCCCGTCGTGGCCTGCCCGCCGGACGGGCCGCTGGCGGCCGGGGCGTCCACCGCGGGAGCGCGGGTGTGGGCCTGGCCCGCGGAGCGCGCCCCCGGCCCCCGGACCGGCCGGGAGGTCCTCTCGGCGAGCCGCCTGATCCGTACGTGCGCTCCCGACGTGATCCACGCCCACAGCGCCAAGGCGGGGCTCGCCGGACGGCTGGCCGTGCGCGGCCGGGTTCCGACGGTGTTCCAGCCGCACGCCTGGTCGTTCGAGGCCCTGGAGGGCAGGGCCGCCGGACTGGCCACGGCGTGGGAGCGGTTCGGGGCCCGGTGGAGCCACCGCATCCTCTGCGTCAGCGAGTCCGAGCGGCTGGCCGGGCAGCGCGCGGGCATCACGGCACGCTGGTCGGTCATCCACAACGGCATCGACCTCGGCCGCTTCCGGCCTGCCGGCCGGGACTCCGCCGCCTCGGCCCGTGCCTCGCTCCCGCTGCTCGACGGGGTCCCGGCCGATGTGCCGCTCGTCGTGTGCATCGGACGCCTGAGCCGGCAGAAGGGCCAGGACGTCCTGCTGCGGGCCTGGCGGGCCGCGGCGCCGGGGCGTGCGCGGCTGGTCCTGGTCGGCGACGGACCGTACGCGGACGAGCTGCGCCGCAACGCGCCGCCCGGTGTGCTGTTCACGGGGGCGAGTGCGGATGTGCGGCCCTGGATCCACGCGGCGGACCTACTGGTTCTCCCTTCGCGCTGGGAGGGGATGGCGCTGGCCCCCCTCGAGGCGATGGCCTGCGGCACGCCCGTCCTGCTGACCGATGTCGACGGAGCCAGGGAGAGCCTGCCGCCCGGCCACCTGCCCCACTGCCTCGTGCCGCCCGAGGACCCCGCGGCCCTCGCTGCGGCGCTCACCACACTGCTGGACGATCCGGCGCTGCGTACGGAGCTGGGCCGCACGGCGCAGAGCCGTACCCGGGAGGTCTTCGACGTGACGAAGACCGCCGGTGCGGTCCTGCACCTCTACGAGGAACTTGTCGGCCAGTCCCGCCCCACGACGAGGAAGCGCACCGAGCGATGACGACGGAGAGTGCACCTGCCCCCCGAGCCGCCCAGGCAACCGCCGTACGGCGTGCGGCTCCCGCGATCCGCCCGCCGCGCAGCGGCAGGGAGGGCGCGCCGGCCCCGCGGACCGCCGGAGGCCTCGGGCGCCACCGGGCCCCGGTCGCGCTCATGGCCTCCGACACGCTCGCGCTCGGTCTGGCGGTGGCCCTGGTCGCCCCCGGCCCGTGGCCCCCGGCCGTGGCCCTGCTGCAGGCCGCCGTCCAACTGCTCCTGCACGCCTACCGGGGCCTCTACCGGGCCGGGTTCTCCCCCTCCGCGCTGGCGGAACTGCCCGCACTCGCCGGGCTGGCCGTGGTGCAGTGGTACGTCGTCGCCGAGGTGGTGTCCACGTACGACCCGCGCCACACCGCCGGGTGGGTGGCACTCGGCTGCGCGGCTGGCCTCCAGACCCTGGTGAGCTGCGGGGCGCGCACCGTCGTCCACCGGTCACGGCTGTGGTCGGCCGCGCGTCATCCGCGGTCCACGCTGGTGGTCGGCGACGGGCCGGTCGCCGACCGGGTCATCGCCGTTCTGCAGGAGCACACGCGGTACGGGATGCGGCCGGTCGGCCGGGTGGTGGGCTCCGGCCCGGACGCGGACGGGACGGCGGAGGCGCCCGCGGGCGAGGCGCCGCTTCCCGTCCTGGCGTCGGTGCAGGACGCCGCCCGGGCCGTCGTGCAGAACTCGGTGCGGCACGCCGTCTTCACGGTGCCGCCCGAGGCGGCGTCCGACGGGGCGGAACTCTTCGCGCTGTTCGCGCGGCACAACTGCCGGGTGTGGCTGATCACCGATCAGGGAACGGTCGCGCGGTACCGGACCGCGCCCCGGCCCGACCATGTGTGGGGCTTCGCCGCCCACGCGCTGCATGCCGGCACCCACCGCCCCGTGGCGCACCGGGTGAAGCGGGCCATGGACGCCGTCCTCGCCACGGTCGCCCTGGTCGCGGCCTCCCCTGTGATGGCCGTCTGCGCTCTCGCCGTGCGTGTGTGCGACGGCCCGGGCGTCATCTTCCACCAGGAGCGGATCGGCCGGCACGGACGTCCGTTCGTCCTGCTGAAGTTCCGGACCCTGCGCCCGGCCGACGCGCACGAGTCGGCCACCCGGTGGAACGTATCGGAGGACGACCGCATGAGCCGAGTCGGCAGGACGCTGCGCAGGACGTCGCTCGATGAGCTGCCGCAGCTCTGGAACGTCGTACGCGGCGACATGAGCCTGGTCGGGCCGCGCCCCGAACGCCCCTACTTCGTGCAGCAGTTCAGCCACGTGCATCCCGGATACCGGTCCCGGCACCGGATGCCCGTCGGCATCACCGGGCTGGCCCAGGTGCACGGTCTGCGCGGCGACACCTCCATCGAGGACCGGGCCCGCTTCGATAACCGGTACATCGAGACGTGGTCGCTGTGGCAGGACCTGTGCGTGCTGGCGCGCACGGCCGGCTCGGTGTTCCGGCTCGGGGGCAGCTGAACCGTGACGCTCACCGTGACCACGGCACCGGTCGTGCCGGCCACCGAGGAGAAGGCGCCCCCGCGCCGCTGGGGCAGCCGTTGGCCGTTGCTGCCGTTGATCGCGACGGTCCTGCTCGTGGCCGTCCCGGCCGAAGGCGGGGAGCCCTGGGTCCTGGCCGGCGTACCGGCGGCCGATCTCGTCTCGGGTGTGACCGTCCTCGTCTGCGCGGGCCTCCTGCTGTTCCTGCGGCGGCGCCCGCTCACCCCGGCCGCGGCGGTCGTGCTGGGGCTTCCGGCCGTGGGCCTCGCCCTGGCCACGGTCACCGCCGCCGACCCGGTGGCGGCCCTGCCGGGCTTCGTGCGGTACCTGCAGATCTTCGTCCTCGTGCCGGCCGCGGTCCTTCTCCTGGTGCGGGACGCCGCAGGGTTCCGGGCGGTCGCGGGCGCACTCGTGCTGCTGGCGGTCGTCCAGGGTACGACGGGGGTCCACCAGTACGTCACCGGCACCGGCGCCTCCTACATGGGCGAGAACATCCGCGCCGTAGGGACGTTCGGCCCCGGCGACGTGATGGGCATGGCCACGGTCGTCGGCTACGGCCTGGTGGCGGCCGCCGCGTACGCCCTCCGCATCCCGGCCGGCACGCCTCGCCGGCTGAAGCCGTGGGCCGCCGTGACCGCCGCGCTGCTGGTCGTCCCGCTCACGCTGTCCTTCAGCCGGGGAGCGTGGATCGCTACGGCGGCGGGGACCCTCGCCGTGATCGCGCTCACCGGGCTCCGGCAGGCCGTCCGGGCCCTGGCGGTGCTGGGCGCGGCCGGAGTGGTCCTGGTCGGTGGTCTCGGCGTCGGGTCCGAGATGATCTCGCAGCGGCTCACCAGCATCACCGAGGTGACCAGCGCACCCGACAGGTCGGTCAACGACCGCTACACCATGTGGGCCGCCGCGGCGGGGATGTGGCGCGAGCACCCCGCGGCCGGCGTCGGCCTCAAGGGCTTCCCCGCGCACCGTGACGGGCACGCCTCGATCGGGCTCTCCTCCGGCAGCGACACGGCGGGCGCCGGTCAGGAGTTCCGTAAGCAGCCGCTGCTCTCCCCCCACAACATGTATCTGCTGGTGCTCAGCGAGCAGGGGCTCATCGGCTTCACCGCGCTGGTGGGCTCCTGGGCGGCGCTGCTGGTCGGCGGGGTGCGCAGGCTGATGCTCGCGCGGGCCCGGGGAGAGGCCGCCGTCGACTGCGGTCTCGCCGCCGTCGGGCTGATGACCTGGCAGACGGTCGACTTCCTGTACGCGGACATCGGGGGGCCCTCCACCGTACTGACCGGGATCGTGCTCGGCCTCGCCGCGTGGTGGGCGCTGGCCGCGCCGGAGAGGACGACCGCCGCGTGAGCGGGACAGTCACGGACACCGCGGTCATCGGAACATCCACGCCTGATGTTCCGGTACGGCCCGGGCGCTTCCTGGCCCGGGCGGCGGGCGGCGCCGCGGGACTCACCGTGGTCGCCGCCCTGCTCGGACTCGTACGGGACCAGGCCGTCGCCCGGCTCTTCGGGGCCAGCCATGCCAGCGACGCCTTCCTGATCGCCTGGACGGTGCCGGAGATGGCGGCCACGCTGCTGATCGAGGACGGCATGGCACTGCTGCTCGTGCCCGCGTTCAGCCTGGCGCTGACCCGGCGGGCCGCCGGCGGCCATGCGCAGGACCCGGTCCGGGTCCTGGTGGCCGACACCCTTCCCCGGCTGTTCGCCGCGCTGGCCTGCGCGGGAGGGCTGCTGGTCTGGGGAGCCCCCTGGGCCGTCGGCATCCTGGCCCCCGGGCTGGACGATCCCCGGCTCGCGGTGGACTGCACGCGTCTGACGGCCGTCACGGTGCTCACCTTCGGCATCACGGGGTACTTCAGCGCGGCGCTGCGGGCGCACGGCCGGTTCCTGGCGCCGGCCGGGGTCTACATCGCGTACAACGTCGGCATCATCGGGATGACGCTCGCGCTGCACTCCGTCTGGGGGGTGCGTGCCGCCGCCGCGGGGGTCGCCGTCGGCAGCGTGCTGATGATCCTGACGCTGCTGCCCACGTTCGTCCGGCTGGTGCCGGGGCGGCGCGGGAAACCGGCGGCCCGGGAGCGGGGTTCCGGTTCCGCACTTCTCGGGGCGACGGTCCTGGCGCCGGTCGTCCTGTTCGTGGTGAGCCGTCAGTCGCAGGTCTTCGTCGAGCGGTTCCTCGCGTCGTCGCTGCCGGACGGGGCCATCTCCCATCTGAACTACGCGCAGAAGGTCGCGCAGCTGCCGATGGTGCTGTCCATGATGATCTGCACGGTGACCTTCCCCGTCGTCGCGCGGGCCATGGCCTCCGGGGACCGTGAGGGTGCCCGGAAGCGGGTCGAACGTGATCTCGCCCTGGCCGGGACCGTGGTCCTGCTGGGCACGGCGACGGTGCTCGGCTGTGCCCACCACATCGTCGAAGTCCTTTTCCAGCGCGGTGCGTTCGACTCCGCGGACACCGCCGCCACCGCCGGGGTCATGCGGGTCTACGCGCTCGGCCTGCTCGGCCACACGCTGGTCGGCGCCCTGTGCCGGCCGTTCTTCTCGGCCGGCCGGCCGACCTGGTACCCGCTCGGCGCGATGGGCGCCGGGCTCCTGGTCACCACCGCCGCCGGGGCGCTCCTGACCGGTCCCTTCGGCGTGAACGGCATCGCGGCCGCCAATGCCGTCGGCATCAGCACGGCCGCCCTGCTGATGCTCCTGGGGCTGGGCAGGCGGGCGGTCGCCGTACGGGCGGGGGCCGTCGCCCTCTCCCTCGCGCGGCCGGCCGCGGCGGCGGCCGTCGCCGCGGCGGCCGGCCGGCTGGCCACGGACCTGGTGCCCGGTCCGGTGCCCGGCCTGGCGGCCGGCTGCCTCGCCGTACCCGTGGCGTTCCTTCTCGCCGGGCTCGTGCTCCGGATGCCCGAAGCCGTCCAACTCCCGGCACTCATCCGACGGAGGTTCCCTCATGGCCGCTGACACCTCGGCACCCCGCGCCCGGACGCCCCGCCTCCGGACCCGGCCGTGGATCCTGACCTACCACTCGGTGACCGATCCCACGGAGGATCCGTACGGCATCACCGTCTCCGCCGACCGCCTGGACGAGCAGCTGACCTGGCTGCGGCGACGGGGGCTGACCGGTGTGGGGGTAGCGGCGCTGCTGCGGGCGCGGGCCGCCGGGAAGCGGGGGCTGGTCGGGCTCACGTTCGACGACGGGTACGCCGACTTCCTCGACGAGGCGCTCCCGGTGCTGCTCGCGCACGGCTGCACCGCGACGGTGTTCGTCCTTCCCGGCCGGCCCGGCGGCTCCAACACCTGGGATCCGCTCGGCCCGCGCAGACCGCTGCTGACCGAGGAGGGCATCCGTACGGTCGCGGCGGCGGGGATGGAGGTCGGCTCGCACGGGATGCTCCACCGGGATCTGACGGCACTGTCCGACGACGAGCTCCGGCAGGAGACGCACGGCAGCCGGGACGCGCTGCACCGCCTGGTCCGGCAGGCGCCGTCCGGCTTCTGCTACCCGTACGGCACGGCCGACCGGCGGGTGGTCGAGTCCGTGCGGGACGCGGGGTACGCCTATGGGTGCGCCCTCGCCCCCGGCTCCCTGTCGGGACCGCTCGCCCTTCCCCGCACGCATGTCAGCCATGCGGACCGGGGGGCCCGTCTGCGCGCCAAGGAGATCAGGCACCGGCTGCGGAACCGCTCCGCCGGCGCCACGGGGCCGGGTGACGCCGGGTGAGGGCGCTGCACGTCATCACCGGCCTCGGCGTCGGCGGGGCCGAGCAGCAGTTGCGTCTGCTGCTGCGTCATCTGCCGGTGCGCTGCGACGTCGTGACGCTCACCAACCCGGGGGCGGTCGCGGACGGGCTGCGCGCCGACGGTGTCCGTGTCCGGGATCTGGGGATGAGGAGCAACCGGGACCTCGGCGCCGTACCCCGGCTGGCCCGTCTCATCCGCCGCGGCTCCTACGACCTGGTGCACACCCACCTCTACCGGGCCTGTGTCTACGGCCGGATCGCGGCGCGCCTCGCCGGGACCACCGTGGTGTCGACGGAGCACTCGCTGGGGCGCGCGGAGATCGAGGGGAGGCCGCTCACCCGTGGCACCCGGGAGCTCTATCTGCGCACCGAGCGGCTCGGGGCGGCGACGGTCGCCGTCTCCGACACCGTCGCGGGCAGGCTGCGCGACTGGGGTGTGCCGGCCGCCCGGATCCACACCGTGCCCAACGGCATCGATGTGGCCGCCTTCCGCTTCGACGGCGCCCGACGGCAGGCCACCCGGGCCGCGCTGGGACTTCCCGGTACGGCCTTCGTCGTGGGGGGCGTGGGCAGGCTCGTTCCCGGCAAACGCTTCGACCTGCTGATCCGTGCCGTCGCCGCCCTCCCCGGCGCCTGGCTGGTCCTTGCCGGGGAGGGACCGGAGGCCGTTGCGCTGCGCGCTCTCGCCGTCCGGCTCGGTGTGGCCGGCCGCGTCAGGTTCCTCGGCGAGTGCGGCGCCCCGGGAGGTGCCGGTCCCGGCATCCCCGCGGTGCTCGGCGCCGTCGACACGTTCGTCTCGGCGTCCCGCGAGGAGTCCTTCGGTCTCGCCGTCGTCGAGGCCCTGGCCGCCGGACTGCCCGTGGTGCACGCGGCGTGCCCCGCCGTCGAGGACCTCCCGGCGGGCCAGGCGCCGGGCGCCGTCCGCATCGGCGCCGCATCAGGTGCCGCAGATCCCATGGAGGAGCTGACGGCCGCACTGCGGCACCTCATGGAGAGCGGCGTCCGGAGGCTGCCGCCGCCTCCCGCAGTGGACCACTACGACATCAGGCTCAGCAGCCGGCGCCTCATGGACGTCTACGCACAGGCCATCGACACCACCACCGTCACCACGACCGAGAGAGCACTCCCATGACCGAGTCGCCCGAGCAGCAGCCGGCCGTCCCCGGACGGCTGCGCAGGCTCCGCCCCACATCCGTACGGACCGGCTGGTGGCCCCTGCCCGCCTGCGTCCTGCTCGGAGCCGCCTGCGGATTCTCGTACGGCATGCTCGCCGAGCCCGAGTACGCGGCCACCAGCTACGCCATGGTCACCGCAGGCAAGGACATCGATCCGGCCGCGGCCCTGGGCTACGCGCAGTCGTACGGCCGCCTGGCCACCAGCGACGCCACCCTCTCTTACGCCAAGGGAGCCGCCGGGGAACCCGTGCGCGAACTGCGCACGCACGTACGGTCCGAGACCTCCCCCGACTCGCCCATGATCGCGGTCACCGGTACCTCGGCCGACCGGGGCCGTGCCGCGGACATCGCCAACGCGGTGACCGAGGCCGTGGTCGTGAGCAGCGGGCACGTCGCGAAGGACACCGGTGTGAAGCTGATCAAGTTCTCGCACGCCGTACCGCCCGTCGATCCCGTGTCCCCCTCCGTGCCGCTCGGCACGGCCGTGGGCGCCGCCGCGGGCGGACTGGTCGGTGGGCTGGTCCTGCTCGTCCGCCCCCGGCACGGGCGCCGGGGCGTGACGGCCCAGGTGCCGGGCCCCTCCCTGGGTGGCACCACCGGCGAACGGGAGCTCGTGCGATGAACATCGACCGTCGTGAGCGGCTCACCGTGACCCTCTGCAGGGACCTGCCGGACTTCGCGGACCTCGCCCCGGAGTGGGACGCGCTGCACCGCAGGTGTCCCACCGCCACTCCGTTCCAGAGCCACGCGTGGCTCCACTCGTGGTGGCTCTCCTACGGGGCTCCCGGCCGGCTCCGCGTCGTACTGGTGCGCCGGGGCGGACGGCTGATCGGCGCGGCGCCGCTGATGCTCGTGCACCGCCCGATGCCTCTGCTGGTGCCGATGGGCGGGGCGATCTCCGACTACTTCGACATCCTGGTGGACGGCGAGGACACCCCGGCGGCAGTCACCGCGCTGGAGCGCGGGCTCCACCGGGCGGCCGCGCACACCGTCGTGGACCTGCGGGAGGTCCGGCCGGACGCCTCGGCGCACCTGCTGTTCGAGGCGTGGTCCGGCGCTCGCAGCAGCCGGGCGGACTCGACGTGCATGGAGCTGCCCGCCGAGCCGATCGAGGCGCTCATCGGGCGGATGACCGGTTCGCGCGCCCAGCGGACGCGGGCCAAGCTACGCAGGATCGACACCCTGGGCATCGAGTGCCGTACCGCACCCGTGCACAGGGTGGCGGGTGCGATCGGCACCCTGCTGCGGCTGCACGAGCTCCAGTGGCTCGGCAGAGGGGTCAACCCCGAGCACCTGCGACCCCGGTTCTGCGCGCATCTGGTGCGCTCCGCCCGCCGGATGGTGCGCGACGGCGAGGCCTCGGTCAGGGAGTTCCTGCTCGACGGGGAGGTGGTGGCCGCCGACGTGTCGTTCCGGTCGGCGCGGCTGACCGGGGGGTACCTCTACGGGGCCGATCCCCGGCTCAGGGAGACGAAGGTGGACGTCTCCTCGATGCTGCTGCGCGAGATCGCGCGGGAGGCCGACGGCCTGGACCGCGGCGTGCTGAGTCTGCTGCGCGGCTCGGAGCAGTACAAGAACCACTGGGGCCCGGTACCGGTCGTCAATCAGCGGCTGATGCTGGCCCGTTCCGCGCTGGAACCACTGCTGCGGCTTCGCGAGACACAGGTGACGGTCCGGGACCGGGCGGCCGGGACGATGAAGTCCCGGCTTCCCGCCGCACGGGAGTGGCGTGCGCGGATCGGCGAGCTGCCCGCGGCAGGGGCCGCGCTCATCGGCCGGAGTTGAGCCGTGATGATGAGTTTTGAGTCGATCCGTTACCGTCTGTCGACTTTCGCGTTGTCAGGGCATACCGGTCGCGCGCTTGCGACCGGGTTCACCCCTCTCAAGGAGAACTGATGTCGCGTATCTCGAAGGTGGCCGCCGTCATGGCAGGTACCGGTGCCCTGATCGCCGGCGGTGCCGGCATGGCTACCGCCGACTCCGGGGCGGAGGCCGTCGCGGCCCACTCCCCCGGCGTCGTTTCGGGCAACGCCGTCCAGGTGCCCGTACACATCCCGGTCAACGTCTGCGGCAACACGGTGAACGTGATCGCCCTGCTGAACCCGGCGTTCGGCAACACCTGCGTGAACGTTTCGGACAGCCACGAGGGCGACCACGGCTACGGCCACTGATCTCCCCGAGGCACCGTCCGGGCCTCCTCCCTCCGCGTTCCGCGCGGCGGGAGGAGGCCCGTCCCCGTTCGGCGGGGCGCCGCTCAGACGTACCGGTAGTGCCTGCTGTGGTCCATCAACTCCGACGGCGCGACGTCCCACGGCGGCATGGGCTGGTCGAGCGCGAAGATCCGGTCCCGCTGCGGATCGTCGGCGGGGAGCTCTCGGGCGGGCAGGTAGCGGGAGCCCGGATGCGCCTGCTGCCAGCGGGCCCACAGCAGGTCGATGAAGGCGTGGTGCAGCCAGAAGACCGGGTCGTCGGGCGACGCGGCGCCCGCCATCGACCCGCCGATCCAGCGGTGCACCTGGTTGTGGTTGGCCACCCCGGGGCCCCCGCTGATGCCCCAGCCCTCGAGCCCGTTCCGGAAGCCGGTGGTGCTGAGGCTGTTCCAGGGCGCGGCGTCGTACACCGGGTCGCTCAGGGCACGGTCCACGTCCGCCGCCGTGGGCAGCGTGACGGGCGCGGAGGGCCGGCCGAAGTTGCGCCGCAGGAAGGGGTCGTCGGTCACTGCGGCGCTGATCCGCCAGTTCCCCTGACGGTAGGCGAACGGCCCGGTCATCACCTGCCGGTCCCCCGGCCTGCCGTTGCCGCCGAGGAGGTCCTCCGCCCAGAGCGACGAGCTCGTCGTGTTGTCCCTCGTCCAGTCCCAGTAGGGGATCGACACTCGGGGATCGACGGCCTGCAGCGCCTCCTCGAACTCCAGGAGATATCTGCGGTGCCAGGGGAGGAAGGACGGGGTCATGTGGGCGGGCCGTGGCCTGCTCTCGGCGTCGGTGACGTAGTACTGCCGGTGCAGGCTGACGAAGTCGTCGTAGCGGCCCGTTCGTTTCAGCTCCAGGATCGCGTCGACCAGACGCTTCTTCTCGGTGCGCGTGAGGTCACGCTGGTTCTTGCGGCTGTACACGCGTGCTCGTCCTTAAGGCTCAGATGGTGTGCGGGGAGGCGGCCGGCAGCTGTGCGGTGCCGAGTTCGTCGACCGCAGCGCGGGCCGTCGCGAGGAGGGTGGGGAACGACTCGTAGTGGTTGACGGTGCTGAGATAGCTCCCGTCGGCGCGCCTCATCACGTGCAGCGCCCTCCCGTCGACGCTGACCTCGGTGCCGGGTGCCGCGGCGGCTCCTGACCCGTCGGCGTGCGGGTGTGCGCCGGCCGGCACCATGACCGTGACCGTGCCCCGGATCTCGCGGCCCTTGTACAGCTCGGAGAATCGCTCGGGCCCCACTGCGTCGCGCTCCTGGGAGGCGCCTGCGGGCCCCTGGGCCCCGAGGAGGACCGGGGCGAGCGCGCCGCCGGTCCCGGCGATCACGGCTGCGGTGAAGGCGGTGCGCAGCACCGCGCGGCGGGCCGGCCGCGGGGCGCGGGACCGCTCCGGTTCCGTGCTCGTGCCGTCGGTCGGATTCATGGTGGGTGTACCTCCCTCTCGTCCGCTGCTGCGAGGTGTCTCGCTCGAGTGGGCAACGAGACGGTGCGCGAACGGTTCTCATCCGCAGGACATCACGCGACCGTGGGAATTCCGCGGCGCTCTCCGGACGTGTCGGCCGTACGGCGGCGTCCGCCGGGTGAGCATGGCCCTCCGAACTCCCGGAGGTTGTGCATGAACGTGCCGACACAGGTGCCCGCGGTCCGTGTGCGAGCGACGGCCGGAGCCGATCTGGCCGACCCGGCGTTCTGGCGGCTGCCACGGTCCCGGCGGCTGTCCGAGTTCGCCCGGCTGAGGGAGCTGGACGCACCGGTCCGCTTCACTCCTCGTACGGGGTCGCGCACACCGTTCTACGCGGTGGTGAGGCACGCGGACGTGAAGGCGGCCAGCCGGCAGCCGCAGGTCTTCGCCAGCGCACCGGGGGTCACGACTCCGGAACCGGCTCCCTGGGCCAAGGCGGTGTTCGGCAACTCCATGGTCAACATGGACGGTGCCGAGCACGCGGGGCTGCGCAGGACCATCTCCCGCGCCTTCACGCCGAGGCTGCTCGCCGCCGCCGAGGAGAACATCGGCGCCGTCGCCCGGCGGCTCGTGGACGAGATGGTCGCCGGGGGGCCGGGTGACTTCATGCGCTCGGCGCCCTCCCGCATGCCGTTCGAGGTCATCTGCGACCTCATGGGCATCCCCGGGCGCCATCGGGCCCGGATCGCGGCGCGCATCGACCACGCGTCGGAGTACGTCGGGGTACAGCGGCGTGGCCGCGCCAGGCTGCGGATCCCCGGGCGCGGACTGCGCTCCCTGGCCCGCATGCAGCTGGAGATGGCGGGCATCGCCCGGGAGCGCCGCCGCGTCCCGGCGGACGACGTGATCTCGGCACTCGTCCGCGCCGACGTCGGCGGACTGGCGCTGTCCTCGCGTCAGCTCGGCGCGTTCTTCTCCCTGCTGCTCGTGGCCGGGGTGGAGACCACGCGGAACGCGATCGCCCACGGGCTGGTCCTGCTGACGGAGCATCCGGAGCAGCGGGCCCTCCTGGAGTCCGACTTCGACCGTTACGCCGACGGCGCGGTCGAGGAGATCGTCCGGCACTCGACGCCGATCATCCAGTTCCGCCGGACGGTGGCGGCCGAATGCACGCTCGGCGGTCACGTCTTCCTGCCCGGGGAGAAGGTCGTGCTCCTCTACGCGTCCGCGAACCGCGACGCGTCCGTATTCGAGGACCCCGATTCCTTCGACATCACCCGTTCGCCCAATCCGCACCTGGGATACGGCGGCGGGGGCCCTCACCACTGTCTGGGGGCTCATCTCGCGAAGCTGGAGCTGAAGACCCTCTTCCGCGAAATGCTCACGCGGCAGGGAGGCGTCAGGGCTGCGGGGGAACCGGATCTGGTCGATTCGAATTTCGACAACCGCGTCCGTTCCCTTCCTTTCACCTTCGGAATGTGTCACCCGAATGGATCGCTCTGAACCGACGCGTGTCGCGAATGGTCTATTCACGGACGGCCCACAGCCCATTGTTGAATGTTTTTCCTTAGGGTCGGCAGGGTCGGAGTCAGGCCGTAATCCAAGGAGGAGCCGTGCCCGTACAGCGCCGTTTCATGAAGGTCGGCGTCGGGGCGACCGCGCTCTGCCTCCTCGTCGGCGGTGCGGTCATCGCCGATCGTGACGCAGCGGACACCCAGGCCGGCAAGGGCGTGGCTCAGCAGGCGCCGGATCCGGCCACGACGACCGCCATCGGGGCCTATCTGGACTACGGGCCGAAGGGCGTGCAGCGGATGGGAGAGCTGTCCCGCTGGCTCGGCGGTACGGAGATGCGCGTCGGGCACAGCTATCTTCCGGGCGACGTGTGGGAGAACATCGAGGGCAGCCCCGGCTTCCTCGCCTCGTGGGCGGCCTGGCGGAGAGCGGCCGAGGACCGGATGTTCGTACTCAACACGCCGATGCTGGAGCGGAACGAGGGGCATGTCCCCGACGGCGAGGTGCGCGGCCTGCTGCGGGCGGGCGCCGAGGGGCGGTTCGACGAGCACTTCCGCCGCCTGGCCGAGCGTCTGGTCATGCTGGGCATCCCGGACACGGTGATCGTCCTCGGCTGGGAGATGAACGGGACGACGTACACCCACCGGTGCGGTCCCGATCCCGCCGCGTGGAGGGCGTACTGGAAGCGCATCGTCACCACGATGAGGTCCGTGTCCGGCCAGGAGTTCCGCTTCGACTTCGCACCGAGCAGGGGGCGGGACGCCGTGCCCTGGACCGAGTGCTACCCGGGCGACGACGTCGTGGACATCATCGGCATGGACTCCTACGACCAGCCTCCGGCGCGGACCTTCGACGAGCAGGTGAACGAACCGTACGGCCTGCAGAAGCAGGTCGACTTCGCGGCCGAGCGCGGCAAGCCGATCTCGTTCCCGGAGTGGGGGCTGTTCCGCAACGGCGACAACCCCGAGTACATGCGCCGGATGCTGGAGTGGATCGAACGGCACAAGCCGGTGTACCAGACGATCACGGACTACTGTCCGCACGGGGTGTGGCAGTGCTCCGACAACCCCGAGTCGTCCCGGGTGTACCGCGAGATGCTGAGCGGCCTGCCGAATGCGACGGAGCCCTCGGCGCCCGCTCCGGAGCCGAGCGGGACACCGACGGCACCGAAGCCCGACAAGCCCGCGCCGACGGTTCCCGCACCGGACACGAACGAGTCCGGATGGTGCTTCACCATCCCGCTGGGCGACTGGTTCGGCCAGTGGCTCAGCGGCCGCGAGTTCTGCGTGGGCGGCTGAGGGCGGCTCTCCCGCGGTGCCCCGGACGAGCTCCCGCGGGTCCATGTGATGCCGCGCCACCTGCCGTGCATCGTCCGGCTGACCGGGGGCAGCCGGACCTTCGGCGTGTGGCTCGCCTGCGCCGCGGCTCGGGGAGACCGGCGGGGCAGTGGTCCCTGCGCGTGACCGGGCGGCGGGTTGCACGGTCGTCCGACGCGTCGCTTCCCGATCACCCCGGTCTCTCCGATACTGGGTTCCGAACGACCTGAGACCGGAGAACCGGATCCACGCCGACGGCCGGGCAGCATCAGCGGCCCGCCGTTGCTCTCCCCAGGAGGAAACGTTGCGCATGCTCATCAACGTGCCGGAGACCGTCGTCGCGGACGGACTCCGCGGAATGGCCGCCGCCCACCCGGAGCTCGTCGTGGACGCCGAGAACCGTCTCGTCGTCCGGCGCGACGCCCCGGTGGCCGGGAAGGTGGGACTCGTATCGGGCGGCGGCTCCGGGCACGAGCCGCTGCACGCGGGGTTCGTCGGGCCCGGGATGCTGTCCGCCGCGTGCCCCGGGGAGGTCTTCACCTCGCCGGTGCCCGATCAGATGGTCCGGGCGGCCGCCGCGGTCGACAGCGGCGCGGGCGTGCTGTTCGTCGTGAAGAACTACACGGGTGACGTGCTGAACTTCGACATGGCCGCCGAACTGGCCGAGGACGAGGGCGTCCAGGTCGCCCGGGTCCTGGTCGACGACGACGTGGCGGTGGCCGACAGCACCTTCACCGCCGGACGGCGCGGCACCGGGGCGACGCTGTTCGTCGAGAAGCTGGCCGGCGCCCTCGCCGAACAGGGGGCGCCGCTGGAGCGGGTGGAGGCCATGGCCCGGCGCGTGAACGAGTCCTCGCGGAGCTTCGGGGTGGCGCTCAGCTCCGTCACCACTCCGGCGAAGGGCACACCGACGTTCGATCTGCCCCCGGGTGAACTGGAATTGGGGATCGGCATCCACGGCGAGCCCGGCCGGGAGCGCCGGCCGATGATGACGTCCGGGGAGATCGCCGACGTCGTGGTCCACGCGGTGCTGGAGGATCTCCGGCCCAGCGGCCCCGTGCTCGTGCTGGTCAACGGGATGGGCGCGACGCCGTTGCTGGAGCTGTACGGGTTCAATGCCGAGGTGCAGCGGGTGCTGTCGGAGCGGGGTGTGGCGGTGGCTCGTACGCTGGTGGGCAGTTATGTGACGTCCCTCGACATGGCAGGCTGTTCGGTGACGCTCTGTCAGGTGGACGAGGAGATGGTGCGGCTGTGGGACGCACCGGTACAGACGCCCGCGCTCCGCTGGGGACGGTGACCGGGCCTTCCACCGTGTGTACGGACTTTCCACCCGTGTGTGAGGAACAGGAGATCTTGTGCTCGACACCGATTTCTTCCGTCGCTGGATGGCCGCCACCGCGGCTGCCGTCGACCGTGAGGCGGACCGGCTGACCGAGCTCGACGCCGCCATCGGGGACGCCGACCACGGGAGCAACATGCGGCGCGGTTTCGCGGCGGTGGACGAGGTCCTCGACAAGGCGGCGCCCGCGACACCGGGAGCGGTGCTGACGCTCGTCGGCCGCCATCTGATCTCGACCGTCGGCGGGGCGTCCGGGCCGCTGTACGGGACGCTGCTGCGCCGCACCGGAAAGGCTCTGGACGACGCGACGGAGGTGACGCGGGGTCAGCTGGCTGAGGCCCTCGGCTCGGGTGTCGCGGCGGTGGCACAGCTCGGCGGGGCGCAGGCCGGGGACAAGACGATGCTCGACGCGCTGCTGCCCGCCGTCGAGGTGCTGGGCTCCTCGTTCGAAGAGGCCCGTGACGCGGCGCTGGCCGGCGCTCTGGCGACCGTTCCGCTGCAGGCGCGCAAGGGCAGGGCCAGCTACATGGGCGAGCGCAGCATCGGGCACCAGGACCCGGGGGCCGCCTCGTCGGCGCTGCTGGTCGGGGCGCTCGCCGAGGCTGCGGAAGCGAGCGGCGGAGGCGACGCATGAGCGAGGAGAAGCAGGTCGGCATAGTGCTGGTCTCGCACAGCGGCCCGGTGGCGGAGGCCGTGGTCGAGCTGGCCAGAGGGCTGGCGGCCGGTGGCGCGACGGCACCGGTGGCGGCGGCGGGGGGCACCTCGGCCGGTGGCCTGGGGACGAGCGAGGAGCTGATCGCCGAGGCGGCGAGGACGGTGGACAGGGGGGTGGGGGTCGCGCTGCTCGTGGACCTCGGGAGCGCGGTGCTCACCGTGAAGTCCATGCTGGCCGAGGGCAATGAACTGCCCGAGGGTGCGCGGCTGGTGGATGCCCCCTTCGTGGAGGGTGCGGTGGCCGCGCTGGTGACGGCGTCGGCGGGGGGTGACCTGGACACCGTGGAGGCGGCGGCCACGGACGCGTACGGCTACCGGAAGGCATGAGGGAGCGCGCCGGCCGCCCCGTGGGGAGCCGGCGCGCGGGTGGTCGCCCGCGGACCGGACCGCACCGGACTGGGCCGTGCCGCCGGGGCCGGCCCGGGTCTCCACGGTCGGCGCGGCGGTGTCAGGCCGTCGGTGTGCCCGTGCGGACAGCGGGGCTGACCGGAGCTCCGTCCAGGTGGGCGGAGGACAGTCCGGCCTCGACCACCGCGACGGCCGCGTGGATGTCGGCCGCCGTCACCAGCGGTGTACGTCCGTGCTGGATGTCCTCGCAGAACCCGGTGAACAGCCGTCGTAGCGCGGTCAGGCCGGCGGGCCCGCCGGCCTGGCGGGAAACGAATCCGCCGCCCGCCTCGCGCACGGTGACCGAGGGGGCGTCCTCTTCGGCGAGCAGATGGCCGTGCGAGCCGAGCACGCGCAGGCTGGACGAGACGGGGGCCGGGCCCACGCCCGCGGGCGTGCGGGCGACGGTGACGGTCGCCACCACCCCGTTGCGCAGGCGGAGCGAGAGGACGGCCGCGTCCTCGACGCCGTAGGCACCGTGCGGGCCGTCGAAGAGCGGGCCGTGGGACCCGCCGCTGCTGAAGGCGACGACTTCCTCCACCTCCAGGCCGGTCAGATGACGGATCGCCAGGGCGGGGTACCACCCGAAGTTCATCAGTTCGCCACCGCCGGACAGGGCCGGGTCGCAGACGAGTTCGGGGCGCTCGACGGTGCTTCCGTCCAGTCCGCCCGCCGCGAGCCATTCCGCGTCGACAGCCAGGGGCAGACCGATCGCACCGGAGTCCACGATGCGCCGGGCGCGGGCGATCTGCGGGGAATGGAGCCGGTGCACGGCGGTGAGCAGTCCTCGGGAGCGGTCTGCCGCGTCCCACAGACGCTCCGCGTCGCGGGTGCCGGTGGCGGCGGGCTTGTCGACCACCACGTGGCGTCCCGCCTCCAGCGCCCGGACCGCGAGGTCCACGTGGCGGGTGGGTTCGCTGCACACCAGGGCGATGTCGCAGGAGGCGAGGCCCTGATCGAGGTCGAGCAGCGGGACGCCCGTCGTGCTCGCGAGCGCGGCGCTGTCCTCGGCGAAGGGGCTGTCGGCGGTGTCGGCGCAGCCGATGACCTCGATGCCGGGCAGGGAGCGCAGCAGCGGCACGTAGTCGCGGGCGTGCCGGACCCCGGACGCGATGAGGATCCTCATCTCAGCAGACCTCCTCGACGTCCACGGGGCGCCCTTCGTCGGCGCTGAGCTGGGCCGCCAGGGCGGCGGCGAGGGCGGCACGTACCTGGTGGGGTGCGGTCAGCGGGTCCGCGACACCGTCGAGCACATCGCGCAGGTGCCTGGTCTGCTCGGTCATCGCCCCCTCGATCGAGGCGGGGGCGAGGGGTGACGCGGTGTGGGCCCGGGGCTCGTCCTCGCTGCTGTGGTGCAGGGTTCCGGAGGTTCCGGAGAGCATGAGCCGGCGGACGAAGGTGCCGCGGGCGGCGAGTGCGTAGCACAGTTCGACGGTGGCGAGGGCGCCGCCGGCGAAGCGTACGAGGATCTGGAAGCTGTCGGGGGTCGGCAGGCCGGGCGCCCAGGTACGGCAGGGGCGGGCGAAGACCCGGGCCGGTTCGTCGTCCATGAGCCAGGTCAGCAGGTCGAGGGCGTGCACGCCGTTGTGGGCCACATGGCCTCCGGAGCGGGAGGCGTCCAGCTGCCAGCCCCGCCAGCCTCCGGGCCATACGTGCCCGGTGTACCAGGTGAGGTGTGCCAGGCGGGGTGTGCCTATCGCGCCCTCGGCGACCGCTTGGGCGATCTCCAGGTGGACGGGCTGGAAGCGGGCCGTCTGCGCGACGAGGAGGGGCCGCCCGGCGCTCCGCGCGGCCGCGAGGATGCGGTCGGCGTCGGCCACGCCCAGCGCGGCGGGCTTCTCCAGCAGGACCGCTCTGCCGGCGGCGAGCGCGGCCACGGAGAGGTCGGCGTGCGACTCGGGGGAAGTGCAGACGGCGGTGACGTCGATGTCGTCGGACCAGGCGGTCGCCGGGTCGGTGGACCAGGTGGCGCCTTCGGCGAGGGCGGCCAGCGCGGAGGCGCGTTCGGGGTGCCGGTCCACGACATGGGCCAGTCGCATGCCGGGGACGCCCGCGAGCGCGGTGACGTGGTCGCGGGCGATGGCACCGGCGCCGATGACGGCCACGCGGTGGTCGCCACCTCGCCGTCCGGGTCCGGGCGACCTCTTCTGTCCAGGCACAGGGCCGGAGTTCACACGCTGCTCCTCACACTCGACTTCCTTCTGAACCTAAGACATCAGACATCTGATGTCCACCTTTCGCGTCATCCCGTGGTCCGGGCCCGGAAGGGGCGGGGCCCCGCATGACCGGCGAAGGAAACACCGAGCGGCTCCCGGACCGGGTCCGGGAGCCGCTCGGTGTCGCGGTGGGCGACGGAGCGTCAGGCGGCGGGCGCCACCGCCCCGGCCGCGATCCGGATCCGTACCTGTCGGGTCACGCCGTTGACGGTGACCGCGAGCGTGACGGCACCCGACCGGAGCGCGGTGAGCGTGCCCGTGGCGGGGTCCAGAGCCGCGGTGTGACGGGGGCGCGTGCCGTCCGCCTTCCCGATGCGGACATTCGGTGAGCCGGTCCAGTCCACGCTGAGGGGGAAGGCCGCCGGCACGGTCCGGGCGCCCTGGACGACCTGCGCGCCCACCTTCGTCCGCTCGCCCGCGACGAGCGTGGAGGGGGCGTCCAGGGCCAGCTCGTCGACGTGCGCGCGGGTCTGCGCGGAGACCCAGTCGGGACCGCCCCGCCAGGGCTGCCGGCGCGCCGTGGCCTGTTCGCCGGGCGTGACGCGGTCGGCGCCGATCAGGGACCAGCCGGTGAAGCCCCCCTGGTCCGCGGGGCCGGCGGGCGCCTTGCCGGAGTTGCCGTTGACCAGGTAGGGGACCCCGTCCACGTGCGAGGCGTGGAAGACCCCGACGTGGCTGCCGACGAAAGCCGCGCCCTTGCCCGTCGTACGGCGGAAGTCGGCGAGCCACTGTTCGACGAGGGCGGCCTCCTTGCGGTCGCTCAGCTGACTTCCCTTCTGCACGGTCGGATCGCGCGGGGGCACGTGCTCGATCAGCATCACGGAGCCGACGGAGCGGTCCTTCGCCGCCGCGTCCAGCTGGGCCCGCAACTCCTCGATCTGGGCGAGGCCGCCGCCGCGCAGGCTGAGGCTCGACGTGTCGAGTGTGACAAACCGGGTGCCCTCGTGGTCGAACGTCCGCCGGGCCGGACCGAACTGTGTGATGAAGTTGTCGATCTTCCCGCCCATCACCTCGTGGTTGCCCGGCACGTAGTACCAGGGCAGGGAGTCGCCGAGTTCCTCGTCGAGGATCCGGCGGGCGAAGGCGAGGTCGGCGGGGGACCCCTCGTCGACGAGGTCGCCGTTGACCACCAGGAAGTCGGGCCGGGCCGCCTTGATCTCGCGCAGGGTGCGGCGGGCCTGCCGGACGATGGCGCTGTCCGGTTCGCGTGCCACGAACTGGGCGTCCGACATCACCGCGAACTGCCAGTCGCGGCCCTCGGTGACGGCGGCGGAGTCGATCAACGGGTCGGTGGGCTCTGCCTGTTCGGGAAGTTCCACGGTGGGCGGGACCTGGGCGGTCAGGTCGTCGATGACGATCTCGCCGGTGTACTGCCGGGCCGCGGCCGTCTCGGCGAGGTAGAAGCGGGACACCGTCAGCGGCATCGCCGCACCGGGCGGCACCGCGAAGGTGACCTGCCGCCAGCCGGTCCAGGTGATGTACGGCCCCCGCAGCAGCTGGTCGGAGCCGGCGGCGTCCTTGAGGTGCAGGGTGGGCCAGGCGCCGTTGCCGTCCCCCTTGATCCAGAGGGTGTACGCCTGTGGCTGGCCCGGTACGGCGACGGCTTGCGGCGGGGCCGCGTAGGCGGCGCGCGTGGCCGTCGAACGGGTGAAGTCGTAGGTGAGCCGGAGGCCGGTGCCGGTGTGCCCGTCCGGGGTCGCGGCGAGTGAGCCGTCGGCGCGGGCCTGGCTGAACTTCCAGGAGCCGGCGTCCTCGAAGTCCGCCACGGGCTGTTCCTCGAGGCCGACGCTCACCGCGAGGACGGTGCTCACGCCTGCCACGGTGGCCTTGATCTGTCCTGCTCCGGAGCCGGTGAGGGACCTGACGGTGAAGGACCCGCGGCCGTCGTCGCCGACGGCGAACAGCGCGTGGTCGTAGGCGAGGGTGATGTCACCCGGCTCGACGGGGGCGCTCGCGCCGTGGGCGTCGAGCCCTACGATGCCGAAGGTGCCGGTGGCCTCCCCGTCCGCCAGGCCGACGCGCGTGGTGGTGGACCTGATCCGGGCCAGCCGGTCGAGGACGGTGAGCCGGGTTCCGCCGTGGGCACCGGCCCGTTCCGCCCGGACGTCGGTCGTGCCGCTGCGGCGTGCGGTGAACGTGCCCCGCGAGTCGACGCTGCCGACCGACGTGTCGACGGCACGCCAGCGCGGTGTGCCGGCGGCGGGACCGTACGTCTCGTCGTATCCGGCCGCGGTGAGCTGCCGGGTCAGGCCGGGGAAGACCCGCTCGGGACGGCCCCCGGCCACCGGGTCGTCGCCGGGGGCGGCACCGGCCGGCGTACGGGTCCCGACCCAGAACCCTTCGAGCCGCCCGCTGCCGTCGGGGGCAGTCAGTGCGAGGCCGTTGGGGACCGTGCGCTCACTGCCGTCGGACGGGCTGTTCTCGACCTGGAGCGCGTCGCTGCCGGGCGCCCGGGCCACGAGAGTCGACGAACCTCCGCCGTCGAGGTTCAGCGCACTGTACGAGCCGGCTCCGCGCATCATCTCGCCCAGCTCGGTGAGGGTGACGCCGCCGCTGTCGGCCTGGCGTCCGTCGACGGTGATGACCTGCATCGTCCGGCCGTCCTCGGAGAACCCGACGGCGGTGCGGGGCGCCGCGGTGTTGTTGCCCTCGCCGTCGTGGTTCTGTGCCACTCCGTCGACGACGAGCAGCTCACGGCCGCCCACGGCGGTGCGGGGCACGGTTCCGCTGTCGGTGCGTGCCCGGTAGGTGATGCCGACCGGGTCCCCTGGCTCCAGAGCGGTCAGCAGGTCCGCCCCGGCCTCACGGCCGACGAGGACCAGGGCGTCCTCGGGAACGGGCCCCGATCCGGGGGTGCCTGACACGGAGACCACCTTGCCGTCGCGCACGACGACCTCGGCGACGGGCCTCGCGTCGTCCACGGTCAGGGCGCGGTCGGCGCTCCCCCAGGCGGAGGTGTAGGCGCCCACGCCCTGCGCCGGTACGTTCGCCGCGTTGTACGCGGCGAGCGCGTGCGTACCCGACGGGAGGGTCAGCGTGCCGTCGAAGTACAACTCCAGGACCCGGCCGGCGTTCCCCGGCCCGATGCCCACCGCGCGGTTGACGCCCGGGGCCGGGGAGTGGACCGTCCGGCCGTCCCGGACGCCGGGGCCCTGGGGCGCCCCGGTCTCGTTGATGTCGAAGAAGTCCGCGTTGATCGCGGCGACGGTACGGCGGCCCTTCCCCGGATCGTGCCCGGCCGCGAGCTCGGAGACCGTGCTCCGGTCCGCGACCTTGCCCGAGGAGAGGTAGTCGGCGCGTACTCCGCTGCCGTCCAGATCGACCGAGAGGGTGTCGACCCGCAGCCACTTGTCGGACTCGAGGCGGTCGTAGGAGCTCAGACGTACGCCAGGGGCTACGGGGCGGGAGGCGCGGGCGGTCTCGATGCCGTCGCCGTCCACGACGGATCCCGCCTGGCCGGACGGTCCGCTCGCGGCCGGCGGGGCGACGGGTCTGAGGATCTCGGCGGTGGTGTGCGGGCGGGGGTCCGGGGTCGAGTCGGCCGCTGCGGGGGCGACGGCCCCGACCGCCGTCGCCACCACGGTCGCCAGCAGCACGAGCGGCCGCAGGGTGGAGCGGAATGTGCCAGGGCCCACAAGTCCTCCTGGTGCGGAGCTGATTGTGCGCGGAACGCGCTGTCGGCGGCCAGCATGACCGGGCTTGGTGGGAGGCGCCAGAGCGCAACAGGGACATCAGGAGGAACAGCGCGCGGCGAGGGAGTGGACCGGGGCGGACAGGCGGGAGCGCTGCGCGCGTCCGGCCCCGTACCCGTTCCGCGCCGGTCCGACGGCTGACGTCACGTCTATTTACATCGATGTACATGCAGTTCTAGCCTGACGCGCAATCGACCGAACCGGAGGGAACACGACCGTGATCCTGCCTCTTTCGCATGCCTTCGGCCGGCGCCGCGGCACCGGCCCCGTCCAGAACCTCACCGCTCGCCGCAGGCCCGGGCGGCGATACGTCAGCCGCCGGCTACAGGTCTTCGTGCTCGCCCTGACCGGCGTGCTGAGCCTGCTGACCACCTCCGCCACGGCCACCGGCACGTCCGACGCGCCCTCCGCCATGGCCACCGGCACGTCCGACGCACCGTCCGCCATGGCCACCGGCACGTCCGGCGTCTCCTCCCCCATGGCAACCGGAACCCCGTTACGGGACGGTACGGGCCTGTACCCCCGGGCCATCCGCCTCGCGCACAACGGCGCGGCGAACGGGCGTGTCCTGACGAGCGTCGTCACCTTCGACGGCAACAACGGCATCGGCGCCATTCACGGGAGCACCGACTCGGGGAGGACCTTCCACGAGGTCGGCAGAGTCGCCGATCCGGAGTCCGCGGCCGGCCAGGGCCTCTGCTGCACCACCCTGTTCGAGCTGCCACGACAGGTGGGCGCGCTGCGGGCCGGCACACTGCTGTGGGCCTCCGCCGCCGGCCAGGACGAGGACGACCGCCGCATGGCGCTGCGGATCTGGCGGAGTGACGACGTCGGGGCCAGCTGGTCCTACCTGTCGTCGTGTGCCGTCGCGGGCGGGACGGGCGGCTTGTGGGAACCGGAGTTCTCGGTGGCCGCCGACGGCGCGCTGGTCTGCCACTACGCCGACGAGACCGACCCCGCGCACAGTCAGAAACTCGTCGCCGCACGCAGTTACGACGGTGTGCACTGGGAAGGGCACCACAGCACCGTGGCGAGCGGCTGGGAGCCCGACCGGCCGGGCATGCCAGTGGTCCGGCAGCTGCCGAACGGCACGTACTTCATGAGTTACGAGATCTGCAATCCCGGCGGGCAGTACCAGTGCGTGGTGCACTACCGGACCTCCGCCGACGGCTGGGACTGGGGAGACCCCGCCTGGCTCGGCATCCGGCCCGAGACCGCCGACGGCCGTTACTTCCGCGCCGCTCCCACCATCGCCTGGGCACCGACGCCGGGCGGCGGCTCCGACGGACGCATCCTGCTCGTCGGGCAGCGCCTGCTGAACCGGGACGGCACGCCCGCCGCCGGCAGCGGTCGTACCCTCCTGACCAACTCACGTAACGGCGAAGGGGCTTGGTCCGCCATCGCCGCACCAGTGACCGTGCCGGACCCGGAGGTGAACTACTGCCAGAACTACAGCTCACCGCTGCTGCCCTCGACGGACGGCAGGCAGGTGCTGCAGGTCGCCACCGACTTCGACGGGACGGTGTGCAGGGCGTACTTCGCGACCGGGGACCTGCCGTAGCGGGGACCGGCTCCGCACGGTGCGGGGGCGCCGCCGGGGACTGGGCGGCGCCTACATCGGCTGGAGGACCGTCCTCAACGCGCCCGTGTCGACGGCGGTGGTGAGGGCCTCGTAGGCGTCACTCGTCCGCGCGAAGCCCAGTGTCCCGGTGATGAGCCGCGAGAGGCGCTCCATGTGCGTGGGCGTGAGCGTCTCGAGGAGCCAGTGCGTGGACGCCGTGTCGACCTGGCCGGTACTGATGGTGACGTTCTTGCGCCACAGGTTCTCGAGATGCAGGGTGACCGAGGAATCGTGCATACCGATGTTGGCGATGTGACCACCGGAACGCACGGCTCTGGTGCACAGGGTGAAACTGTCGGGGCTCCCCGCCGCTTCGATGACCACATCCGCCCCGGGGCCCTCCGACAGCTCCGCTATGAGCCGGCCGGGAAGCTCCGCGGCATCGGCTCCCAGACCGGTGGCGATCTCCAGGCGGCGGGGTGACAGGTCGACCGCGACGACTCGGGCAGGGGTGAAGATGCCGGCAACGACCAGAGCGGCCAGGCCGACGGGCCCTGCCCCCACCACGACGACCACGGCGCCGGGACGGACTTTCCCGTTGCGCACGCCGAGCTCGAAGGCGGCGGGCAGTACTTCGGAGAACAGGACGGCGGTACTCCTGTCCAGGGTGTAGGGCAGCTTGTGGGTCGAATGGTCCGCGAAAGGGACACGGACGAATTCCGCCTGGGTGCCGTTCACTTCGTGCCCCAGAAGCCACCCGCCACCCTGCGTGCACTGGCCGTACGCGCCTTCCCTGCACTGCAGGCACTGACCGCAGGCGGAGATGGACGAGAGGATCACTTCGTCCCCCGGAACCACGGCGTGCACCTCGGGCCCGACTTCCATGATCTCGCCGACGGCTTCGTGCCCCAGGACCGTACCCGGCTTCACACCACCGATGTCTCCTCGCAACACGTGCAGGTCACCGACACAGACCGTGGCCGCCTCGATCCTCACCAGCGCGTCGGCAGGGTGCTCGATCTTCGGGTCCTCCACGGATTCCCAGTGTCCCTCGCCGGGGCCGTGATAAACGAATGCGTGCACCGTGCTCACTCCCTCTCCCACGCCGGCCGGCCGTACGCCGCTGGCGGCACCTCGGGGCACCGAGGGCCCTCCGTATACCGCCGTATCCCGCTGTATCCCGCCGCTGAAGATCTCCTTCTCGGTCTGCGCCCCCGCGACTTCAGTCTCCGTCCGCGAGGCAGCCCTTTCGAGAGACGGAAGGGGTAGTCCACCGGGACATTCGGTCCCCTGTCCGACAGCGACGACGCGATGCCGCCACCGGCCGGGGCATTCACGAGGGACCGGTCGGCCCTCCCATGTGCGTCGGACGGCCCTTCTACGTCCTCGTGGGCGTGCGGAGACTCGATACCGGGCGACCGCCGTTCGGATCCCAAGGGCCGATGACCGCTACAGCGGAACGGTCAGCGGGGTGGCCGCCGAGACCGTGCATGGCCCGAAAGGCTGTGACCTCATGTACGCAGCGATCGGAAGCCGGCGGTGGCGTACGCATCCTCTGCGCCGGGGGATCGACGTCCTCGAGGTCCGGCTCCTCCTTCTCCTTTCCACCCTGGTTCTGGTGTGTGCCTCGGCCATCGGCGTGGCACACGGCTGGGCCGCCTTCGAGCACGAACGGTCGGTCGCCGCCGAACAGCGCGCCGACCGGCATCTCGTACGCGCCCTGGTCCTGCGTGACGCCGCCACGTCGTCGCCCTGGGCGGACGAGTCGGGACGTTCCGAACGCGTCCCGGTACCGGTCCGCTGGACCGATGCCACCGGCCGTCACGCCACGGGGAAGGCCATGGTCGCCCCTGGGACCGAGCGCGGGGAGCGGACGAACCTCTGGCTGGATCACCGGGGCCGCGTCACCTCCGCGCCTCGCGGCGACCGCGAGGTGTGGGCCGAGGCACTGGTGCAGGGCGGGGGCATCGCGGCCGTCACCGTCGGCGCCGGTGCACTGGCCGGGCTGGCGATCCGAGTGGCGTGCAACCGGCGGCGCACGGCCGGCTGGGAGACGGAGTGGAGCAGGGTGGAACCGGAATGGAGTCGACGTGTCTGAGCCTCGACCGACGACGCGGGGCCGGCCCGCGCACGCCCTGCCGAGGAGCGTGCCCTACCAGGGGAGCCAGTGATGACGACCTCGCCTCACACCGTGAGCGACCTGATGACGCATACCGCGGTTGCCGTAGGCAGCCGGGCCTCGTACAAGGACATCGTCAGACTCCTGAACGAGTGGAAGGTGAGTGCCCTGCCCGTCCTCGCCGGCGAGGGGCGTGTCATCGGGGTGGTCTCGGAAGCGGACCTCCTGCCCAAGGAGGAGAACCGTCCCACCGGCGACTCCGCACCGGGCGACCGCCCGTTCGCGGACAGCGCCAAGGCCGACGCGCTGTACGCGGAGCAGCTCATGTCGACCCCGGCCGTCACCGTGCACGCGGACGCCACCGTTGCCGAAGCGGCACGGATCATGGCGCGACGACAGGTCAAGCGCCTGCCGGTGGTCGACAGCGGTGGACTGCTGCAAGGCATCATCAGCAGGGGTGACCTGCTCAAGGTCTTTCTGCGTTCCGACGAGGACATCGCCGCCGAGGCGCGCACCGTGCTGTCCGAGCTCCCTGCCGCCTCCGTTATCGGCGTACAGGTCGCCGACGGGGTGGTGACGCTGGGCGGAGCTCTCTCCGACCGGGCGCTGGTCCCGCTCGTGGCGCGCGCCGTGCGGGCGGTGGAGGGCGTCGTGGACATCCGCCTCGACCTCGGCGACCACGAGGCCCGTCGGGGCTCCTAGTCGGCTGCGGTCGGGGCTCCTAGTCGGCCCGTCGGAAGCGTGTTGCTGCGGGGTCACCGGGGAACGGTGATCACCGGGCATTCGGCCCGGTGCAGGAGGCCGTGGACCACCGAGCCGAGTCGCATGCCTGTGTAGCCACCGTGGCCGCGCCTACCGACGACGACGGCAAGCGCGGCCGAAGAGGCCCGAGCGAGCTCCTCCACGGGATGCCCCCGGCGCACTTCCTGTGTCGTGCCGACGTCCGGGTACCGTGCGGAACTCTCGGCGACCATGTCCGCGAGGAGACGCGTGCGCTCTTCCCGCCCTGTCTCTCCCGCCGCCTGGATGACGGGGCGCGGCCACACCCATACCGCGTGGACCGAGGCGTGCCGCAGGTCTGCCTCCTCGAACGCGAAGCGCACAGCCTTACGAGAGGACTCGCTCCCGTCCACCCCGACGATCAGCTGAGCGGGCCGCTGCGCCGTGTGCTCGGGTGATCGCACGACGACGACGGGGCAGTGCGCCTGTGCGCTGAGAGGTGCTGCCACCGAACGGGTGCTGAGGACCTCCGCCGCGTAGCCGAGTCTCCGTGAACCGACCACGATCAAGCGGGTGGGGTCGGTCGTGCGCCGGCAGAGCACCACTGCGGGCTGCCCGTCGACGAGTTCGGTCACCACGTGCGCCTCGGGCGTGAGGCGGAAGACCGTTTCGCTCGCGGCGGCCAGTGCTTCACGGCCCTGTGCCTGCAGGGAGATGTGGTGCGGCGACGAGTCCACGTGCTGGGTGTCGTGCACCGGCGGGACCGCGAGCACCAGCCGCAGCGGCAGGCTTCTGCGGTCCGCTTCGTCCGCAGCCCAGGCCAGCGTGGGCACCGAGGGGTCCAGCGGGTCTATGCCGACCACTATCTGCCGGCCGCCGTCGAAGGCCGTCACGTTACCTCCTCGGTGCCGCCCCGGGGCACGATCTCGACCGGGCAGTGGGAGTGGTGCAGCAAGGCGTGGGCGACACGGCCCGGCCCTGCGCTCACGTGGTCCTGCTCCCGGCGTCCTCCCACGACCATGAGATCGCAGCGACGGCTCGCCTCCACGAGTACGGCCGCCGCGGATCTGCCTGTCTCCACCTCGGCGGAGACGGCTGTCCCGGGGAACGCCTCACGGAGGCTCGCAGCGACGTCCTGCATCTGCTGTGCGCTCCGGCCGTCGGCGACTTCCCCCTCGTCGGGCAGGCGCGCCGTGCCGACCGCCCGCGCCAGGATGCTCCTGACTCCCAGGAGGTGCAGGCTCGCTCCCCGCAGCCGCGCCTCACGCGCTGCGGCCCCCAGCCAGTCCCTGTCCGTGGCGCCCCGAACCGCCGCCGTGACACGCTCGGTCCTCGACCAGGTGGACTCGCCGCGCACGACCACGACCGGAACGGTGGCTCCCGCCGCGACCCCGAGACCGACGGATCCGAGCATGAGCGCGCCGAAGCCGCCACGCCCCCGGCTCCCCACGACGATGCGGTCCTTCGGGCCGGCTGCCTCGTGCAGAGCCGAGACCGGCTCCCTGCGGCTGAGCCTTCCGGTGATGTCGAGGGAGGGAAAGTGCTCCCGCACCGCCGCAGCGGTCTCGTCGAGCAGTTCATGCCCCTTTCCGCGGACGCTCTCAACCGTTTCGAAGGAGGCGAATCTGGAGATCCGGTCGATATCGCCCGCGTACAGGACGCACAGCGGCTGCCGGCTCGCGTCGGCCTGGGCCGCGGCCCACAAAGCGGCCGACGTGGCGTGGGCCGAACCGTCGATACCCACGAGGACCTGTCCCTCGGTGCTCATATCCGCTCCTCATCCACATGTGCTCGTTTCTCACGGTGCCGTCGGCGGCGCGCGGACGGCAGGGCCACGGCGGTCACGTCCAGGGGCCGAAGGTCCCTGAACACCCCTGTGGCGCGGATTCCCGAACCTGCCCCACTCGGCCCTTCACGTCGGTGCCGCTCCGGGAAACGCTGGTCAGGTACGCGGAGGCCGCCGGTCCGGGCCGGCGGCCCCGTCACCCGGGAAGAAGCGGTGAGCGCCATGTCGTCGCATGCCACGGTCACGGATCTCTACGAGGCATCGATGGCCCTCTCCTACCTGCGGGAGGGCATGACGAAGGACGCCACGTTCAGCCTCTTCGTACGTGATCTGCCTCCCGGACGCGGCTTCCTGGTGAGCGCGGGGCTGGAGCCGGTGCTCGACTTCCTGACCGGCTTCCGCGTCACCTCGGACGACGCCGGGGACTTCGCGGCGGCTCTCGGGTGTCCGCCGGGCGATGCCCGCTCTCTCGTCGGCCTCGGCTTCGACGGTGAGGTCAGAGCCGTGCCGGAAGGACGGATCGTTCTGCCCGGAGAGCCCCTGCTCGAGGTCACCGCCCCTCTGCCCCAGGCGCAGCTCGTGGAGACCTGGCTGCTGAGCCAGGTCAGCCACCAGACGGCCGTGGCCTCCAAGGCGGCACGGTGTGTGCTCGCCGCCGCCGGCCGCCCCGTCGTCGATTTCTCCCTGCGCCGCGGGCACGGGCCGGAGGCAGGGATGCAGACGGCGCGGCTGGGCGCGATGGTGGGCTTCGCCGGCACCAGCAACGTGGCCGCCTCCGTCCGGTGGGGGTTGCCCGCTTCCGGCACCATGGCGCATTCGTACATCGAGGCGTTCGGCGACGAGGAGGCCGCGTTCCAGGCGTTCGCACGGAGCCGTGCCGGGCCGGTCACCTTCCTGGTCGACACCTACGACACGGCGGAGGGCGTGGTCACCGCGGCCCGTGTGCTGAACACCCTGCGGCGGGGGCCCGGTTCCGCGGTCCGGCTCGACAGCGGTGACCTGGCGGAGCTCGCCCGCCGGTCCCGCGCGATCCTGGACGGGGCGGGGCTGCCGGATGTCGCCGTCATCGCGAGTGGTGGTCTCGACGAGTACCGCGTCGACCACCTGGTGCGTTCCGGAGCCCCCATCGATGTGTACGCCGTCGGCACCAAGGTGGGCACCTCGGCCGACGCACCGTATCTGGACTCCGCCTACAAGCTGGTCGAGTACGACGGCCGTCCGGTCATGAAGCTCTCCGCCTCCAAGGTGACCGCGCCCGGACGCAAGCAGGTCCTGCGTGCGGACGGCGTGGACGATGTGATCACCCTGGCCGACGAGGAAGTGACCGGGGGCCGGGAGCCGTTGTTGCGCAGAGTCATGTCGGCGGGGCGCCGCACCGGCGCACCGGACACGCTCGCCGCGGCGCACGACCGGTTCGTCGAGGACCTGGCCGCCGTCCCGCAGCACGCGCGCCGGATCCAGGACCCGCAGCCACCTGTTCCCGCGGTCTCCGCCCGGCTCTCGGCACTGACGTCGCAGGTACGTCGCCGCTTGGAGGAGGGCGTCGAGGAACGACGTCGTGTGCGCACACTCCGGAACCGGCGTTCCGGGTGACCGGTCGAGGGAAGGGAGCCCCTGATGCCTGCTCGAAGCGCTGATGTCGCATCAGTCACCGCATGGGTCGACGCCGCCACCATGGCACCGTCGATGCACAACGCCCAGCCTTGGAGGTTCCGTTACGTTCCGGCGACGAGCCTTCTCCAGCTGCGCGTGGATACGGCGCGTTCCATGCCCCGCACGGATCCGTCCGACCGTGGCATGCACATCAGCTGTGGCGCCGCACTGTTCAATCTCCGGGTGGCGGGCGCGCACGCCGGATGGTCGACGCGCGTCCGGCTGCTGCCCGACCCGGCCGATCCCACGCTGGTCGCCACCGCGTCGTTCGCCGAGGACGAGGAGCGCGACCCGATCTCCGCTCTCCACCCGGCGATCGACCGCCGGCACAGCAGTCGGGAGCCCTTCACGGACGAGCCGGTTCCCGAGGCGCTGCTCGACGGCCTGATGGCTGCGGCACGGTCCGAGGGCGCGAACATGTCCGTTCTCGGCGAATGGGAGGTGGATTCGGTGATCGACGTGGCAAGGGAGGCCGAGCAGGACGAGTCGCTGTCGCCCGAGGTCCGCGACGAGATCGCCCGGTGGACGGGCACCGGAGCCGGTGGCTCCGACGGGATCCCGGCCTCGGCCTTCGGCCCGCGGTCGCACGGTGGCCGGGCACCGGTGCGGGACTTCGCCGCGGGGCGCCCGGTCCCCCACCGCCGGTCGGCGGTGTTCGAGCAGTCCCCCTGCCTCGCGGTGCTCGGAACGCCTCAGGACCGTGCCCAGGACTGGCTGCTCGCCGGCCAGGCCCTGGAGCGGGTGCTCCTGCAGGCGACGCTGGACGGGCTGTCCACCTCCCTGAACTCCCAGGCACTGGAACGACCCGACCTGCGCTGGCTCCTGCGGGACCCTCACGCGCCCACGGCGTCGGCGTTCCCTCAGATGCTCCTGCGACTGGGCTACGGCCCCGCGGTCCCGCCGACCCCTCGCCGCGCGGTGAGCGAGGTGCTCGAGATCGCCCCGACGGCTCTGCCGTAGGCCTGTCTCATCGGCGTGCCCGGGCCGCGGGGGCTGTCCCGGGGCCTGGGCCGGCCGGGCGCGGGCGGACGCTGCCGGCGCCGGCGAACGGCGTCAGTGGTCGCGGACCACGATGCGGCGCCCGGTCACCTTGCCGGGTGTCACCACGATCCACAGGTCCCGCTCCCCGCCGGCCCAGGGGGTGGGCACCGTGTGTGCCGCCTCGAACCGCTGGACGGTCTCCGGATCGGTGACGGCCCGGGCCTCACCGACGACCAGCACGCTCCATCCCCGGCTGAAGGCCTCGTCGATGTGATCCACCTCGAAGGCGGTCTCGTGGCCGGCCGCGTCCGCCGGGCCGGAGCCGGCCGAGGTCCTGTAGGCGATCGCCTCCCCGGTGGAGACGTAATTGACGGGAAAGACCGCCGGGCCCTGCCCGTCGGTGACGACCACCCGGCCCACTCCGTGGGTCCCGAGCAGCTTCCAGCACTCCTCCTGGCCGAGTTCCACCAGCTCCGGGTGGTAGGCCGCTCGGCCCACGCCCGGTGGCAGGTCGACCGTCCCTCCGGTGAGTTCGTCCACCGTCGTTTCGAGCGCGTTGGCCAGGCGCACCATGAAGCCCATTCCGTGGGAACCCGGCTTCGTCTCCACGTACTCGATGTACCCGGGGGCGGAAGCGGTGCGGAGCGCCAGGTCCCTGCGGGACAGGCCCAGATACTCGCGGCGCGCCGCGACACGTCTGCCGATGTCGCCCACCGCCGGGGCACCGGCCTCCTGTGGGTCCTTCTGCGGTCGGTCGGCCATGTCGGTTCACCTTCCTGCTGTCTGTACGGCGCGGTGGGCAGTCCCGGGCCTGCGAGGGCCGTGCGGGAGAACCGCCGTCAGTTCACGCTAGGTACGGATGAGCGGCACCGCACCACGGCCGTGTTCGGCTGGCGTGGCCCCGGGAGCCCGGGCACTGTGGACGGAGATGTACTCGTACGAGCGATGAGGCGGTCATGGGCAGCGATACGGAAGTCACCCCCCGCGTCGTGGTCGGGGTCGACGGCTCCGGCGCCTCCGAGGAGGCCCTTCGGTGGGCGGCGCAGCACGCACAGCTCACCGGCGCCGTCGTCGAGGCGGTGTGCGCCTGGGACACGCCCTCGGAGATCGGCTGGGCCGGCCCTGCCACGGAGGCCGGCTTCGACCTGGAGCGGGCCCGGCTCCGCTTCGCCGAGGGGATCCGTGCGGTGTTCGGCGAAGTCAAGCCCGCCGAGGTGCACGAATTCCTGGTCCGCGGTGATCCGTCCGAAGTCCTGGTGAGGGCCTCCGAAGGGGCGGAGCTGCTGGTCGTGGGCAACAGGGGGCGGGGCGGCTTCGCACGGGCCATGCTGGGCTCCGTGAGCCAGCGGTGCGCTCAGCATGCCAAATGCCCCGTGGTCGTCGTCCGCGCCGACGCCCGGGAAGCCGGCTGAGGGGCGGCCGCGCCGCAGGCCTCCCCGGGACCGCTTCAGGCTTCCCCGGGAGCGTCGAGGTGACACGTCGCGTCCACCACGCCCTCCACCGCCCTGGCCAGCCGCTCGGCCACGGGGATCAGTGCGGCGTCCCGGACGGTTCCGGTGATCGCCACGCGTCCTTCGGTCACATCGACGCCGATGCTCCGGCGTGAGACCGGGAAGAGACGGTCGACCACTTCCTGCCGCACTTCGTCGGCGATCTCCTCGTCCGTACGCAGAAACACCTTGAGCAGGTCCGCACGGCTCACGATGCCTTTGAGGACTCCCTGCCCGTCGACGACCGGGAGGCGCTTGATCCTGTGCCGGGCCATGAGCCGGGCGGCCTCGGGGAGCGTCGCGTCCGCGGGGACGGTGACGGCGGGAGAGGACATGAGATCCCGGGCGGTCAGGGCACCGGCCTTGGCGTAGTCCGTCAGGCGCTCGCTCTGGCCGATCATGGTCGCTTCCTCCCCGCGCAGTTCCTCCTTCGGCAGCAGGTCCGCCTCGGAGACCACCCCCACGACCCGCCCCTCCCCTTCGAGGACGGGTACGGCGGCCACCTGCCACTGATCGATGGCGGTCACGATCTCCTTGAAGCGTGCGTCAAGACCCACCGCGACGACCGTCCGTGTCATCACGTCGCCCACGCGGTGAGGTGATCGACGAGTCATGGCGTCGGTCCTTCCGAAACGCTCTCGCCACCGCGAGGAACCACAGCCACCGGGCACACCGCGTGATGCAGGACCGTGTGCGCGACCCTGCCGAGCTGCATACCGAAGTGGCTCTGCCGCCGCCGTGCTCCGACGATCAGCAGGTCGGCCGCGGAGGACACTCCGAGGAGGACCTTCCGCGCCGGACCCTCCGCGGTGACTCGCCGCACCGCGACGTCCGGGTGGTCGCGGACCGGGGCCGCCAGCACCTCGTCGAGCAGGGAGGACGCCTGGGCCTCGTGCTCGTGTGCGGGGCCGCCGGCGAGGAGCGGATGGTCAGCGGTCTCGTGGGAGGGACAGCGCCAGGCACGCACCACGTCCAGCTCGCACCCCCGCAGCCGTGCCTCGTCGAAAGCGAACCGCACGGCCGGCGAGCCGACATCGGTGTCGCCCACGCCGAGGACGATCCGCCCGTGCTCCCCGCCCACGCCGGCCTTGTCACCCCGTACGACGAAAACCGGGCAGGAAGCTCCGGCGGCGACGGCCAGACTCACCGATCCGAGAAGCAGCCCGACGATCTCGCCCCGCCCACGCGAGCCGGTGACCAGGGCGAACGCATCGTCGCCCTGTCTCAGCAACGCGCCGGCCGCCTCTTCCGGCAGCACCTGCGTCGTGACGTGCAGATCCGGCGTACGACGGCGGATGCGTTCGGCGGTGGAGCCGACGATGTTCTCGGCCATCACCTGCTCGTCCGGACGCGAGAGACCGGCCGCGGGGGCGGCACCCTCGTAGCGCTGCCACAAGGAGGCGTACACGATGCGCAGGGACGATCCGTGGAGCAGCGCTTCGTCGGCTGCCCAGTCCGCGGCGAGGAGACTGGACTCGCTCCCGTCCACACCGACGACCATGGGTGGAGACGACATCGATCTCACCTGCCCTTTCCTGCTTGCCACTGTCGCCACCGTCCCATCGGCGTCTCTCCGTGCGACAGGGCCGACCGGGCCCCACAGATGCCCGGGCGGCCCCGGCGCGCGGTCACTGCGGGGGCAGGTCCGTACCGCTCTCGGGCGTCAGGGGGGCCGACCACGTCACTCGGGTGCCGCCGCCCGCCGGTGTGCTGATCTCGAGGCTGCCCCCCGCTTCCCCGGCACGTTCTTCGAGGTTGTGCAGCCCGCTGAACCCGGCGTCCTCGGGGATGCCCACGCCGTTGTCGGTGACCGTCAGGGTGAGCCGCCCGGACGTGCTGTGCAGATGTACGTCGACCGAGTCGGCCCGTGCGTACCGCGCGGCGTTGCTCAGTGTCTCGACGAGCACCGCCACCACATGATCGGCGAGGGGCCCCGGGACCTGGGTCTCCACGAGCCCCTCGACACGCAGTGCGGGCGGAAAGCCGAGGGGCACGGTGGACGCTTCGACGGCCTGCGCGATGCGGCTGCGCAGACCCGACGGGCCCGTGCCCGCCGTCCCGTGGGTGCGGAGACCGAAGATGGTGGAGCGGATGATCTTGATGGTCGTGTCCAGGTCGTCCACCGCCCTGCGGAGGCGCTGCTCGGCCTGCGGGTGGGTCACGAACCGTTGTGCGCTCTGCAGGGTCATACCGGTGGCGAACAGCCGTTGGATCGCCAGGTCGTGCAGGTCACGCGCGATGCGGTCCCGGTCCTCCAGCAGAGCCGTACGTTCGGCGTCCTGGCGGCGTTCGGCCAGTTCCATGGCCAGCGACGCCTGGTGGGCGAAGGCCGTCAAGGACTCCGACTCCTCGGCCGAGAACGGCAGACTCTTCTTCCTCCGGGTCAGCAGGAGTACGCCGCGTACGACGGTTCCCGATCCGATGGGCACCGCCACCGCCGGCCCGAAGCCGGCCCATCGTGCGGTGTCCCCCTCGCTGCGCGGATCGCTTTCGATGTCGGAGCTCTCGGACGGCCCCGGATGCGCGAAGGCCGCTCCGAGGTATCCGTCCGGCGTCGGTACGAACGCCCCGTGATGCCGTTCCCCGTCGTCGCCCGTGGCCAGAACGATCCGCAGCTTGCCGGCCCCCTCCACGGGCACCGCGATCATGGCCAGGTCCGCGGGGACGTTCGCGCCGGCGTGCTCGAGGATCAGGGCCATCACCTCGGCCCGGGGGCAGCCGGACAACAGGCTGTTGGTGACCTCGGAGCCCGCGGCCAGCCAGCGTTCACGGCGGCGGGACTCCTCGTAGAGCCGCGAGTTCTCGATGGCGATGCCCGCGGCGACCGCCAGCGTCAGCAGCACCGATTCGTCCTCCGCGTCGAACTCGGCGGCACCGCGTTTCTGCGTGAGATAAATATTGCCGAACACCTGTCCCCGCACCCGGATCGGGACACCCAGGAAGGAATGCATCTGGGGATGGTGCGGTGGAAGGCCGTACGACGCCGGATGCTCGGACAGCTCTGCCAGCCGGAGGGGTTCGGGGTGGCGGATCAGCTCGCCCAGCAGCCCGTGCCCCACGGGCAGTGTGCCTATCGCGGCCCACTGCTCGTCACTCACACCCACCGGTATGAACTCCGAGAGCGTGTTCCCCTCGCCGACCACACCGAGGGCCCCGTATTCGGCGTCCACGAGAACGGTGGCTTCCTCGACGATGCGGCGCAGCACCTGCGAGAGCTCCAGCTCGCGGCCGACGGACAGGACCGCCTCCAGGAGACTGTGGATCCGGTCCCGGGAGCCACGGGCGGCGTCCACGCGGGACTGGAGCCGGCCCAGCACCTCGGCGGTGCTCAGCCCGGCGGCCGGATCGCCTTCGCTCACGACAAGCAACCTCCTGTGACGGCGTGCTGAACGCCTCCCGTACCACCGTATGGCCGACGGCGTGAAGCCGCGCCCTCCCACAGGTCGGGCCCAGCTTCCCCTGGCTGTGACCTGCGGAATCCTCTCTCCGAGGCCGGACCGGCTCCACGGAGGGATACTGGCTCTGCGACCGCGGACAGCGCCTCGGGAGGGGCGCTACGAGCACAGGGGCCAGCGATGACCGACACACCGGCCGGTACCCCCGGGGACGAACCCACCCGGGTGTTCGTGCTGGACGACCACGAAGTCGTGCGCTGCGGCCTGCGCGACCTGCTGGACTCCGAACCGGATCTCTCGGTGGTGGGCGAGGCGGCGACCGCGCAGCAGGCCATCGCTCGCGGGCCGGCTCTGCGGCCCGATGTCGCCGTACTGGACGTCCGGCTGCCGGACGGCGACGGGATCACCGTCTGCCGGGAGCTGCGTTCGCGCCTGCCTGATCTTGCCTGCCTCATGCTGACCTCGTTCGACGAGGAGGAGGCGCTCCTCGACTCCATCATGGCGGGCGCCGCGGGCTATGTGCTCAAGGAGATCAAGGGGGTCGATCTCGTGGCGGCGGTGCGGACGGTCGCCGCCGGGCAGTCGATGCTGGACCCTGCGACCACGGCGCAGCTCATGCGCTCGCTCCGTGCCCCCGCACAGACGCACCCGGAGGGGGACGAACGGCTGTCCGTCCTGTCCGAGCGCGAAAGGGCCGTCCTGGACCTCATCGGCGAGGGCCTCACCAACCGGCAGATCAGCAAGCGGCTCTACCTGTCCGAGAAGACGGTCAAGAACCACATCTCCCGGGTGCTGGCGAAGCTGGGGGTGGAGCGCAGGGTGCAGGCCGCGGTCATCGCGACACAGGCCCAGGACCAGGAGCGGACGGACGGCTGAACCGCCGTCGGCCCCTCGATCGCTTCTAGGCGGCCTCGGACGGGCCCTGCGCTGACAGCGACACCGCGTCGTGCGCGGGCGCACCGAGCACCACCTTCAGCGCGCCGGTGTCGGCCGCCCGGGAGAAGACGTCGTACGCCTCCTCCATCTGCGGGGGTGTGAAGCGGTGGGTGACCAGTGCGGGCACCGCAGGGAGCCGCCCGGCCGCCAGCATCTCCAGCAGCAGCGGGGTGGAGTAGGTGTCCACCAGCCCGGTCGTGATGGTCACGTCCTTCGACCAGAGGGTCTCCAGGTGGAGGGCCGCCGGTTTGCCGTGCACCCCCACGTTCGCGACCCGCCCGCCCGGTCGCACCATGCGTGTACACAGTTCGAAGGTCTCGGGGACACCGACGGCCTCCACGACGACGTCCGCTCCCAGGCCCCCGGTCAGATCGCTGACCAGCGCCTCGGGATCCTCGTCCGCGCCGACGGTGACGTCCGCGCCGACGGCGCGTGCGGCCTCCAGCCGGGACGGCGCGACGTCGACGGCGATCACCCGGCCGGGGGTGTACAGGCGGGCCGTCGCGATGGTGGCGAGGCCGACCGGCCCGGCTCCGACCACGGCCACGGTGTCCCCCGGTCCCACGCGCCCGCTCAGCACACCGACCTCGTACCCGGTCGGGAGGATGTCCGCCAGCAGAACGGCGTCCTCGCTGCTCACCGAGCCGGGCAGCGGGTGGACGGAGAGGTCCGCGAAGGGCACGCGGACGTACTCGGCCTGCGTGCCGTCGATGAGGTGACCCAAAATCCATCCGCCTCCGCCCAGGCACTGACCGAAGCGGTTCTCGCGGCAGAAACGGCAGCGGCCGCACGCGGTGATGCAGGAGACCAGCACCCGGTCGCCCGGCCGGACGCTCCGCACGTCGCCTCCCGTCTCCACCACTTCGCCCACCGCCTCGTGTCCGAGGACGGTGCCGGGCCTGACCTCGGGAACGTCTCCCTTCAGGATGTGCAGATCCGTCCCGCAGATGGTGACCGCGTCCACGCGGACCACCGCGTCCCCCGCGTCCTCGATGCCCGGGTCGGGGACGTCCTGCCAGGACTGCTGTCCGCTGCCGTGGAAAACGAGTGCCTTCATGACGTCGTCCCTCTTCGCTGTCGAACCGCTGTCGAACCCGCTGCCGGACCGCTGTCGGAGCGCCTGGTTCCAGCCTCGCAATCCCGCAGCCGCAGCGCCTGGGCCGGTCAGCACCCGGCCGGGGCCACCATGGCCCTCCGTGGTGGCCGACCGGGGTGCCGACGTGGGCAGCACCCGTCCGGCCCACGGCACCGCGGAAGAGCGGTCGTGCGCCTATGTACGGGAGGGCCGCGCCCCCTCGGCCGCTGCCCGGGAGCCCGTCACGGCGCGGCCTGCCCGCAGTTCGAGGTGCTCGCCGGTGAAGCGGCCGCGGAAGCTCCGGTCGTGCGAGACGACCACGACGGCTCCCCGGTACCCCGCGAGCGCCGCCTCCAGCTCCTCGACCAGGCCGAGCGCGAGGTGGTTCGTCGGCTCGTCCAGGATCAGCAGGTCCGCCGGCCGCGTGACCAGCCGTGCCAGGGCGAGCCTGCGCTGCTGCCCGACGGAGAGGGCCGCCACGGGCACGGGCAGGTCCTCAGGGCGGAACAGGCCCAGGGCCAGCAGTTCGTCCGCGTACTCGTCGGGGAATCCGGGCCGGCCCGCGGCGAAGGTGGCGAGCAGGGTGCGGCGGGTGGGCCTGACAGGTAGTTCCTGCGGGAGGTAGCCGGTCCTGCCCCGGCGCCGGACCGTGCCGGAGTCCGGCGCGAGGTCGCCGGCCAGGACGCGCAGGAGGGTGGTCTTCCCCGCACCGTTGGGGCCGGTGACCAGCAGCCGTCGGCCCGGCTCGACACGCAGGGAGCGCAGGTCGAGCCGTTCGCCGACGACGACGGAGTCCAGCTCGGCCAGGGGGCCGGAGCCGCTGTCCCCGTCCGCCGGGGAACCGTGCGCACCGGAGAGGGTGAGGCCGGCGGTGAAGCGCAGCGGCCTGGGAGGCGCCGGGACGGGTGAGCGGCGCAGTTCCTCCAGCCGGGTCCTGGCGGCCCTGACTCGGCCCGACAGCTTGGCCTCGTGCGACCTGCGGTGCTTGCCGAAGCCCTGGCCGGGGTCCTTGCCGGTGCTCGCGAGTCGTTGGCCGGCCGCACTCACCAGCTCTTCGGTGCGGGCCAGTTCGGCCAGCCACTCTTCGTGGTCCTGGGCCCATCGGCGGCGCGCGGCGGCCTTCGCCGTACGGTAGCCGTCCCATCCGTCGCCGTACCGGGAGACGCTCCGCAGGTCGCGGTCGACCTCCAGGATCACGGTGGTGATCCGCTCCAGGAACGCCCGGTCGTGGGTGACGGCGACCACGGTGCCCCGGTGGGCGCGGAGGTGGTCCTCCAGCCAGTCCACGGCGGCGGCGTCGAGGTGGTTGGTGGGCTCGTCGAGGAGCAGGAGCTCCGGCGCGGCGGCCAGTACGCAGGCCAGGGCCAGCCGGGACTGCTCACCGCCGGACAGCGTCCCGAGTGCGCGCTCCCGGGTGAGGTGGCCGAGCCCGAGGCCGTGCAGCGCGGCGTCGGTCCTGGCGTCCGCCCGGTATCCGCCGCGCTCCTCGTACGCCGTCAGCAGATCTCCGTACGAGGCGAGTTGGGCGTCGGTGGGATTCCGGGCGGACATCTCCTGCTCCGCCGCTCGGATCTGCCGTTCCAGGGAGCGGAGTGCGGCGAGGGCCGCGTCGACGGCGTCCTGGACGGTGCTGCGGGGGTCGAGGGTGAGCATCTGCGCGAGGTAGCCGGTGCCGCCCGGGAAGCTGACGGTGATGTCACCGCTGTCCGGGGCCTCGGCGCCGGCCATCAGCCGGAGCAGGGTGGACTTGCCCGAACCGTTCTCGCCGATGACGCCGGCCTTCTCGCCGGGACGGACGGTGAGGGACACCTGGTCGAGGACGGACCGGTCGCCGTACGCCTTGGAGACGTCGGACATGGCGAGTTGGGTGCGGGGGTGCTGAGGAGGCATGGGTGCTTTCCCTGAAGTGACAGGCCCTCGGCGGCGCACACATCGACGTCAGGGACGGAGGCGCGCTGCGGGGCCGGGGTGTCGGACGGCGGAGAGGACTGCGGCCGACGGTGTGCCCCTGCGGGTCACACGGCGGCGCTCGGCGTCGCGCGGCGGCGTCCTGGCCGGGAATCAGAGAAAGAAGTAGTACGAACCCATGGCACCCATTGTAACCATGCCCCGGGCGGCCCCCGATGGGCGCTGGGTGCGGTCCACCGGGGTCGTCCGCTCCGGGCGGGACGGGGCCGCAGGGGTTTTGAAGGCAGCGCCGTCCGCGCCGGCCCGGGTCACCCCGTCGACTCGTCCGGGGTGGGGTGTTCCGGGTGGACGCCGGCATTGCGGGCGCCGCTGCGGCCCGAGCCTGCCTCGTCGGGGTCGGGCCTGTCGGCGTCGGGCCCGGCGTCCGTCCCGGGACGTTCGGTACCCGGCGGAAGGATCACGTCGAGGGCGTCCTCGCCGTCCTGGGCCTGCTGGTCGGGCATGTCGGCGGGGACCGGCGGCGGGCTGCCCTTCGCCCCGGTGTAGGCGGTTCCCTGGGGCCTGCGGTCGGTCATTCACTGCTCCCGTCGTGCGTGTCCCGCTCCGGTGCGGGGCGGGTGTCGCACCTCGCGTACCCCCTGCGCCCCGGGCGACGCATGCCCGTCCCGCCGCGCCCGGGGCACTGGCCGCTCAGCCCCGGCTGATCTCGAAGTGGTCGACGCGCTCCCCCGACTCGGCGAGCGCCGTGACCTTCATCCGGGCGTTCCGGCCGGTCTCCACCTCCACCGCGAGGAACGAGAAGCCTGTGTAGCGCACCCGGGACCACTCCACGGTCTCGGCCGCCTTACCCCCGCCCTTGACCACGTGGTACGTGTTCACGCTCTCCAGGTCGGAGACATGGCCCTCGTAACTGTCCGGTGCCGGGAAGTCGTACAGCGCCTTGCCCGCGCCGCCGGCCGTGACGTACACGATGCCGTCCCGCGTCGGGTCGGTGCGCTCACCGATCGGAACCGGGCGCCGGACCGCGTTCTTCAGGATCGCGTCGGTGCGCTCGTAGACGTGGTTGTGTCCGTTGATGACCAGGTCCACCTGGTGCTTCTCGAAGAGCGGCACCCAGGAGTCGCGCACCCCGCCGTCCGAGGCGTGCGCGTTGGTCGTGGAGAACGCGCAGTGGTGGAAGAACACCACGATGAAGTCGATGTCGTCGCGGGCCCGCAGCTCGCCCAGGCGCCGGTCGAGCCAGCGCGTCTGCCTGCCGCCGCTGATGCCGAAGTTGGCCGGGATCTCGTACGAGACGTCGTTGGCGTCGAGCGCGATCACACCCACGTTGCCGTGGCTGAAGGAGTAGGCGCCGGGCTGGCCGACCGGGTCCGGACCGTTGGCCGGCAGCGTCCAGCGGGCGTTCTGGCCGCCGTAACCGTCGGGCGAGTACCAGGCCTCCATGTCGTGGTTGCCTGTGGTCACCATCCACGGAACGGTCTTGGACACCGTCTCGGTCTGGGCCAGGAACTGGTCCCAGGTGCGGGCGTCGTAGGAGTCGGTGGTCTGCCCGGAACCGGACGGGTCGGCGTAGCAGATGTCACCCGCGTGCAGGTGGAAGGCCGGGTTCTGGCCCAGGATCAGCTGGTCGTTGCCGAGCGCGTGGTAACTGACGCCCTGGTCGCCGAAGGCCGTGAAGGTGAAGGACTCCGCGCGGGCGGGCGCGGTGGTGAGGGTGCCGAGCGTGCCGAGGTTGCGGGTGTCGGCGGGGTCGAACCCGTCGTGGCCCACGCCGTAGTAGTACGTCGTGCCCGGCTTCAGCCGCTCCAGGGCCGCGTGCACGTAGAACTGCTCGGCGGCCGCGATCTTGCCGTCGTTGAGCAGAGGCGTCGTCAGGTGCCGCACCTCCGCGTCGATCCTGCGGCTGAGCTCCCACGGCTTGAGACCGATCCGGATGTACGGCCGCTTCACCGCGAAGGGGACCTGCCAGGAGACCGTCATCTGCGTCTTCGCGTCCGCCCCGTACGCGAGGTGCCGGCCGAAGGGGGCGACCAGCGCCCCGTCCACATGTGCCGAGCCGGCGCGCGACGTCACCGTCTCCGGGGCGGCGGCGTACGCCGGCGGGGAGGCGAGGCCCGAGGCCAGGCCGGTGCCGGCAACGGCCGCGGTCGCCACGCTCGTACGGAGCACACGGCGCCGGGTCAGCCGGGCGCGCAGGTATGCGTGCTGCTCGGCCATGCTCATGCGGTCGGCGAGCTTCTCGGGGATTCCGAAACGGGGGATGTCCATGGCAGAGAACATCCATGGGGTTCCTGACGGCATTCCGTCGGATGAGTGAACGCTACACGTACAAGACCCCATGAGTCCTTATGGTGAACATGACGTGACGTCAGGTGGGACGCCGCGGCGCGGGCCGTCCGGACGGGGCGCGCAGAACGAGCCGTCCGGACGGGCCAGTTGTCGGTGGCGCGTCACCTCACCCTCTTTCGGGTGACATTTCGTCATGTCTCATATACGCAGCGTTACGGTATTGGTGCCGGTGAGTGACGGTCGGTCGGTGCGTGGCACCGGGCGCAGTCGGTCAGCCGGTCGTCCATCGTCGTGGCTCGCCGTAAGGAATGCCCGTGAAGCTCTCCCTGACCCGTTCCCCCCGAGCCGTCTCCGCGCGGGCCGCCTGCGCGCGAGCCGCCTTCGCTCTGACGGCGAGCGCGCTCCTCGCGACCGCGGCGGTGGCGTCCGCGGGCCCTGCCTTCCCCGAATCCGCACATCGTCCGGAAGCGCGGCAGGCCGGAGCGATCCCCGCCGCACAGTGCGGCTTCTTCCGGTACAGCGTCCGGGAGTCCCAGTTCGCCGCGTACAACCATTGCGGTCAGACGACGATCCTGGTCCATGTCGACGTCAGAGGAGGCGGCAGCGGCAACGACTACCACCTCTGCGTCGGCCCCGGCCCCACGCAGCTGCCGGGTGCCGGTCCGAACTACCTCAACGCGTACTACATCGGCGGTGCCGGATGCAGGCTCGGGGAGCGGACCGGACACACCTCCCACTGAGGCGGACCGGAGAAGGACCGGAGGCGGACGCGGCCCTGCGCCGCGGACCGCCGGGCCCGCTCAGGTCCTCCCGGGCCGGTCAGCCCAGACGCACGGGCAACGCCCCGAATCCGTACGCGATGAACGACTCCACCTGTGCGGCGGGGGCGGACCGGTCCGCGAGGCGCAGGGCGGGGAAGCGGGCGAAGAGCGCCGGCAGGGCGATCGACGCCTCCAGGCGGGCGAGGGGGGCGCCGATGCAGTAGTGCACGCCGTGGCCGAAGGAGAGATGGTCCTTGTCGATCCTGGTGGGGTCGAAGTGGTGCGCGTCCCCTCCGTGCCGGCCGGGGTCGCGGCCCGCGGCGGCGTAGGTCGCGAGGATCGCGTCACCGCGGGCGATGGTGATCCCGTCGTGGAGCTCGATGTCCTCGACGGCGTACCGCAGAGGGAGGTTGGCGATCGACGGGGCCCAGCGCAGGGTCTCCTCGACGACCTCGCTCCAGGGGATGTCACCGGCGAGCACCCTGCCGAGGTGGTCCGGGTGGGTGAGCAGGGCGTGGACGGCGTTGCCGATGAGGTTGACGGTGGTCTCGTGTCCCGCGCCGATGACGAGGAGGAGGGTGTCGATGAGTTCGTCCTCGGTGAGGCCGGAGCCCTCGTCGTCCCGGGTGGCGATCAGGACACTCGCCAGGTCGTCGCCGGGACGCTCCCGCTTGGCGGCGACCAGCCCCGCCAGCAGGGCGTGGACCTCCTGCCAGGTGGCGAGGGCCTGTTCGGGTGTCGCGGTGGTGTCCATGACCTCGCCGACGAGCCGCGCCGTGTCCGCCTGGCTCTCCGCGGGGACGCCGAAGAGCTCGCAGATGACCTCCATGGGGAGGGGGTGCGCGTAGGAGGCCCGGAGGTCCACGGGGGCACCGTCGGCCGACTCCGCCATCTCGTCGAGGAGACGGGCCGATATCGCCTCGATGCGGGGGGCGAGCGCGTCGGTGCGGCGCTTGGTGAAGGCGGGGGAGATGAGTTTGCGTAGACGCCGGTGGTTGGCGCCGTAGGCAGTGAACATATTGGTCACACCCACCCAGGAGTTGACCCAGGTCTCCCGGAATTCACCCTCGATCCAGGCGGGCCAGTGCTGGTTGGGGTCCTTGGAGACGCGGTCGTCGGCGAGCAGCTGCTTGAGGACCTGGTGCCCGGTCGGCGCCCAGGCCGTGATTCCGCCGGGCAGTTCGACCCGTGCGGCCGAGCCCTGTGCACGGAGTGCGTCCGCCTCGCCGTGGATGTCGCGGCCGGCGGGGTCGATCGCGACGGAATGCTGTCCCATGGGTAACTCCTGCGTGTGGGGGTGGGGATGGGGATGGGGATGGGGATGCGACGAGCGTAGGGGCGCGGGAGACCATGATCCAGACCTTCCGACGGCGTGGTCCGGCCTCGTCGCCAGGAACGGTCAGAGCAGCGGGGGCTCGGCCGGCCTGACGCGAGCTCCAGCGCGTGTCGGGGGAACCAAGCACCTGCGGCGGGCATGCGGGCGGGAGCGCTCCCACTAGCGTCTGGAGAGTCATGTATGCGTCAGCGGCACACGCGCTACTTCGTGGAACCGTCCGCCGAGGGGGCCTCCAGGGACACTGCCGCCCTCTCGCCGTCCGGCGGGCTGCTCAGGACCAGCACGGCGACGTCGTCGCGGCGCACTCCCCCGGAGAAGGCCTCCAGATCGTCCTGGAGGGCCTTCAGGACCTGATCCGGCTCAAGCCCCGCCCACTGGCGGAGCCGCTCGTCGAACGGGTAGAAAGCCCCCGTCACGTCGCGCGCCTCGGTCACCCCGTCGGTGAAGACCAGCAGGGCGGCGCCGGGCGGGAACCCGACCCACTCGGCGGCGCGCGCCTCTCCGCCGAGATCCGCCATCCCCAGCGGCACCGACGTCCGCTCCAGGGTGACCGCCGACACCGCCCCGTCGTGCAGCAGCAAGGGCGGCAGATGACCGCAGTTGACGACCTGCACCCGGTCGCCACCGTCGAACCCCAGCAGCAGGGCGGTGACGAAGCGCTCGGTCTCACCGGTCTCCGCGGAGAAGGTGTTGTGCCGGACGACCGCGTCCTCGACGGCACCGGCCACCGCCGCGAGCTCGGGTTCCCTCACGGCCGCTTCCCTGAACGCGCCGAGCGCGGCGAAACCGGTCCCGATGGCGGGGAGCCCCTTGCCCTGCACATCGCCGATGATCACGCGGGTCCCGTGGGGCGACTGCACGACCTCGTAGATGTCGCCCCCGACGAAGCGGTCCTCCTCGATCGGCTCGTAGAGCCCGTGGACGCAGACCTGCCGCGTGGTGACGGGGAGCGGGCGCAGGATCTGGCGCTGGAGCGCCACGGCGGCCGTGCGCAGCCTCGCCATCTCGGTGGCGTGCCGGATGCGCGCCGCGCAGGCGACGACGCCCAGCGCGCTGGCGAGGGCGGCGAAGCCGATGAGGAAGACCACGTCCCAGAAGGCGCCGGTGGAGGCGATCCGGGATCCGACCACGACCAGCGTCACCCAGACGGCCACCCCGGTCGTCTGGCGCACAGTACAGAAGACCGAGGCCAGCGCCGGCAGCACGACAAGGAGCGGGATGATCGGGAGGTCGCTGCCGGTGAGGGCGTCGAGCACGACGACCACGGCGGTCAGGAGGAGGAGCCACAGCGCGAGCGCCCAGCTCCCGATCCGGGAGGCGCCCGCGGACGCCTCCCCGGGATCCGTACCGGGCAGCGGTGCCCTGCGCGCCGCCGACGGGCGCCGGAGTCCCATGGCCACGGCACGCCTCCCGCCTGTTCGTCCTAACGCCCCACGTGTTCCAAGCTACCCGTCCCCCTGCGCCGGGTCCTGGCGTCGCCGCGCGGCTCGACGTCCGCCGGGACGAGCGCCGAGAGGAAGGAGGTCCTGCGGCGCAGGGTGAAGCCGAGGGATTCGTAGAGCCGGATGGCGGAGGTGTTCGACGCGGCGGCGTGCAGGAAGGGCGTCTCGCCCCGCTCCCGGATGCCGTGGGCCACCGCCCTGACGAGGCGCGTCGCGAGCCCCTGGCCCCGTACGGAGCTGTCGGTGCAGACGCCACTGATCTCGGTCCAGCCGGGCGGGTGGAGCCGCTCCCCCGCCATCGCGACCAGGACTCCGTCGCGGCGGACACCGAGATAGGTGCCGAGCTCCACGGTGCGCGGCAGGAAGGGGCCGGGGCGGGTGCGCCCGACCAGGTCCAGCATCTCCGGCACGTCGTCCGGGCCGAGGAGCACCGCTTCGGGGTCGGGTGCGGCGTCCACGGTGTCGTCCACCAGCTGGACGCCCTCGGCCTGGAAGACGATCTCCCAGTCGGCCGGCGGGGGCTCGCGGAAGGCGGTCAGCGTGACGGAGGAGCCGGGACCCGCGAGTGTGGCGACATCGGCCCAGTCCTGGGCTTCCGGCGCGTCCGGCAGGGCGAGCCACGGCGTGACGTCGGGGCGGTAGCGCAGGATGCGGCCGCGCCGCTCGGCGAAGTGGGCGTGCGGTCCCGTCAGCGCGGCGCGGGCGGGGTTGTCCAGCGGATGGGGCGTGCCGGTCTCCGTACCGGGGGCGGGTACCCCGGACGTGGACGGGTCCGTGGTCCGCGGCGTGGACGGATCGGTGGGCAGGGGTGTGGCCTCGGGCATGGACTCTCTCACTCCGGTTGGTTCGGCGTCCGGCGACACGGGTGGAAGGCCGTCGGCCCCGCGCCTATTCCCGGGCGGCCGGTCCGTTCACGAACGTGCAATCAGCGCGCCCGCCGACGCGCCTTCCGGCTCGTACGGCCGTCCCGCCAGGAGGCCGGGGACACCGCGGACCGTGCGGCACACCGAACAGCCGCACGGCCGGTCCGGCGAATCGTGTCCGACTGCGCGGGATACGGTCCCAACCGGCCTCGGCCTGTGGCACTCTGGACATGACCGCCCCACCGGGCTCCCCCGTACCGGTGGGGCGGTTCTGTGTGCCCCCGCAGGCGAGGCTCTCCGCCACGGCCCGGGAGACGATCACGTCTATTACCGGCCAATACCGGCATCAGTGTGGCTCAAATCCGCCCCTTCCGGCATGAGTTGCTGCCCATCGGGCAGGCGCCTACACCTCACGGCCCACAATCCGAGGAGGGTGACGGGATGACCGCGCACACTGCACAGACCGCCTGCGCGGAACGAGCAGGTGCCCCGGACGGACTTCCCTGGATCGAGGACGCCGGGCAGATCGCCCCCCAGGACGCACGGAAGCTGTCGAAGCTCTTCTTCGACGCGCTGACGGTGATCGACGAGGGCACCGCCGAGTACCAGTACGCCCGGAACACCCTCATAGAGATGAACCTGTCCCTCGTCCGGTTCGCCGCCGGACGCTTCCGCAACCGGGGCAGCGGCGACATGGAGGACATCGTCCAGGTCGGCACGATCGGCCTGATCAAGGCCATCGACCGCTTCGACCTCTCCCGTGAGGTCGAGTTCACCTCCTTCGCCGTGCCCTACATCGTCGGTGAGATCAAGCGCTTCTTCCGGGACACCACCTGGTCCGTGCACGTCCCGCGGCGGCTGCAGGAGTTGCGGGTGGACCTCGCGAAGGCGAAGGAGACGCTCGCGGCGGACCTCGACCGGGACCCCACGGTGGGAGAGCTCGCCGAGTACCTCGGTCTCGAGGAGGAGGAGATCACCGAGGGCATCGTCGCCGCCAACGGCTACACCGCGGGATCGCTCGACCTCCCGGCCGACGCGACGGAGCCGGTGGGCCGCGTGTCGGGCGGGCGCACCATGGTGGATGTGCTCGGCGAGCCCGACCCCGCGATGGAGACGGTGGAGAATCTCCATACGCTCGCCCCTCTGCTGGGCGATCTCGACGCACGGGAACGCCGCATCATCGACATGCGGTTCGGCCAGGAGATGACACAGGCTCAGATCGGTGAGGAGCTCGGCATCTCGCAGATGCATGTCTCCCGGCTCCTCAGCCGCATGCTCGGCAAGCTGCGCAGCGGGATGTTCGCACAGGACTGACGCACGACCGACGCCGGGCCGGCTCCGTGAACCACGGGGCCGGTCCGGCGCGTCTGTTGCGTCCGCATTGCAGCTTCGTGGCCACGTGCGCGAGCTGCTTCCGTCCCGGCGCGGACGGCCTCTACGGTCCGTAATCAGTACGCCGAATCTGTACGCCGCCGCGTCGCCACCGTGCTCGCGCGGACATCCCCCGAACGACCGTGCGAGGTATGACATGAGCCAGCCCGTCGACTCCGTCACCGCGGGACACACCCCTGAGGACCACGACCGGCAGGACGCCGGGGCCGCCTGGTCCTTCGAGACGAAGCAGATCCACTCCGGCGCGGCCCCCGATCCGACGACCGGTGCCCGGGCGGTGCCGATCTACCAGTCGACGTCCTTCGTCTTCAAGGACACCAAGCACGCGGCCGACCTCTTCTCGCTGGCCGAGCCCGGCAACATCTACACCCGGATCCACAACCCCACGCAGGACGTCCTGGAACAGCGGATCGCCGCGCTCGAGGGCGGCGTCGCCGCCGTCGCGCTCGCCTCCGGCCAGGCGGCCGAGACGCTCGCGCTCCTGACGCTGGCGGGCGCCGGGGACCACATCGTCTCCTCCGCCTCCCTCTACGGCGGTACGTACAACCTGTTCCGGCACACACTCCCCCGGTTCGGCATCGAGGTGTCGTTCGTCGAGGACCCCGATGACGTCGAGGCGTGGCGGGCGGCCGTCAGGCCCAACACCAAGGCCCTGTTCGCGGAGACGCTCGGCAATCCGCGTGGTGACGTCCTCGACATCCGGAGCGTGGCGGACGTCGCGCACGACGCGGGCCTTCCGCTGATCGTCGACAACACGGTGCCCACGCCCTACCTCCTGCGGCCGCTGGAGCACGGAGCGGACATCGTGATCCACTCCGCGACCAAGTTCCTCGGCGGTCACGGCACCACGATCGGCGGTGTCGTCGTGGACGGCGGCACCTTCGACTTCGGTGCGCACGCCGAGCGCTTCGCGGACTTCCACACCCCCGACCCCAGCTACCACGGCCTGCGGTACTGGCCGGACCTCGGGCACGGCGCCTTCGCCGTGAAGCTGCGGGTCCAGCTGCTGCGCGACCTCGGGCCCGCGCTGTCGCCGCACTCGGCCTTCCTGCTCCTCCAGGGCGTGGAGACGCTGAGCCTGCGCCTGGAGCGGCACACGTCCAACGCTCTGGCACTCGCCCGCTGGCTGGAGGGCCGCGACGAGGTGTCGGCGGTGCACTACGCGGGACTCGAGTCGAGCCCCTGGTACGAGGCCGGGCAGCGCTACCTGCCGCGCGGCGCCGGCGCCGTGCTCGCCTTCGAGCTCCGGGACGGGGTGGAGGCGGGCAAGCGGTTCGTGGACGCGGTCGAGCTGTTCAGCCACCTCGCCAACATCGGTGACGTACGGAGCCTGATCATCCACCCGGCGTCCACGACGCACAGCCAGCTGACCGAGGAGCAGCTCGCCGCCACGGGAGCGACCGCGGGGCTGGTACGGCTCTCGGTGGGCCTGGAGAACGTGGACGACCTGAAGGCGGATCTGGAGGCAGGTTTCCGCGCCGCGAAGGCCGCGTCCTGAACCGGGTCGCCGCACCCCCTGTTCTCCCTCTTCCGCCGGCTTCCGGAGGCCGGCGGGAGGGGGATCCGCCCGGCCGCCGTTCGTGGGTCGAGCTGGACGGACCGCTGGGGCTCGAGTCCGGTGCCACGCTGCCGGGTGTGCGGCTGGCGTACGAGACCTGGGGCCGGCCGGCGCCGGACGGCTCCAACGCGGTGCTGGTCCTGCACGCGCTGACCGGTGACAGCCACGCGGCGGGCCCCGCCGGGCCCGGGCATCCGTCGGCCGGCTGGTGGGACGCGCTGATCGGTCCTGGCCGGGCACTGGACACCGACCGCTGGTTCGTCGTCGCACCCAACGTCCTGGGCGGCTGCCAGGGCAGCACGGGTCCGTCCTCCCTGCGTCCGGACGGCTCCCACTGGGGCGGGGACTTCCCCTACCTGACGGTCCGTGACCAGGTCTCGGCCGAGGCGCTGCTGGCCGATGCCCTGGGGATCGGCCGGTGGGCGGCGGTGATCGGCGGCTCGATGGGCGGGATGCGGGCGCTCGAATGGGCGGTGAGCCGGCCCGACCGCACCGGGTCGCTGCTGGTGCTGGCCGCTCCCGCCGCGTCATCGGCCGAACAGATCGCCTGGGGCAGCACGCAGATCGCCGCGATCCGGAGCGACCCGGGGTGGCGGGGCGGCGGCTACCACGACGCCCCGCCCGGCTCGGGTCCGCACCAGGGGCTCGGGCTGGCGCGGCGGATCGCCCATGTCACGTATCGAAGCGAGCCGGAGCTGGCGGCGCGGTTCGGCCGGCGCGCGCAGCCCGGCGAACTGCCCTCGCTGGGCGGGCGCTACCAGGTGGAGTCGTACCTCGACCATCACGCGGCCAAGCTGGTACGGCGTTTCGACGCGGGCAGCTATGTGGTGCTCACCGAGGCGATGAACGCGCACGACGTGGGCCGGGGACGCGGCGGAGCCGCGCGGGCGCTGGCCCGGGCGGACATGCCGGCCCTGATCGCGGGCATCGATTCGGACCGGCTGTACCCGCCGGCGCAGCAGGCGGAGACGGCGGCGCTGCTGCCCGGCGCCGACCGGCCCCGGATCGTCGAATCCCCTTACGGGCACGACGGGTTCCTCATCGAGACCGACCAGGTGGGCTCTCTCGTACGGGAGTTGCTGCCTCCGGCGCCCCCCGCGCCTCCGGCACCCCCGGGCCCGCCGAACTGACGCGATCCCGTTCCTTGTCGCAGAACGGCAGAACCGCAGAACCGCCGAACAGCAGAACCGCAGACCTCTTCCTCTGGAGCGCCCATGAGTTCCGTACAGTCCGAAGCCTCGTACGACCGCACGCGGCTCCGCCAATGGGTCCGTGGCGGGGCGAGATCGGCGGGCATCGACCGCCGTGATCTGCTGAAGCTGGTCGCCGCGGCCTCGGTCGCGGCTCCGCTGATCCCGGCCGTCGCGGCCCCCGCCCACGCCGGGCCGTCGCTGGACGGGGTGGTGAAGCCCCTGCCGCCGGAGCTGTTCACGGTGCGCGGCACGAACGCCGAGACGAACTTCGCGGCGCTGAGGGACACCGGGCTGCTGACTCCCGTCGACCGCTTCTTCGTCCGCAACCACACCGCGACACCGGTGATCGACGCGGCGGACTGGAAGCTGACGGTCTGGGGCAGCGGACTCAGCGGCGGTCCGGTGGACTTCTCGTACGAGGCTCTGCGCGCCCTGCCGTCCGTCTCCCGCACCGCGTTCGTCGAGTGCGCGGGCAACGGCCGCAGCTTCTTCACCTCGCAGCAGGGCCAGACGGTTACCGGCACCGCGTGGACCCTGGGAGCGATCGGGACGGCACGCTGGCGCGGGGTGCGGCTCGCCGAGGTGCTGCGCCGGGCCGGGATCAGCAGGAAGGCGGTCGACGTGCTGCCGCGCGGCCTGGACGCGGAGGTCATCAGCGACGGCACGAACCTGGGCCGGGTCCGCAGGCCCCTGCCGGTGGCGAAGGCCCTGGACGACGTGCTACTCGCGTACGAGATGAACGGCGAGCCACTGCCACCGGACCACGGGGCTCCGGTGCGTCTGATCGTGCCGTCCTGGGTGGGCATAGCAAACATCAAGTGGGTGGGCGACATCGAGGTGAGCGCGGAGCCGCTGCTGAGCCCGTGGAACACGGGCCTGTACCGGCTCTTCGGCCCCGGCTACCCGCCCGAGGGCAGCGCCCCGCTGACCCGCCAGACGCTCAAGAGCGCGTTCGAGCTCGCGCAGGGCGCGTCGTTCGCAGCCCACCGCAGGCATCTGCTCACCGGCCGGTCCTGGTCGGGCGGCGCGCCGGTGCGCTCCGTCGAGGTCAGCACGGACGGCGGCACCCGGTGGCGTCCGGCACGGCTGCGCGACGAGCCCAGGGCCGGAAGCTGGGTCCGCTGGACCGCCGACTGGGTTCCGACGGCGCCCGGCCCTGGTGTGCTGCTCGCGCGTGCGACGGACCGGACGGGCCGCACGCAGCCGGCGACGACGGCGCACAACACGCAGGGCTACCTCTTCGACGCGGTGGTGAGGCACCCGGTGACCGTGGTCTGAAGAGGCGGCTACTCGGGGCGGCCCGCGTAGTACGTGGCGATCATGTCCTGGTCCCCGTGTCCGGCCGCCTCCGCCCGGGCGAACCGCTCGGCGGAGGCGGCGACCAGGTCGAGTGTCACCCCGGACGCCTCGGCCGCGTCGAGGATCAGCCGGGAGTCCTTGAGCGCGGTGGACAGCGCGAAGCTCGGGGTGAGGTCGCCGGAGAGCACCGCCGCGGACTTGCCCTGGAGGTACGGGGTGTCCAGCGGGCCGCCCTTCATCGCGTCCAGGAAGAGCTGCGGGTCGAGCCCGAGCCCCTCGGCGAGATTGAGGCATTCCGCCACGCTGTTGACCATGTTGATCACCCAGGTGTTGGCGACGAGCTTGAGCCGGGTGGCGGCTCCGGGCTCCTCCCCGACCCATACGGTGCGCTGCCCGATCGACTCCAGGACGGGCAGGACCGTCGCCCGGGCGCCGGACGGGCCGGAGACGAACACGGTGAGTGTGCCCTGCTCCGCGGGCTGCTTGGTGCCTGAGACCGGGGCGTCGAGGTAGACCAGCCCCAGTCCGGCGGCCCGGTGGACGAGGTCGGCAGTGGCGTCGAGGCCGACGGTGGCGCTCTGCAGCCACACCTGCCCCGGCCGCAGACCGGGCGTCGCGGCGGTGAGGGTCTGCGCCACGGACCGGGCGTCCGTCAGGGCGGTGAGGACGACGTCGGCTCCGCGTACGGCGTCGTCGGGCGTGTCCGTCACGGTGGCGCCCTGGGCGGCCAGCGGTTCGGCCTTGGCCCGTGTGCGGTTCCAGACCCGGACGGGGAGCCGGTCCCTGAGCAGGCTGCGGGCCATCCCGGATCCCATGATCCCGGTGCCGAGGACCGCGACGGTCGGCGTGCCGGGGGCGTCGACGGGGGATGCGGTGGTCATGGGGAGGTTCCCTTCGTCGGCGGGCGGGCCTTGGGGCCCGTACGTCTCAAGACTGCCGCAGCGCACTCTCCAGAACAGCGCGGTGCACCGCCCTGGCGAGTCGCGCGCCCCAGAGCGAACGTGGTCCGGCGAACGGTTCACCGGGCTGCTCCCCCGGGTCGGGCGCGGCGACGCACACCGCGTCCGTCGGTGTCCCGGAGCAGTCGAGTCCGGCGTCCACGAGCGCCTGGACCTTCGCCTCGGTGGCGGTGGCCACCGCGTTGACCAGGGCGGCGTCGGAGAGGGCCACGGGGAGGGTGACGACGATGTTGACGGTTCCCGGCGACAGGGGGCCGTCGGTGCCCTCCGCCGGGGCCGCGGCCCATCCCCGTACGCCGAGGCCGCTGGTGACGGTGGCGGTCACGTCGCCGTCGTCGGCGACGGTATGCGCGGTGACGTCGGCGGCTGTCATCAGTCCGGCGCCGGGGCCGTCGAGCGCCTCGGCCGCCGCGATCTCCGCGAGGTGCCGGTCGGGGTCGAGGCGGGGGTAGCCGCCGGGCACCTGGGCGTTCAGGATCCAGGCGCGCGGGCCGATGCCGCCGCCGAGCACGGCGCTGCTGCACACCCGCCAGCCGGGCCCCAGCCGCCACACCAGGTGGTGCAGCCCGAGGCCGTCCTCCTGGCGGGTCAGCAGCTCGCCGCGCTGCCGGGGCAGGCGGATGCCTACGGATGTGATGGCGTACCCCCCGGGACGAGCCTGCCGACGGTCGGCGGCCGCGCGTCGATCATACGGGCGGTGCGGGGCCGCGCCTCCGGCGCACCGGGGGCGCACACTCACCCGTATGGCGTAACGCGCACTGCGGGCCGACACCCGCGTGGAACGGGGCCACCGCCCCTCCCCGGTGTCCTGGGCCGCTCGCCGCCCGGGCCGGGCAGTTGCACCGTCCAACCGGGTGAGGCGCGATGGAATCCGGACGCGCCTTCCCTGCTGGAACCACCCGCAGGACGCGCCCGGGCGAGGAGGAATCGGCCATGGGAGCCGCTGACGGTTTCACGGATTCCGGCGAACTCGACGGTCTGACCGTCTACGACAGCGACGGAGAGAAGGTCGGCACAGTGGGGCGGGTGTACGTCGACGACGACACCGGCAAGCCCGACTGGATCACGGTCAAGACCGGCATGTTCGGCATGAAGGAGAGCTTCGTACCGCTCGCCGGAGCCCGCCGGGTGGGCTCCGACCTGCACGTCTCGCATCCGAAGGACCGCGTCAAGGACGCCCCCCGGGTGGACGCGGACGCCCACCTCTCCGTCTCCGAGGAGGAGGAGCTCTACCGGCACTACGGCATGACCAGGAAGGGCACCGGCCACGCCGGAGCGGGCGGTGACGCGCGCACGACGTCCGGGACCGGAACGGGAGCCATGGGTGCCGCGGGTGCGGCCGGGGCGGCCGGCGCCGCCGGCACCGCTCGCACGACCGGCGGCCAGGCGAAGGCCACCGGTACCACCGCCGGAACGGGCAGGCACCGCGACATGGACACGTCGTCCACGTCCCGCCCGCTCGCCGGAGCCGGAGCCGAGCGGTCCGCCGCAGGTGCCGGCGGCCGTGAGGAGATGGTCCGCTCCGAGGAGCAGCTCCAGGTCGGCACGGAGGAGTACGAGAGCGGAAAGGCACGCCTGCACAAGTACGTCGTGACCGAGAACGTCACGCGGACCGTGCCGGTGTCCCACGAGGAGGTGCGCGTGGTGCGCGAGCCTCTGCAGCCGGGCGAGAAGGTCACCGGCATGAAGGGGACCGACCTCGGCGATCAGGACGTCGAAGTCACCCTCCACGCCGAACGAGCCACCGTCCGCAAGGAGGCGGTCCCGGTGGAGCGGGTCCGTCTCGAAACCAGCAAGGTCACCGAGCAGAAGGAAGTCTCCGCCGAACTCCGCAAGGAGAAGATCGACTACGCGGACGGCAAGGACGACATGGGCAGCGGCAAGGACACGGGCGGCGAGTTCGGCCAGGGACGTCGTCGCTGACCCCCTCACACAGCGGCGAAAGGCCGCGCGACAGTAGCGAGGGGCGGACCCGGGTGGTTCACGGGCCCGCCCTCTCGTCGCACTTGTGCGGTCCGCGGACGGCCTCGCCCGGCAGGAACCGCACCGCGGGGCGCCCGTCGGGCCCTTCCGGTGTCACGACCGCGCGTACCCGGTAGACGTCGGCGATGAGTTCCTCGGTGATGACCTCCGAGGGCGTTCCGCCGGCGACCACCCGGCCCTCCTTCATGACGGTGACCCGGTCGCAGAACATGGCGGCCAGATTGAGGTCGTGCAGGGCGATCACCGCGGTGACGGGCAGCGCGGCGACCAGGGACAGCAGCTCCAGCTGGTGCTGGATGTCCAGGTGGTTGGTGGGTTCGTCGAGCAGGAGTTCACGCGGCTGCTGGGCCAGGGCGCGGGCGATCTGCACGCGCTGGCGCTCGCCGCCGGACAGGGTGTGCCAGGACTGCCCGGCGCGGTCGGCGAGCCCGGTGCGCGTGAGTGCCTCGCGTACGGCGTCGTCGTCCTCGGGGCCCGGCCCTGACCAGGCGCGCCGGTGCGGGATGCGGCCGAGTCGTACGACGTCCAGCACGCTCAGGTCGACCTGGGTGGAGGCGTGCTGGTCGACGACGGCCACCCGGCGTGCCACGGCTCGCCGGCCCGTCTCGGCGAGGGTGCGGCCGTCGAGCGTGACGACGCCCGCACCGGGGGCGAGTACGCCCGCCATCACCCGGAGCAGCGTGGTCTTGCCGGAGCCGTTCGGCCCGAGGAGCCCGACGGTGGTGCCGGGCGGCGGCGCGATGCTCACCCCGTCGAGGACGATCCTCCCGCCGGCCTCCCTGCTGACCCGCGCGGCCCGCAGGCCGTCGCCGGGGGTCTCCGTCCGGTTCACGGGCTCCTCCGCGTGCGGTGCAGGATCAGGACGAAGACGGGCACCCCGATGAGGGAGGTGACCACGCCGACCGGGACCTCCTGGGGGTCGAGGACGGTCCTGGCCAGCGTGTCGACCCAGACCAGGAACACGGCTCCGGCGAGTGCCGTCACCGGCAGCAGCCTCCGGTGCCCCGACCCGGTCAGCGCCCGGGCCGCGTGCGGCAGGACGAGGCCGACGAACCCGATGGCGCCCGCCGAGCTGACGAGGGCCGCGGTCAGCAGCGCGGTGGTGCAGAGCAGCACGATCCGGGTGCGGGCCACGTGCACCCCCAGCGCGGCGGCGGCGTCCTGGCCGAAGGCGAAGGCGTCGAGCGTACGGGCGTGACCCAGGCAGATCAGCAGGGCCACGGCGAGCACGGCGGAGCACATCCACACGTCGCTCCAGCCGACCCCGCTCAGTGAGCCGAGCAGCCAGAAGAGCACGCCCTTGGTCTGCTCGGCGTCGGCGGCGGTCATCACGACGAAGGAGGTGAGCGCGGAGAAGAGCTGCATGGCCGCGACCCCGGAGAGGACGACCCGGTCGGTGGATCCGCCGAGTGTGTGGCTGAGCAGCAGAACGAGGGCGAAGGAGAGCAGGGCCCCGGCGAAGGCGCCGCCCGAGACGGAGACCGCTCCCCCGCCGACGCCCAGGACGACGACCACGACCGCGCCGGTGGACGCCCCCGAGGAGACGCCGAGGACGAACGGGTCGGCGAGCGGGTTGCGCAGCAGCGACTGCATCACGGTGCCGCACACCGCGAGCCCGGCGCCGCACACCGCGGCGAGCAGGGTGCGGGGCATGCGCAGGTTCCAGATGATGCCGTCCCGGATCGGGCTCAGCCGCCCGTGACCGATGCCGAGGTGCGAGGCCACCGCCGACCAGACGTCCGGGACCGAGATGCGGGCGGGACCGATGGTGACGGCGACCGCGACGGACAGGAGCAGCAGGGCGATCCCTGCGCTCCACAGCAGGCCGTCACGCAGGATCCGGGCCCCTGCGGCAGCCGGGACCGCGGGCGGCTGCTCGACGCGCACTCCCGTGATGTGCACGTCCGTCGGTAGGTCCGGCAGGTGCGCGGTCCCGTGAAGGGATTTCGGTACGTCCGGTACGTGTCCGGTGTCCGTCACCCCGCGAGTCCGAACGAGCGCAGCCCGGCCGCCACCTGCTCCACGCCCTCCACGGTCCTGATGGTCGGATTCATGGCCTGGCCGCTGAGCAGGACGTACCGCTTGTGCTTGACGGCGTCCAGGTTCTTCGTGGCGGGGTTGGACTCCAGGAACTCGATCTTCTTCTGGGCGCTCTCGGCGGTCTGCGACTTACGGGTCAGGTCGCCGATGACCAGCACGTCGGGGTTGCGGTCGGCGACGGTCTCCCAGTTGATCTGGGGCCATTCCTCGTGGGTGTCGTCGAAGACGTTCTTCGCGCCGAGCTCCCCGGTGATGATGCCGGGGGCTCCGCAGCACCCCGCCAGGTAGGGGGCCTCCGCGTTGGCGAACCAGTAGAGCATCGTGGTGTCGGACGCGTCGATGCCCGCGGTCGCCTTGTCGATGCGGGTCCGGAGGCTCGTCACCAGCTTCTCGCCCCGCTCCGGGACGCCGAACACCTTCGCCAGGTCGCGCACTTCGCCGTAGACCCGGTCCATGGTCAGAGGCTCGGTGCGGGAGCCGTCGCTGCTGCCGGTGTTGTCCTTGCCCGCGCAGTCGGCGGGTGAGAGGTATGTGGGTACGCCCAGTTCCTCGAACTGGTCGCGTGACGCCACGCCGCCCTTGCCGAGGGTCGACTCGAACGAGGCGGTGACGAAGTCGGGTTCCTCGGCGAGGACCTTCTCGGAGGAGGGCTGGTTCTCGGCGAGACGGGGCACCGTGGACTCGTCCTTCTCCAGGCCCTTCATCACCGGGTCCGTCCAGGTCGCGGTGGCGGCGAGCCGGTCGGCGAGGCCCAGGGAGAGGAGGATCTCCGTCGATCCCTGGTTGAGGGAGACGGCGTGCCGCGGTGCGGCGTCGACGGTCACCGTACGGCCGCAGTTCTTCAGGGTCACCGGGAAGCCTGCGGCGGCGTCGTCCTGCGCGGTGTCGGCGGCGGGCTCGTTCCCGCCCCCGCCGCAGGCGGTCAGGAGGACGAGTCCCGCGACGAGCAGGGCAGTTCGGCGTACGGTGCTGGCTATGGGCGGCACGGAGTCCCTCGGCGTTCTCTGGGCTCATGCGCGAAGCCCGGTACGGAGTTCCGCTCCCGGTGCGGAAGCGGGTGCCAGCAGGTCTTCGGACTCGGGTTCGTCCGGACGGGGCGCCTTCCCGGTGCACCCGAGGGTGTCCCAGTGGCCGTGGCCCCGCCCGTCCCCCTCACCGCTGCGCGTCAGCTCCGGATTCGCACCGGATTCCCTGACTCCACGTGGAGTGTGACTGGCGTCTGCAAGCTATCACGCGACGTGGGGGCGGCCTCGGGGCCGTCGCCGGTACGGCGGGCGTCTCCCCGCCGTACCGGCGCGGACGTCGGGCGGGTCAGCTCTTGGGGTGAACCGATTCGCCTCCGTCGGTGTGCGGCTTCCCGCTCCGGCGGGCGAGCACGGATGTGGTGCCCCAGTAGGCCAGCAGGACGGCGCGCAGTCCAAGGATCTCCAGGCGCTCGCCCAGTCGGCCGCACATCGCCCGCCCCCTGCAGCCGGCGCTCATCGGGCGTCCGCCGGGCCGGTGTTCCACGGGCCACCGGGATCGTCGTAGGCGTCCGCGTAGCCGGGGCCGGCGATCGGCCAGTCGGCGAGCAGTTCCTCGGGCAGGGCGAAGGACTCGGCCAGTTCGGCGGCGTGCGTGGCGACGGCCGCCACATGCTCCTCCACGGCCTCGGGGAGGGCGTCCACCTGATCGCCGCTCAGGAGACCGGCGGCCAGCAGATCGCCGCTGTTGCGGGAGAGCCACTCGAAGACGAACAGCCGCTCGAGCTCCCCCAGCCGGTCCCTGGCCGCCCCCGGGGGAAGCGTCGCGCGGGCCTCGGCGTAGGCCTCGGCGGCCTGCCGGTACGCATAGGCCTCGACCCCGCGCAGGGCGGGGCCCGAGGCCGAGTTCCACCTCTCCAGGGCGTCGGCGTCGGGCGCCCGCAGCGCGCGGGTCCTGGCCCTGGCGAACCAGATGTCCTGGACCGAGGCGAGGAGGCTGCCCAGGAAGCGCGGGTCGGCCAGGTCGCCGGGGTGCGGGGCCGGGCCCGGGACGTCGTCGCGGCCGGGCTCGGCGGCGAAGAGCATGTCCGCGGCCGCCTTGGCGTACAGGGCGATGTTGTCGCCCTCGGCGGTGATGGCCCCCTCCACGCCCGTGACGAGTTCGGTCATGCCGTTGTTCTCCAGGAGCGCCTGCGCGCCGCAGCGTTCACGGCTCTCGACGATGACGTCTCGGGCCCGCCAGGTGATCCACGCCTTGGCGACGTCGACGAGTCTGCCCGCCTCCGCCCGCCCGTCCTCGTCCGTGCAGGCCTCCCACCGCTCCTGCGCCCTGCGGTACAGCAGGCTCATGGCGAAGACCGTGGCCATGGCCGAGGCGAGCGGTCCGTGATGGGTCCGGTGGGCGTTGACGGGGACCGGCGGCGCGCCCCGGCTGCCGGAGATCATCCGGTGGCCGCCGTAGCGCACGGCGACCGCCAGGGTCGCGCGGGCCGATCCCGCCGCACAGGCACTCATGGAGATCCGGCCGGGGGTGACCCGCCCGATCGAGGTGAGGAAGCGCCGCCGCCTGTCCCCCGGCCCGGTCCTGAACTCCCCCGGTGCGTCGCCCTCTTCGGCGGATCCCAGCAGGGCGTCCCGCTCCACGAAGAGCCGGTCGAACGAGGTCAGGCAGTGGTCCACCGGGCTGCCCATCCGGGCGGGCAGCCGGCGCACCCGGATGCCCGGCAGCGCCTCCGCGTCGTCGGTGAGCGGCACCAGGAAGAGGCGTACCCCGTGGTCCGAACCGTCGGCGACCAGGCGGGCGGCGACCAGGCCAGACTTCGCCCCGCCCGCCGGGCTCGTGTTGGGCATGAACTTCTGCGCGCCCGGGTTGGGGGTGTGCAGGACGAATCCGTCCCGCTCACGGTCGTACGTGGCGGTGGTCTCCATGGCCGCCGCGTTGTTGCCGTGCGCCACCTCCGTACAGAGGAAGGTGCCGATGCGCCGCATCGTCAGGTAGTCCGACAGGTCGCGGCGGCCGGCGCATTCGTGGTCAAGGAGGCTGCCGAGGAAGAGGTTGTAGTGGATGCCCGCCACGGTCGTCAGCGCGGGGTCCACCGGGCCGAGCCAGGCGTGCAGGGCGGCCAGCGCGCGTGGGTCGGAGGCGAGGCGCGCTCCGCTGTCCAGGGAGAGGTTGAGGATCCGCAACCGGTCGTAGGCGAGTTCCAGGCGCTCTTCGGGCGTTCCGCCGGCGGGGCGGCGGAACGGTTCTGTGCTGATCAGCCGCTGCCAGAATCCGTGCTCGCGGCGGTGTCCCGGGCCGAGGAGGACGCCGGTCAGCAGTTCGGTGGTGGACGGTGGGACGGTGTCGGTAAGGGTCACGGTCATGAAAGAATCAACGACCGTGGTGCGGGCGAGGACACCCCCTCGACCCCCTACCGCTCCGGGGCCGGTCCGCTGGTCAGAGCCGCTGACAGCTCCTCCTCGTCGGGAGGCAGGGCGCCTGCCCGTGCGACGGTCACGACGGCCGACGCCACGGCGTGGCGCAGTACGTCGCCCAGGACCTCGGCGTCCAGGGTGCGCAGCCGTGCACGGCTCCCCGCCCCGAGCAGGCCGTGCGAGGCCAAGGCGTGCAGCGTGCCGGACATGAAGGCGTCACCGGCGCCCACGGTGTCCACGACCTGGACGGGCGGCGCCCCGGCGCTCACGTCCGTGCCCGGCACGAACGCTGTCGCGCCTGCGGCTCCGCGGGTGACCAGGACCAGCGCCGGCCCGGACCGGAGCCAGCGCTCGGCGGCCTTCTCCGGGGCTTCGTCCGGGTACAGCCACCGCAGGTCCTCGTCGCTGGCCTTGACGATGTCGCTCAGCGCGACGATGCGCTCGGCCCGGTGCACGGCAAGGGCGTGGTCCCCCATCAGCGCGGGCCGCACGTTGGGGTCGTAACTGACGGTCGCCGTCCTCCGGAGCGACCGGACGAGCTCCAGGACGGTGTCCGCACCGGGCTCGAGGGCGGTGGCGACGGAGCCCGTATGAACGTGCAGGGGCGGCTCCCCCGAGGGCGCGACCGGGCCCAGCGTCCAGGTGATCTCGAAGCTGTACGTCGCCCGGCCTGCGTCGTCCAGCTCGACCGTGGCGGCCGGGGTGGGCGCGTCGGCGCCGTCCGTCAGGACCCGCACCCCGGCGGAGGCGAGGTGGTCCTCGATCAGCCGCCCGTCGGAGTCCTGGCCGAGCTGGGTGATCAGAGTGGTGTCCCGGCCGAGTCTGGCCAGACCGTACGCGACGTTCGCGGGACTGCCGCCGGGGTGGATCCGGTCCGGGGCGCCCGGCAGCCGGACGATGTCGGCGACGCATTCGCCGATGACCAGCAGGGCGGGGCTGTCGGGCATGGGGGCGGGTCTCCTGGGGAACGCGGGCGGTCGTGCCCCGGTGAGGCGCGGCGGTCACGGGGCACACTGCCGACGATTCTGCCCCGTGTGCGGAAAGCCGTGGAGACCCGGGGCTCAGGAGGCGTCCCCACCCCCCTCGTCACCGTAGCGGCGCTCGAACTTGGCGACCTGGCCCTCAGTGTCGACCACCCGCGCCTTGCCGGTGAAGAAGGGGTGGCTCTCGGCGGAGATCTCCACGTCGATGACCGGGTAGCTGTTGCCGTCGTCCCAGTCGATCGTCTGCTCGCTCGACGCGGTGGACCGGGTCAGAAAGGCGTACCCGGCGGAACGGTCGCGGAAGACGACGGGACGGTACGACGGGTGCTTGTCCTGCTGCATCTCGGCTCCTGGAAGTACGGGGATCTCGCGTCCCGGCTCCGGGCCAGCCTGGCCAAGGGCGCGGCCCCGCGCGATCCGGGGCGTCCGTACGGAGCAGAGAGGTCAGCCCCCGTCCCACCCGGGGGCGGGGGCGGCCTGCGGAGCGGAGGCGGTGCGCCGGGTCCACAGGAGTGCTCCGGCCAGAAGCACCACGGCACCGAGCAGCCAGGGCAGCGGCCCCGCGGGCAGTGCGCCGACGACCAGGCCGGCGGCCGCCCCCACGAGTTGCTGGGCCAGCGACTGCACGGAGAGGGCCGTCGCCCGGCCGGAGGTGTCGACGCGGCGGTGCAGGAGGTCGTTCTCGGTGGGCCCCGCCGCGCCCAGCCCCAGGTAGACCAGTCCGTATCCCACGACGGCCGCGGTCAGCGCGGGTGCTCCGGTGGCGGACACGGTGGCGCCGAGCGCCAGCAGACCGGCCACGCTCGCGCAGAGGCTCGCTAGGACCGCGCGTTCCGCGTCCCCCGCGAGCCGGGCGACGAGGGGCGCCAGCCGGCTCCCGAGCGCCGAGCACGCGAACCCGGCGGCGGCCAGGCCCGCGAAGAGGACCGCCCCGGACTCCGCGGTCCCGGTCAGCGCGGCGGCGCGGCCCGGGGTGAGCAGTTCGAGAGCGGCGAGGGCCGTACCCGCAGCGCCCGTGGTCATCAGGATGCGCCGGATCAGGGTGTCCCCGGCGCCGAGCCGGATCCCCGAGGCGATGGCTCCGGGGACGCCCCGCAGCACGCCGCGCAGGGTGGCCGCGGGGCGGGGCGGCTCCGTCAGGGCGGTCAGGACGTAGCTGACGAAGACGATGTCGATGACCACGCCGAGGAGTACAGGCACAGAGAGCGGCAGGACCAGGTCCGAGGTGAGCGCCCGCAGCCGGGCCCCCGGGTCCGGGCCGAGGCCGAGCAGCCAGGGCAGCGCCCCTCCGAGGAGGACGCCGAGCGCGACGGCGCCGGACGAGGCGGCGCTGCCGTGCGCCAGCCCCGTACGGAGATCGGCGTCGGGGCCGGAAGCGGCGTGCACGGTGTCGACGTACCAGGCTTCGGCGGGCCCGCTGGACAGGGCGCGGCCCGCACCCATGAGGGCCGTGCCGAGGATGATCACCCAGGTGGTGGTGCCGAGGGCCATGAGCGTGAGGGCGCAGACGTTGAGCAGACCCGCGCCGGCCAGGACGGCGCGACGGCCGATCACGTCGGAGAGCCCGCCGGTGGGGAGCTCCAGGGCGGCGGCGGTCAGGGAGTGCGCGGCGAACGCTCCGGCGACGGCGGTGAGGGCGAGGCCGCGCTCGGTGAAGAGCAGCACCATCGGCGCCATGCCGAGGCCCGCAGGGAGCCAGAAGAGGAACGAGACGACGACGAACCTGCGGCGCGCCGTGCGTGCGTCGGGCATGGCGGCAGGGGCCTTCCCGCCCCCGGGCACCAGGTTCACCGGGCTCTTCCGGCGTTCGGAGCCGCGTCGGCGGCGGGCGCGTCCGCCCCGTTCCCGGCCAGCGGGAGTCCGGCGGTGAGCAGCACGACCTGCCGGGCCCGTGGGTCGTCCTCGTCGCGCGCGGTCAGCTCACCGAGCTTCGCCGTGATCGCGTCGCGGAGTTCGCGGAGGGACTCGGGCGTCAGACGCGGCATCAGATCGTCGATCCCCGAGGCGTCGTGCCACTCCTCGCCGAGCCGGCCCGCGTCGATGTCCGCCTCGTGCTGCTCCATCGACTGCTGCAGGTGCTCGACCTGGCGGCGCCTGCCCAGCACCAGCATGGCCCGGCCCGCGGGCGTGGCGAGCATCGCCGCGTTGCTCGCCGAGGTGACGGCGTGCACGGCCTTCCAGCGGCGTTCGCGCCCGTCACGGTGCTCGGCCTCCGCGACGAAGGCGTATTTGGCCAGCACCCTGAGGTGGTAGCTGGTCGACGCCGACGACTCCCCGGTCCTGACCGCCAGTTCGCTCGCGGTGGCCGGACCGTGCAGCCGCAGCAGGCCGAGCAGCCTCAGGCGCAGGGGGTGCGTGAGCGCCTTCAGGGCCGCCGGGTCCCGCTCGGGGTCGAGTACACGATGTGTGGCGTCGCTGTCCATGGCGGCAGCCTAGAGCGCATCACCGCTTTGCCAAATACTTTTTGCAGAATATTTTTGGGAAACTTGTCAGCTGGCCGCCGCCTCCTCCACCGCCTCCGCGACGAGCTCCAGGAAGCGTGCGTGGGCCTGTGGGCTGCACAGCGGTTCCGGGTTCCACGGCACGGTGCGCACGCCCCGGCCGGCCGCTTCCCAGGCGGGGTCGGCGATCCCGTCGAGCGGGACCGCGTTGGACCTGATGTCCGTCAGCACGATGCCGGGCTCCAGCGCCGCGGCCTCCGCCCAGTCGACGGTGGCCCAGTTGACCCCGGCCCCGTCGGGCGGGGACACCAGGCCGACCCCGAGCTCGGCCAGCACCCGCAGTTCGGGCCACATCTGGGGCCGCGCGACGTACGCCTGCTCGGGCCCCGCGGGCGAAAGAGCAACCACCCTGGGGCCGCCGGGGGTGCGGGTGGCCGCGCTCAACCGCTCCCGGGCCGCGTGCAGTTCACCGGATGCGTCCGGGACGGGCGCGCCGCCGAGCGAGCGGGCGAGCTCGGCGAACCGCTCGGCGACCCGGTCGAGGGTGCGCGCCTGGCCCACGTCGATCACGACGACCGGGACGTGCTCCTCCAGGTGCTTGGCGGTGTCCGGGTCCAGTCCGTAGAGCTGACCGTGGCCGTAGCTGACGGCGACGACCAGGTCGGGCCTGCCGCGCAGCAGCGTGTCCACGTCCAGGTCGTCACCCGCGCCCCGGTAGTCCACGGTGTCCAGCGGGAGGGTGCCGGTCTTCGCCAGGTCGGGCACCGCCCCGTCGTGTCCGGAGCCGAAGATCCCCTCCGGGCGTATCCCGTAGTCCCACAGTGTCGCTCCCGCCTGGATGTACGCGAGCACCCGGGACGGCCGGCGGTCCGCCGCCACCAGCCTGCCCCGGTCGTCCGCGAAACTCCACGCGCGCTGCTCCGTCATGCCACTCACCCCTCCGAACCGGCGGTCCGGGCCCTCTCCCGGGCTCGCCCTCCACTACCTGCCCAGCCCACCGGCTCCACACCCGCGGTGGAACGCCCCAGATATGTGAGGGGCCCGGGGTCGGGTACGTCGATCACCTGGAACCCGAGCCGGTCGTAGAAGGCCCGGGCCGGGGTGTTCGCCGTCAGCATGGACAGATGGACCGCCCGGACCCCCTTCCGGTGCAGGGCGCCCAGGAAGGCGCCCATCAGCTCCCTGCCGTACCCCTTGCGCTGCCACGGGGGCAGCAGGTCGATGTGGAGGTGCGCGGGGTGTGCGTCGAGCTCCGGGAGGACCATGCGCTCGGGGCGGTACAGCAGAGCCGTCATCGCCTCGGTGAGCGTTCCGGGTTCGCCCTCCGGCTCGGGGAAGCGGTCCGTGACGAGGGGGAGCCAGCTCTCACGGAAGGCCTCGGCGAACCGCCGTGTGTCCGCGGTTCCGAGGACGTAGCCGACCGCCCTGCCGGAACCGTCGTCCAGGACGAAGGTCAGGTCCGGTTCCAGGTGGGCGTAGGGCGCGGCGAACAGGGCGGGCATCAGCGCGGGGTCGGGGTACAGATGCGTGCTGTCCCCGCCGTTGTCGGCCGTGCGGACGCAGATGTCCGCGAGGGCCTCCTGGTCGGCGGGCCGGTAGGGGCGTACGTACGCGGTCCGGGTCATCGCCCCATCCTTCCCCTCTGGGAGCGCTCCCACAAGGCCCGGAGGCGCTTCAGGACACCTCACGCTCCTGATCGTCGGTGCGGGCCAGTTCGACGTTGAACTGGGCGCCGGTCAGGAGTGCCAGGTTGGTGAACCAGATCCAGATCAGGAAGACCACCACGCCGGCCAGCGAACCGTACAGCCGGCTGTAGCTGGCGATGTGGGTCGCGTACAGCGCGAATCCGGCCGAGGCGACCAGCCACAGGAACGCCGCGAGCACCCCGCCGGGCAGCGCCCCGCGCAGGCTCCGCGCGGAGCGTGGGCCGGTGCTGAAGAGGACCAGGATGAGGCAGGCGACCAGACAGAGCAGCACGGGCCACTTGAGGCCCTCCCACACCGTCTCCCCGGCCTGCGCCAGGCCCGCGCGGCGTCCGAGCCAGCGCGCCAGGGGTCCGGTGAGCACGAGGGCGAAGGCACTGGCCATCAGCAGGACGAGCAGTCCGACGGCCGAGACCACGATGATGTGCGCCTGGCGCAAGGGCGGCCTGGTGTCCTTGACGCGGTGCATGGCGTGCATCGCCCTGCGGAAGACCGCCAGATAGCTGGAGGCCGACCACACTGCGCTCACGCTGCCGGTGACGACGAGCAGCCAGACAGCGGTGCGCTCCTGCGTGGCCGCCTCCAGGGGCCGGCGCAGCGCCGCTCCGGACTCGGCGGGCGCGAAGGCCGTGATGTCGGCGATCAGCGCGTCGGTGGCCCCGGGGTTGGCCAGGCCGATGACGGAGACCGTGACGAGGAGGGCCGGGAGCAGCGCCAGGATGGCGTAGTAGGTGAGGGCGGCCGCCCAGTCGGAGAGGTCGTCGTTCCACAGGGACACGGGGGTCCGGCGCAGAGCGGTGCGCCAGCGCCTCCGCTTGGTGCGCCCTGCCGGGGGCGCGGTTCGTTCCGCGACGGGGTCGTCGGTCCTGCTGGGCACGCGGTTACTCCGGGGGACGAGGGAAGAGGGACGGCCGGGACGCCTCTCGGCGGCCCGGCTGCTCCCTTTCTCTCATGCCTCGGTCCCGCGGTCGTAACCCAGGGCGGCTCAGTCGTTGACGGCGGTGAGCAGCACCACCGCGTCCTCCAGGGCCAGCAGTCCGTGCCGCTCCTGGGGAATGGGGTGCAGTCCGCCCGTCGCGAGGTCCACGTCCCCGGAGCCCGCGGTGAGCCGGACCGCGCCGCGCAGTACCTGGAGCGACGCGGCGGGCGGCGCGTTGTGCTCGTCGAGGGCGGACCCCGCGGTGAGCGCGATCACCGTCTGCCGCAGTGGCTCCTGGCGCAGCAGCAGGTGCGCGCTGCGCCCGTGCGCGTTGGCGCGGGCCGCGGCCAGGTGCTCGTCGGCGAGAGCGTTGAGATCATCCATACGACCACTGTGCCGCAGCCCCCGCTCCCCCGCTATCGCTTCTCGCGCAGCCAGGCGGCCGTGTCGTCCGGCAGCAGACCGGAGGGGTCCGTTGGGGCGCTGGTCAGCAGGATCTCGTGGTGGTCCGGGAGCGGGACCGGGCTACCCGACAGGTTGACGACGCAGATCAGGCCGTGGGTCCGCCGGAAGGCGAGGACGCCCGGTGACGACGGCAGCCAGTCCAGCCGGCCGCCGGCGGTCTCGCCGGGGGCGGCGGCGAAGCCCGGTTCACCGCGGCGCAGCCGCAGCGCCTCGCGGTAGAGGGTGAGCATGGAGCCGGGGTCGGCGCCCTGCCGGTCGGCGGCGTACGACGACCAGGCCTCCGGCTGCGGCAGCCACGGTTCGGCCGTGGATCCGAAGCCCGCGTACGGCTCGTCGGCGGACCAGGGCAGGGGCACCCTGCAGCCGTCCCGGCCGGGGTCGATGCCACCGGAGCGCAGGTGCATGGGGTCCTGGATCCGGTCGCGGGGGATGTCGGCCTCCGGCAGACCGAGCTCCTCGCCCTGGTAGAGGTAGACGGCGCCCGGCAGCGCCAGCGAGAGCAGGGCGGCCGCCCGTGCCCTGCGGGTGCCGAGTTCCAGGTCGGTGGGTGTGCCGAAGACCTTGGCCGCGAAGTCGAAGCCGCTCGCCTCACGTCCGTAACGGGTGACCGTGCGGGTCACGTCGTGGTTGCACAGCACCCAGGTGGCGGGCGCCCCCACCGGGGCGTGCTCGGCGAGCGTGTCGTCGATCGCGGAGCGCAGCAGCCCGGCGTCCCAGGGGCAGGCCAGGAAGTTGAAGTTGAACGCGGTGTGCAGTTCGTCGGGGCGCAGATAGCGGGCGAAGCGCTCGGAGTCGGGGAGCCAGACCTCGCCGACGAAGATGCCGTCGTACGCGTCGGCGATGGCGCGCCAGGAGCGGTAGATGTCGTGGAGTTCGTCGCGGTCGGTGTACGGGTGGGGGTCGGTGCCCTTGACGAAGTCCGGCAGGGCGGGGTCCTTGGCGAGCAGGGCCGCCGAGTCGATCCGTACGCCGGCGACGCCCCGTTCGAACCAGAAGCGCAGGACGTCCTCGTGCTCCTGGCGGACCGCGGGGTGCGCCCAGTTGAGGTCGGGCTGCCCGGGGGCGAACAGGTGGAGGTACCACTGGCCGTCGTCGATCCTGGTCCAGGGGGTGCCGCCGAATTCGGAGACCCAGTCGTTGGGCGGGATCTCCCCGTGGCTGCCGCGCCCCTCCCGGAAGTGGAAGAGCTCGCGCTCGGGGCTGCCGGGGGCCGCGGCCAGCGCCGCCTGGAACCAGCTGTGCCGGTCGGAGACATGGTTGGGCACGATGTCGATGATGGTGCGGATGCCCAGCTCGCGGGCTTCGTCGATGAGCTTCTCCGCCTCCGCGAGGTGGCCGAAGGCCGGGTCGATGGCCCGGTAGTCCGCCACGTCGTAGCCGCCGTCGGCCAGGGGGGAGAGATACCAGGGGGTGAACCACAGGGCGTCGACGCCCAGTTCGACCAGGTAGGGCAGCCTGGCCCGTACCCCCGCGAGGTCGCCGGTGCCGTCTCCGTCGCCGTCGGCGAAGCTGCGTACGTAGATCTGGTAGATGGCGGCGTCGCGCCACCACGGTGCGGTGGCCTCGGTCGGACGGTTGGCTGCCACGTGGCGTTCCTTTCGGGCAGGAGGTACTCCGCCCCCGGCCCGGACGCGGGGCGTGTGGTCGGAGGGCCGGCGGCGGAGTGCTGGTGGGAGGCGGTTGTTCGGGGGCGCTCAGCCCTTCAGGCCGCCCGCGGTGAGACCGCTCATGATGTTGCGCTGGAAGAGCAGGAAGATGAGCAGCGTCGGGACGGACGCGATGGTGAGCGCGGCGATGAGGACGTTCTGCGGCACCCCGTTGGACAGCGAGTAGATGCCGACGTTGAGGGTCTGCTTGCCGGGGTCGGGCAGGGTGAGCATGGGCCAGAGGAAGTCCTTCCAGACTCCGACGACCGCGAAGATGGAGACGACGCCCAGGATCGGCCGGGAGATCGGCAGGATGATGGAGCGCAGGGTGCGCAGGGGTGATGCGCCGTCGATGGCCGCGGCGTCGAGGAGTTCACCCGGGATGGAGTCGAAGAACCGCTTCAGCAGGAAGATGTTGAAGGCGTTGGTGACCGACGGCAGCCAGATCGCCCAGGGCGAGTTGAGCAGGTTGCGCTCGAAGATCGGTACGTCGAGGACCGTGAGGTACTGCGGTACGACGAGGACGGTCGCCGGGATCATGAGCGTGGCCAGCATCATGCCGAGGATGACCTTGCCGAACATCGGCCGCAGCTTGGACAGCGAGTAGGCGGCGGCCACGTCCAGGACCAGCTGGAAGGCGAGCGCGCCGAACGCGTAGTAGAGGGTGTTGAAGAGCAGCTGGGCCAGGTCCATCACGTTCCACGCCTGGGAGTAGTTCTCCGTGTGGACCGAGGAGGGGAAGGCGGTGGGCGGGCTCTGTACGACTTCCTGGGTGGTCTTGAGGCCGCCGGTGACCATCCAGTACAGGGGGCCGAGGAACGCCAGGGTGAAGGCCACCACCACCAGGGCGAAGACGATCCAGTAGACGGCTTTTCCCCGGGGCCGGCCGAGCTGGGCGGGTGAGATGAGGGTCCGCTGGCGGCCCAGGTCGGCGTCCCGGCGGCGGGCCTTGCGGCTGCCGGGCCTGCCGGATCCGCGCCGGGAGACAAGCGTGCTCGATGCCATCGTCGTGCTCCCGTCCTAGTCTTCGCTGCTGCGGCTGAGGCGTACGTACACCGCGGAGAAGCCCGCGAGGACGACGAGCAGGAGGAGGCCGAGGGCCGCCGCTCCGCCGTAGTTGTTGAAGTTGAAGGCGTACTGGTAGATGAGGTAGACGACCGTCGTGGTGGAGCCTTCGGGGCCCGCGCCGTTGGTCAGCAGGAACGGTTCGGTGAAGACCTGCATCGTCGCGATGATCTGCATGAGCAGCAGGAGCGACAGGATGAGCCGGGTCTGCGGGACGGTGACGTGCCAGATCTTGCGGAGCAGTCCGGCGCCGTCGAGCTCGGCAGCCTCGTACAGCTCGCCCGGGATGCCCTGGAGGGCGGCGAGGTAGATGAGTGTCGCCCCGCCCATGTTCATCCAGGTCGACGCGATGACGACGGACAGCATCGAGGTGTCGGGGTCCTGGAGCCATTGCTGGGCGGGCAGATGGAGGAATTCCAGGATGCGGTTGAAGAGTCCGTAGCCGGGGTCGTAGAAGTACTTGAAGAGCAGCACCGAGGCGACCGGCGGCAGCATGACGGGCAGGTAGACCAGCAGCCGCAGATACCCCTGGGCGTGCCGGAACTCGTTGAGCACGACGGCGACGACGAACGGCACCGCGAAGCCCAGCACGAGCGCCAGGACCGTGAAGAGCAGGGTGTTGCGCCAGGCCTGCCAGAACGCGGGGTCGTTGAAGACGTAGCTGAGGTTGGACCAGCCGGCCCAGGTCGTCGTGCCGTCCTCGGTCTTCTGGAAGGCCAGGAGGAATTCCCTGACCATCGGATACCAGGAGAAGAAGGAGAAGCAGAGGACGGCTCCGATCAGGAAGCCGTGCGCCGAGATGTTGCGGCGCAGGGCGCGCACGAACTCCTCACGGGCGGAGTCCGGCCCGGCGGGGCGTGGGTGGTGCCCGGGTGGCGGTGCGCTCGCCTTCCCGGTGGACAGGGTGGGGGCCGACATGGTCTCTCCTCGGTGCCGGTGCGGTCGCTCACGGACGGTCCGGATGCGGGGCCGGGCCCGCCCGGCCCGGCCTCCGTACGTCCGTTACTGGTTCGCCAGGACCTGGTTGACCTGCTGCTCGGCGGTGTCGAGCAGCTTGTCGATGTCGGCGTCCTCGTTGGTCAGGACCGCGGACATCGCGTTGTCGAGGATCTTGTAGATCTCCTGGGCCTTCGGCGGCTCGGCCTTGCCCTGGACGGGGTTGTCCATGAAGGCCTTGAAGTTCTCGACGGGCATGGTCGCGTTCGCGGCGCGTGCGGCGTCGTCCTTCGTCTTGCTTTCACCGGTGAAGAAGTTCGGCTGCGGAAGCCCGACGGGCAGCTGGTCGGCCTTGGTGCGGGACCATTCGAACTGCCCCTTGCCGGGGCTCAGGTTCTTGAAGTTCAGCCAGGCGACGGCGGCCTTGATCTTGTCGGGCGAGCTGCCCTTCTTGATCATGTAGTTGTTGCCGCCGAAGAGCGTGCCCTGACCACCGGGGATCGGGCCGAGCCCGAAGTTCTCGTACTTCGCGCCCAGTTGCTGCACCATGTAGGCGATGTCGTCGGGTGCGGCCAGGAACATGCCGAGCTTGTCGGTGGATATCTGCTTCTGCAGATCGCCCCACTTCAGCAGCTGGGTCCTGCCCATGCTGTCGTCCTCCCAGCGCATGTCGTGCAGTTGCTGGAGGACCTGCTTGCCCTTGTCGTCGTTGAACGCGGCCTTCTTGCCGCTCGCGTCCACGACGTCGCCGCCGAGGCCGTACTGCGTGGCGGTGAAGTGCCAGCCGCCGTTGTTGCCGGCGCTGTACTCGCCGAAGCCGGCGGTCCCCTTGCCGAGGGCCGCGATCTTCTTGCTCGCGGCGCGGACCTCCTCCCAGGTCGCCGGCGGGGTGTCGGGGTTCAGCCCGGCCTCCGTGAACAGCTTCCGGTTGATCATGAGGCCCATGGTGTAGTTGCTGGTCGGCAGCGCGTAGAGCTTGCCGTCCTTGCGGGCCACGTCGAGCACCTGGGGCTGGATGTCCTTCAGCGCCGGGACGGACGTGTCGTTGACGTACGCGGAGATGTCCTCGGCGCCGTCGTTGTCCAGCACCTGCTGGAGGTCGGTGAAGTAGGCGTAGAACACGTCGGGTTGTGACTTGCCCTTGAGCATGGCCGTGAAGCGCGGCGGCTCCAGACACTGGCCGGGCGTGGACTTCCCGTTGATCTTGACGTTCGGGTACTTCTTGTTGAACGTCTTGATGTCCTCGTTCCACTCGCGCAGCTCGGCGGCCTTCGCGGCGGGCGGCATGCAGTCGATCGACAGCGTCACCTTCGCCTTCGGGTCGAGCGGCGCGGACGGATCGGAGGAGCCGCTGCCGGAGTCGTCGTTCCCGTCGCCGCTGCTGCTCGTGCCGCAGGAGGCAAGGGCGGTCAGGGCGAGCGCGGTGACGACGGCGGCCGCGGAGGCACGGCGGGTACGGCGGAACCCAGCACTTCTCATCGGTGGTCCCCTTCGGGCATGTGCACGGAAGGCCTCGGCCGGCTGTCTGCCGGGGCGCGGCATACTCAACCACCGGCGACATGCGAGCGCAATATCTCGCGCAGTTTTCGTAAATGTTTGACAGCGCTCCGCATGTGATGAGGGACAGGCAGGAGCAGGCCGGTGCCCCATCGGAGCTCCCCCTCGCACCCCACCGGCACCCCCAGGTACGCCGCACACCGGACAGCCGGGGGCCGCAAGAGGCAGACTTCTGACTGCAAGCCGTTACGCGCACAGGGGCGCTTCCCGGGCCCTTTTCGGAACCCGGGAAGCACCCCTGTCGCACCGTCCGCCGCTCCCCTACGGATTGATGTTGATCTTGAAGGTGGAGGTGGTGTTCTTCACGTCCTGGGCGTTGCCGCTGAACTTCAGCCCGTTGAAGGTGACCTCGCCGACGGCAGGCCCCTGGCCCGCCTCCGGCATCTCGTTGGCCCACAGCCCGAAGCCGGACTTCGCGTCGAACGCGTCACCGCTCTTGCGCGCCCCGGAGACCGTGATGTCGGTGAGCACCGTGTCCTTGATGGGGAACTGCGGCTGACCTCCCACATAGTTCGTCTGGAACATGATCCCGCTGTACGTGGGGTCGACGATGTCCACGTGCGAGATCCGGATGCCCTGGAAGACCTTGGAGGCGGAGAACAGCCAGATCCCGGGGAAGGTCTGCGTCCCCCAGAAGTGGCCGCCGGCGCGTACGACCGACACGTTCTCGATCGCCGTGGGCCCGGTCCCGAACCCGTTCATCGGGTATCCGAAGTCCAGCGAGCTGACCGTGATCCCGGAGTACACCAGGGTGTCGGCGATATGGATGTTGCGGAAGGTGTTGTCGTAGCCGCCGTACACGGCGACTCCCGCGGCCCGCCAGGTGAGGAGGGACGTGAGGTTCTCGTACACGTTGTTCTTCATGTCGGCGCCGCCGGCGTCGATCGCCGAGAACAGCGCGAAACTGTCGTCGCCGGTGGCCCGCGCCTCGTTGTTCGTCACGTGATTGTCCGTGGACCCGTTGGTCATGTTGATGCCGTCGGCGAACATGTTGCGGATCCGCGAGTTCTTGATGGTGACGCTGTCGGTGTTGGCGCCCCAGTAGAGGCACACCATGTGTTCGTTCCAGATGTTGTCGATCACGATGTCGGAGACATTGGAGAAGTCGAACACCTTGCCCGGCCCGTCGATGCGGGAGGTGTAGTTGCCGAAGTACGCGAAGTCCGAGAACGAGGAGCCCTTCGCGCTCGCCTCCGCGCGGAATCCGATGTCGGTGTTGTCCTGCGTGGAAGGGGCGTGGAACCGGGTGAACCAGGGCCCGGCCCCGGCGACCTTCACGGCCTTGCCGTAGACCTGGAACTTGCTGGCGGTGGAGTATTCACCGGCCGGGAGATAGACGCCCACGAGGGTCCCCGTGGTGTCCATCCGGACCTTGTCCAGGGCGTTCTGGACGTCCTGGTGGGTGAAGCCGGCGGGCACGGTGTACCGGGCCGGATCGGGATTGGGCTTCTGGGTGACCTGCTCCAGGCTGACGAAGTCGATCGCGTAGGTGCTGGTGTTGGCCGCGTCCTTCTGCAGCCGGATTTTGCTGCCCGCCGGGACGTTCTTCCCCAGCATGAGGTTCGCCTCGTCGTAGATGTGCCGGGGCGCGCCCGAGCCGGGGTCGTTGCCGGGGCCGGTCTCGTTGCCGTACAGCCAGGCGTACTTCGAGGTGAGGTCGACGGCCTTGAGGAAGGTGCCGTCCACGTAGACGTTCAGCTTCGAGTCGATTCCGCCGCCGCCCACGGAGTCCGGGATGGAGAAGCGGGTGACCAGGGTGTTGGTGGGTGCCTTGGTCGTGAACTCGACGTAGTTTCCGGTGCTGTCGAGGGTGACGGCCTTGCGGCCGGACGCCTCGCCCGCGATGTCGCCGACGGTCCGGTTGGGGCCGACGACCTTGGCGCCGCCACCGGTGACGCCGTCCTCCGCCTCGTACATGTCGTACGGCATGTCGGCGCCGCGTCCGACGAAGAGCGCTTCGCTGCTGGTGTTGTTCTCGCGCTTCACCGGCAGTTCGTTGGCGTCGTCGGCGAGCACCACCTTCACCGTGTACGAGCCGTCGACGGCCGTCCAGGTGCCGAGCGAGACCGGTGACGTCGTGGAGCCCGCGGCGATGGCGCCGTTGTGCGCGCCGGTGAGGGTCTTCACCGTGGCGCCCTTGGAGTCGATCAGGCTGAGGGTGATGCCGTGGCTGCCTGCGGCTGAGGCGACCGAGCCCTGGTTCTTCACGGCGACGGAGAAGGTGACCGTGTCGCCCTGCGAAGGGGACGACGGGGAGGTGGTGACCGCGCTCGCGACGAGGTCGGAGCTGGAGACCGGCTTGACGACCAGCGGGGTGCCGCTGGTGTGGCGGTTGTCGGTCTCGTTCTCCTCGATGATCTCGTTCGCCGGGTCGACGACCGCGCCCAGCGTGTAGCTGCCCGCGGCACGGGACCCGATACCGGCGGTGACCTGGGCGGAGGCACCGGCGGCGAGTGCGCCCACCGAGGCGGTGGCGACCTTGGATCCGCCGAGCTCGAAGTCGAGCTTGTCGGCGGGAGAGGCCAGCGCGCCGGTGTTGCGTACGGTCGCCGACAGCGTGATGTCGTCCGACTCCACCGGCGCCGCGGGCGATGCGGTGACCGCCGTGACCTGGAGGTTCGGGTTGGGGGCGGGAGTGCCCAGCACCTGGAACTCGGCAACCTGGCCGGCGCCGGACCCGGTGTTGGAGGTGAACTTCAGCTGGACGTCGGCCACCCGGGCGGTGACCGGGATCGTCACCGTGTTCCCCGTGGCGGGGTCGAAGGCGTAGTTCTTGGCGGCGGCCAGGCTCGTGAACGAGGTGGCATTCTGGTCCCGCCCGAGCACCTGGATGTTCTGGGTGCGCGCGCCCCAGCTGCTGTCGGGGTTGAGCTTGACGACGACGCTCTCGGTGTCGGCGTTGGCGCCCAGCGCGACGGTCAGGGTGTTCGGATAGCTTCCACCGGCGCCTTCCCAGTACGTGGTGAGGGAGTTGTCGTTGGCGTTGGCCGCGACGAACGTGTGCACCACCGACGAGGCGGTGATCGGCTTGGAGACCGCGAGGTTGGAGGCGGCGGCCGTGGTTCCGTTGCGCGTCACGGTGTTGCTGGCGCCGGATATGTTGCCCGCCGCGTCCCTGGCCCGGACCACATAGCTGACGGTGGCGCCCGCGGGCTGCGTGTCGGTCCAGGTGGTGACGTCCCCGGCCACGCTCTTGCGGAGCACGTTGTCGGCGTAGACGTCGTAGCCGGTGACGCCCTTGTTGTCGGAGGACGCCTGCCAGGTCAGCTTGACCTGTCCGGTGGACGGCTCGGTGAACGCCAGACCGGAGGGGGCGGTGGGCGCCTGGGTGTCGCCCGAGTCGCCCTTACGGGTGACGGTGTTGCTGTTGCCGGACACGTTGCCGGCCGCGTCCCTGGCACGCACGAAGTAGGAGACGCTCTCGCCCGCGGGACGGGTGTCGGTGAACGTGGTGATGTCTCCCGCCACGCTGGTCAGCAGGGTGTTGTCGGCGTAGACGTCGTAGCCGGTGACACCGGTGTCGTCGGAGGACGCCTTCCAGGTCAGCTTGACCTGCCCGGTCGACGGCTCGGTGAACGCCAGACCGGAGGGGGCGGTGGGCGCCTGGGTGTCGCCGGTCGCGGGGCCGTAGATCTCCAGCTCCGCGAGCTGGGCGGCCGGCTGGACGGAGTTGGCGGTGACGAGCACCCGTACATGGCGGGTGGTGGTCGCGTCGAAGGAGATCGTCGCCGACTGCCCGCCCGCGGGGCCGAACGTGTAAGCCTTGGAGGCCGTCAGGTCACTGAACTCCGTGCCGTCGGTGCTCCCCTGGATCTTCAGCGTCTGGGTCCGCTGCTCCCAGCCGTCGGGCAGCCGCAGCACGACACGGTCCACCCGGACCGAGGAGCCGAGGTCCGCCTGGATCCACTGCGGGAGCTCGTTGTTCTTGCTCTCCCAGTAACTGGCCCGGTTGCCGTCGTTGCCCTGGGCGGCCACGTAGGTCTCGGTGTGGCTGCTCGCCTTGAGCGTCCTGCCGGCGGCGAGGTTCACCGACGACTCCCCCGCGGTCCGGACCTCCAGCTCGGAGAGCTGCGCGTTCCGCCACCCCGTGTTCGCCGTGATGTTCACCCGCACGAAGCGGGTCTGCGTGGCCGGGAAGGAGATCCTCACCTCGTTGGAGGCACCGGGGCTGAAGGTGTACGCCGCCGAGGACTTCAGGGTCGAGAAGCTGGTGCCGTCGGCGCTCCCCTGGAGCGAGAGGGTCTGCTGTCTGCTCTCCCAGCCCGCGGGGAGCTTCAGCGTCACCTCGTCGACGCGTGCGGCGGAGCCGAGGTCGGTCTGGACCCACTGCGGCAGGGTGCCGCCGGAGCCCTCCCAGTACGTCGCCTGACTGCCGTCGGTCACGTTCCTGGCGCCGTACTCGTCGCCTGCGCTGCTCGCCGCCGCGGTCCGGCCCGCGGCGATGTTGGGGCCGTCGGCCGCCGCGGCGGTGAGCGACGGCCATCCGATCATCAGAAGACTGGTGGCGACCATGGCGGAAAGGGCCCGCCATCTCCAGCGTTGGGCTCTCATAAGTCCCCGATCTTCGGCCTCGGCGCGGGACACGCCGAGGGCGCGGCTCTCTTGGCACAGCCCTGTGGCATTCATTTCTGCGCACACCGAGCTGAGTTTTGCGCTTAGCGGTCAGAGAGTTGCAGAGAAATGCGAGAGCGTCCACGGTTTCGGCAGAAACCGGAACAGGACGGAGCAGTGTGGGAGTCACGCAAAGGCCTTCATACGAGGCGTACTTGATAAGGAGGACATCGGAAGTGAGCCCTCATCGGGCACGACCGCACGGTACGCAAATTTTTGCGCGCTGTTGAAAGGCGGCCGAAAGTGCCTGCTCCACGGCACGGCGAAGAGCGGGGCCCGCACAGCGCGGACCCCGCTCCCATGGCGCCTGTCGGAGGTCAGAGACCGCCGGTGTACAGGAGCCGGTCGGGCGAGCCGGCGCCCAGACCCGTCAGTACGTTCGGGGTCGCCTGCCCGGCGAGCCAGTCGGCGACCGCCTGAGGCGTCGCGTCCGGGTTCTGCGCCTTGTAGAGAGCCGCGGCGCCGGCGACGTGCGGACTCGCCATGGACGTGCCGCTCAGCGTCGTCGAACCGCCGCCGAGCTTGGCGGACACGATGTCCACGCCCGGGCCGTACAGCCGCACACAGGTACCCCAGTTGCTGAAGGTCGCCTGCCGGTCCTGGTCGTCGCTGGCCCCCACGGCGAGCACGCCGTCGGCGCGGGCCGGGGACACGTCACAGGCGTCCTGGTTCTCGTTGCCCGCCGCGACCACGGGCAGGGTGCCGTCCGCCGCGAGCGCGTCGAACGCGTCGTCGACGGCCGACGACGCGGGTCCGCCGAGGGAGGCGTTGACGACGGCCGGCTGCTGGGCGTTCTGGGCGATCCAGTCGAGCCCGGCGATGATCCCGGCCCAGCTGCCCGAGCCCTCGCAGTTGAGCACCCGTACGGGCACGAGCGAGGCGGCGCGGGCCACTCCGTACGTCGCACCGGCGACGGTCCCGGCCACGTGCGTGCCGTGGCCGTTGCAGTCCTCACCGTTGCGGCCGTCGCCGATCGCGTCGTAACCGGCGCCCACCCGGCCGCCGAACTCGCTGTGGGCGGCCTCGATGCCGGTGTCCAGGATGTACGCGGTCACACCCTGGCCCGTACCGCCCACGTCGTACGTGCCGTCCAGCGGCAGGTTCCGCTGGTCGATGCGGTCCTGCCCCCAGCTCCCGGCCACGGCCCGCCCGCTCGCCGCCGTGGTCGCCGAGGCCGGCGGCGAGACGGAGGCCTCGCTGTTCTCCTCGACCGCCTGGACGCCTGCCGCGCCGCGCACCTCCTGGAGCTGTGCGGCCGTCAGCGAGGCCGCGAAACCGTGCAGGACCTTGCTGTACGTGAAGAGGGTGCTGACCCCGAGCTGCTCGGCCATGGCGGACGGCTTCTGCTCGGGCGAGAGGGTGACGATGTACTGACCGGGCACGGCCCGGGCCGACTTCTCGACCGGCACGAGGACCTCGCCGGTGTCGGCCGTGGCCGTGGTGGTGCCGATCAGAGGGGCGATCAGCAGTAGAGCGGCTGGTGCCCAGCGGGCGCGCAGGCGCATGCGTTCTCCCTTGGGTGGAGGAGCGGGTCGCGGACCGGTCGGGCCCGCGAAGTACGAACACCTGATCTTTCGTCCATATCTCCGGCGAGCCTGAGCCGCGTCAGCCGGACAGCGCAACGATCACCGCCGGGGCACGCCCATTCGGCCCACGGCGCGAAAGGTGCATGAAAGGTTTCAACTCCACCCTGCGAGCGAAGATAGACCCGCCCCACAAGGTCGTCAATGCCCACACACGAAAGACCTGCAATCACCCAGCCAAACCGGCATCATCACGTAAGGACTCTTGACAGGGTCCGGTCAGAACCCTAGCTTCACGGACCTGAAACGATTCATCACCGCCTCGTTACGGAGCCGCGTTGTGATCAGCAGAAGACGACTGCTCAGCACCACCGCCGCCACCGCCGCGCTCGCCGCGGTGTCCGTGCCCGCCGCCGGTGCGGCCGGGCCCGCGCGGGCGGCCGCCGGCCGGGCCCGCGTCACCGAGCCGACCGTCGAGTACGTACGCCGTCCGCTGGGCCTGGACACCCCACGTCCGCGACTGAGCTGGCCCGTCGCGTCAGACACCCCGGGCCTGGTCCAGACCGCCTACCAGGTACGGGTGGCCACCGCCGCCGAGCGCCTCGGCGCACCCGACGTCTGGGACAGCGGCCGGGTCGAGTCCGCGCAGTCCGTACTGGTTCCGTACGCGGGCCCCGAGCAGGCGTCCCGCACACGCTACTTCTGGTCCGTACGGATCTGGGACGCGGACGGCCGGGCCTCCGCGTGGAGCGAGCCGTCCTGGTGGGAGACCGGACTCCTGGACGCCTCCGACTGGTCGGCCGGGTGGATCGCCGCGCCCGCCGCGCTGACCGGCGCACCCGCCCTGGACGACGCCTGGTGGATCTGGTTCCCCGAGGGGGACCCGGCCGTCGAGGCGCCTGCCGCCACTCGGTGGTTCCGCGGCCGGGTGGAGGTGCCGGAGAACATCACCCGTGCCCGGCTGGTCATGAGCGCCGACGACGGATTCACCGCCCGGGTGAACGGCGTGCAGGTGGCGCACACGGAGGCCGACGGCCCGGCCGAGAACTGGAAGCGCCCCGTCCTGGTGGATGTGTCGGACCGGCTCACCCCCGGCCCCCAGGTGATCGCCGTATCGGCGACGAACGCCGTCAGCGGACCCGCCGGGCTGCTCGGAGCACTGGAGCTGACGACCGCGGACGGGACGACCACGGTGGTCACCGACGCGGGCTGGCGGGCCACCGACGAGGAACCGCCGGAGGACTGGCACTCCGTCACCTATGACGACTCGGCCTGGCCCGCCGCGAAGGCCCTCGCCCGCTGGGGCTCCGGCCCCTGGGGCAAGGTGTCGGTGGCGCACTCCCCCGCCACCCAGCTGCGCCGGGAGTTCCGGCTGGGCCGCAGGCGCGTCGCGCGGGCCAGGCTGTACTCGACGGCCCTCGGCCTGTACGAGGTGTCGCTCAACGGCGAGCGCGTCGGTGAGGACCGTCTCGCCCCCGGCTGGACGGACTACGACCAGCGGGTCCAGTACCAGACGTACGACGTGACCGGTCTGGTGGCGAAGGGCGCCAACGCGCTCGGGATCACGCTGGCGGCCGGGTGGTACGCGGGGAACATCGCCTGGTTCGGCCCTCATCAGTACGGCGAACGGCCCGCTGCACTGCTCCAGTTGGAGATCACCTACACCGACGGGTCGACCGAACGCGTGGTGTCGGGCAGCGACTGGCTCACCACGGCGGGACCGGTCACCGGGGCGGACCTCATGGCGGGCGAGGAGTACGACGCCCGGCTGGAGACCGAGGGGTGGACGCGCGCCGGTTTCGACGCGGCCGGCTGGCTTCCCGCGGACCGCGTGGACGGGGTCGCTGCGGCTCTCGTCGCCGAGGTGGACGGCGCCTGCCGCGTGGAGCGTGAGCTGACGGCCCGTGAGGTGACCGAGCCGGAGCCCGGTGTCTTCGTGTTCGACCTCGGCCAGAACATGGTGGGCACCCCACGCCTCACCGTGTCAGGACCGGCCGGTACGACGGTACGGCTGCGGCACGCCGAGGTGCTGAACCCGGACGGCACGATCTACACCACCAACCTGCGCACCGCCCGCGCCACGGACACGTACACGCTCAAGGGCGGCGGCCGGGAGACCTACGAGCCCCGGTTCACGTTCCACGGCTTCCGCTACGTCGAGGTGACGGGTTACCCCGGCACACCGGGCCGTGACGCGGTCGTGGGCCGGGTGATCCACACCTCGGCGCCGTTCACCATGGACTTCACCACCGACGTCCCCATGCTCGACCAGCTCCACAGCAACATCACCTGGGGTCAGCGGGGGAACTTCCTGTCCATCCCGACGGACACCCCGGCGCGCGACGAACGGCTCGGCTGGACCGGGGACATCAACGTGTTCGCGCCCACCGCCGCGTACACCATGGAGTCGGCGCGCTTCCTCACCAAGTGGCTCCACGACCTGCGTGACGCCCAGACGTCCGACGGTGCCTTCACCCATGTCGCCCCGGACCTCCCGGGCGTCGGCAACGGGGCCGCCGGCTGGGGAGACGCCGGGGTGACCGTGCCGTGGGCGCTCTACCAGGCGTACGGCGATGTACGGGTGCTGGAACAGTCCTGGTCCTCGATGACCGACTGGCTGGGGTATCTGGAGGCGCACAGCTCCGGGCTGCTGCGCCCGGCCGACGGGTTCGGCGACTGGCTCAACATCGAGGACGAGACGCCCAAGGACGTCATCGCCACGGCCTACTTCGCCCACAGTGCCGATCTCGTGGCGCGGACGGCGGAGGCGCTGGGCAAGGACCCCGCTCCGTACCGGACGCTCTTCGGCCGGGTGCGCGACGCCTTCCGCGCGGCGTACGTCTCGGACGGCGCGCGGGTGAAGGGCGACACTCAGACGGCCTATGTGCTGGCCCTGTCCATGGATCTGCTGGCGGAGGCCGACCGCGCTCCGGCGGCGGACCGGCTGGTCGCGCTCATCGAGGCGAAGGACTGGCACCTGTCGACGGGATTCCTCGGGACCCCGCGGCTCCTGCCCGTCCTCACGGACACCGGCCACACGGACGTCGCCTACCGGCTGCTGCTCCAGCGGACGTTCCCGAGCTGGGGCTACCAGATCGACCGGGGCGCCACCACGATGTGGGAGCGCTGGGACTCGATCCGGCCGGACGGCAGCTTCCAGGACGCCGGGATGAACTCCTTCAACCATTACGCGTACGGCTCGGTCGGCGAGTGGATGTACGCGAACATCGCGGGCATCGCCCCCGGCGCGCCCGGCTTCCGGAAGGTCGTCGTGCGGCCGCGGCCGGGCGGTGGGGTGACGCGGGCCGGGGGCCGGTTCGACTCACGGTACGGCCCGGTCACCACGAGCTGGCGGAAGGACGCGGACGGCTTCGCCCTGAGCGTCGCCCTGCCGCCGAACACGACCGCCGAGGTGTGGGTGCCGGGCGGCGACGAACGGAGTGCCGGCCGGGGTGCCGCGGACTTCCTCCGGCTGGACGAGGGGTGCGCGGTGTTCTCGGCGGGGTCGGGCACGCACCGGTTCACGGCCTCCGGCTGACCGCCCGTGTGCCCCGTGGGACAGGCCCGTCCCACGGGGCACACACCCTATGCGGCGCCCTGGCCGAAGGGCGTGCTCCCGGACGCGACGCGGAGCACCGCGACTCCCCGCGGGGGAAGGACGAGGCCGCCGGCCCCAGGCGTGGGCCCGGTGAGGACCTCCCCGTCCACCGTGCCGAACTCCACGGGCTCGTCCGTACGGTTGACGAGGAACCAGTACGCGTGGGAGCCGTCGGTCCGTACGGTCAGCTCGGCCCTCCCCCGCGCCCCGGCGGGGAGTTCGGCGGTCACGCCGGCGCCGGACAGCAGGGACCGCAGCGCCTCGGGCAGTCCGTGGCGGCCCAGCCGGGTGGAGACGTACGCGGCCGATCCGCCCCCGGCCGGGGCGCGCCGGGTGAGGGCGGGGCGTCCTGTCTGGTCCCCGCTCGCGTAGCGGGCGAGCACCGTGACCTCGGGGTCGGTCAGGTCGATCCGGTCGGTCCACAGCGTGCCGGTCAGCCCGTTGTCGAGGCGTACGTCCTCGTCCTCCAGCAGGGGGCCGAACTCCTCGATGCGGATGCCCAGCAGACCGCGCAGCGCTCCCGGGTATCCGCCGAGGTGGACGTGGTCGTTCTCGTCGACGATCCCCGAGTAGTAGGTGGTGGCGAGATGACCGCCGCCGCTGACATAGGCCTCCAGCCGGGCGGCGAGTGGCTGCGGGACGACGTGGAGGAGGGGGGCCGCGACGAAGTCGTACCCGGTGAGGTCGGTCGCGGTCGTGACGACGTCCACCCGGACACCCAGGGCGAGGAAGGCGGAGTACCAGTCGAGAGCCTCCTGCCGGTAGCGCACCAGGGAGGACGGCTGGGAGTCGCGTTCGACGGCCCACCAGGACTCCCAGTCGTACACCAGCGCCGCGCGGGCCGGCTCCCGCACGGAGCCGGTGACCGGGGTGAGGGCCTCCAGGGTCCGGCCGAGGGCGGTCACCGCGCGGAACAGCTCGCTGTCCGGGCCGGCGTGGGGCACCATCGCGGAGTGGTGCTTCTCGGCGCCGGCGGCGGACTGGCGCCACTGGAAGAAGCAGACCGCGTCGGCTCCGTGGGCGACGTGCACCAGGGAGTCGCGGGCGAGTTCGCCCGGGCGCTTGGCGACGTTGACGGGCTGCCAGTTGACCGCGCTCGTCGAGTGCTCCATCAGGAACCAGGGCGCACCCCGGGCGATGGAGTGGGTGAGGGAGGCCGAGAAGGACAGCTCGTCCAGGCGCTGCGGCCCGGGGTGCGCGTAGTGGTCGTTGGAGACGAAGTCGATCTCCGCGGCCCAGTCGGGGTAGTTCATGCCCTTCGTCCCGCTCATCACCATGAAGTTGGTGGTGGCCGGGATCTCGGGAGTGATGCGGCGCAGGATCTCGCGTTCGGCGCGGAGGTAGTCCTTCAGCGCGTCGGAGGAGAAGCGCTTGAAGTCGAGCTGCTGGGTCGGGTTGGCGTGGCTCGCGGCCAGCCGCGGCGGCTGGATCTGCGCCCAGTCCCCGTAGTGCTGCGACCAGAAGGAGGTGGCCCAGGCCCGGTTGAGCTCCTCCAGGGTGCTGTAGCGGGCCCGCAGCCAGTCCCGGAAGGCCTGGGCGGCGTCGTCGGAGTAGTCGTAGACGTTGTGGCAGCCGAGCTCGTTGGAGATGTGCCAGGCGACCACGGCGGGGTGGTCCGCGTAACGGGTGGCCATGGCCTCCACCAGTCGCAGGGCGTATCTGCGGAAGACGGGCGAGGTGGGCCGCCAGTGCTGTCGCGCGCCCTGGGAGAGGGTCTCACCGCTGTGGGTGACCGGCAGGATCTCCGGGTGCAGGGTGGTGAGCCAGGGAGGCGGCGAGGCCGTGGCGGTGGCGAGGTCCACCGCGATGCCGCCGGCGTGGAGCAGGTCGAGCACCTCGTCCAGCCACTCGAAGTCCCACCGGTCCTCGGCCGGCTGGAGGCGGGCCCAGGAGAAGATGGCGACGGAGACGACGGTGACCCCGGCCGCGCGCATCAGCCGGACGTCTTCCTTCCACACCTCGCGCGGCCACTGCTCCGGGTTGTAGTCGGCCCCGTAGGCGAAGCGCGCGGGGCGGTCGTCGGAGGGCGGGCGCAGCCAGTGGCGCTCGGAGGCGGGGGTCATGATGATCCTTTCGGATACGGGGTGCGGTGCGGCAGGGGGCGGCCGCCCGTCGGCGGGCGGCCGCCCCGTGCCGGTTCAGCTGCTGCAGGTCACTTGTTGACGGTGAAGCCCTGGTCGTTGCCGTAGGCGACGGAGGCCTTCTGCCATTCCTTCAGTCCGTCGGCCAGCGTGGTGTCGGAGACGTACGCCTTGCCCACGGAGTCGTTGAAGATGGAGTTCGCGTACACCTGGAACGGCAGGTAGGACCAGTCCTCCGGGACCTGGCTGGCGGACCGGGCGAAGATCTCGTTCGCCTTCTGGCCGCCGAAGTACGGGAAGGAGGTGTCGAGGAACGACGGGGAGGACAGGTCGGCCGTGGTCGCGGGGAAGGCGCCGCCCTTCAGACGGGCCTGGACCCCCTCGGAGTGGTTGGCGTACTCGTTGAACGCGTACGCCAGGTCCTTGCTCTTGCCGTCCTTCATCACGGCGAGGGCGCTGCCGCCGTTCTCCGAGCTGACCTCGCCGCCCTTCTCCCACTGCGGGAGCGCCGCGGCGCGCCAGTCACCCGAGGCCGACTCGACTCCGGAGACGAAGTTGGCGGGCATCCACGCGCCGGTGGCGAGGGTGGCGATGGTGCCGTCCGCGAGGCCCTTGTACCACTCGTCACTCCAGTTGGTGACGGGTGCGAGGAGCTTCTCGTCGATCAGCTTCTGCCAGACCTTGGTGTAGGCGATGACACCCTTGTCGGCGGTGAGGTCGACCGTCACGTCGGTGTCGCGGTTCTTGAACGGGGTGCCGCCCGCCTGCCAGATCATGCTGGTGGTGAACCCGGCGTCGCCGGTGTCGTTGGCTATGTAGGCCTTGGGGTCCGCCGCGTGCAGGGCGCGGGCCGCCTCGAGGTACTCGTCCCAGGTGGTGGGGACGGCGATCTGGTGCTTGTCCAGCACCTTCTTGTTGTAGAAGAGCGCCATCGGACCGGAGTCCATGGGCAGCGCGTACACGGCGTCGTCGACGGCGACCGCGTTCCACGGGCCCGGCGAGTAGTCGGCCTTGAACTCTCCCGCGCCGTACCGGCTGAGGTCCTCGAGGGACTTGCCGAGGGCGAACTGTCCGACGGCGTAGTACTCGACCTGCGCTACGTCCGGCACTCCGGACCCGGCCTGTACGGCGTTCTGCAGGGCGGTGTACTGGTCGTTGCCGGTACCGGCGTTGACCAGCTTCACCTTGACCTTCGGGTACTCCTTCTCGAAGTCGCTGACCACCTGCTTCAGCGTCGGTTCCCACGCCCACACCGTGATGGAACCGCCCTCCTTGAGGGCCGCCCGGAGGTCACCTCCGGACACCGTCCTGTCCGATGACCCGGCGTCGCCGTCGGAGGATCCGCAGGCGGTGAGGCTCAGCGCGGCCGCGCACAGCAGGCCGACGCCACGCATCGCGCGTCTGGTCATGGTTCTCATAATTGCTTCACTCCGTTGTGGTGAGGGTGGTGCGGGAACCGTCGGGCGGCCGCACGGGGGTGCGTGGCCGGCGAGGGGTGGGACGCCGCGCCGGACGGGGGCCGTGGCCGACCGGTCCCGGGGCGCGGAGTTGGGGTGGCCGACGTGGCCGGGGAGGGGGTCATCCCTTGACGCTGCCCGCCGCCAGGCCGGACTGCCAGTAGCGCTGGAGCAGCAGGAAGGCGATGATCAGCGGCACGATGGTCAGCAGCGAACCCGTGATGACGAGGTTGAAGACCGGCTGGCCGCCCGCGGTGGAGGCCTGCTCGTTCCAGGCGTTCAGCCCCAGGGTCAGCGGGTACCAGTCCGGGTTCTTGATCATGATCAGCGGCAGGAAGTAGTTGTTCCAGGTCTGCACCATGGTGAAGAGCAGGACCGTGACGATGCCGGGACCCAGCAGCGGGAGCGCGACACGGAAGAACGTCCGCAGCTCGCCGGAGCCGTCCATCCTGGCCGCTTCGAGGAGCTCGGTGGGGACGGCCTCGGCGGCGAACACCCACATGAGGTAGAGCCCGAACGGTGAGATCAGCGAGGGGATGATGACGGCCCACGGCGTGTTGGTGAGCCCCATCTTGCTGAACATGAGGAAGGTGGGGACCGCAAGCGCGGTGGCGGGCACGGCCACGGCGCCGATGACGGTGGCGAAGACGGCGCGCTTACCGGTGAAGTCGAACTTGGCCAGCCCGTAGCCGCCGAGCACCGCGAGGAAAGTGGCTCCGCCGGCGCCGACGACCACGTACAGCAGGGTGTTGAAGAACCAGCGGACGAAGATGCCGTCGTCGTAGGTGAGCGTCTGGGAGATGTTGTCCCAGAGGGCGAAGTCACCGCTGAACCAGAGTCCGAAGGAGCCGAAGAGCCCCTTCTGCGTCTTGGTGGCGTTGATGACGAGCCAGGCCAGCGGCATGAGCGCGTAGAGCGCGGTCAGGCCCATGAGCACCGTGAGCAGCACGCTGCGGCGGGGCCTGTCCGGCGAGCGGCGTGCGCGCGAGCCGCGACGGGGTGCGGGGGCGCGGTGGGTGGTGCGCCGGGGCGTCTGTTCGGCGGTGAAGGAGGGGACGCTCATCGTTCACGCCTCCTTTCGCATGCCGCGCAGCTGGACCGCGTAGGCGATGATCATCGTGACGACTCCCATGACGAGGGAGACCGTCGCCGCGTAGTTCTGCTGGCGTCCGGAGAAGGACAGCGTGTAGGTGTAGAAGTTCGGCGTGAAGTAGGTCGTGATCGCGTTGGGCGCCAGCTTCTGCAGGATGCTGGGCTCGTTGAACAGCTGGAAGCTGCCGATCACCGAGAAGATCGTCGCGATCACCAGCGCACCGCGGATCGCGGGGATCTTGACGGCGGTGATGATCCGCCACTGTCCCGCTCCGTCGATCTCGGCGGCCTCGTAGAGGGACTTGGGGACGACCCGCAGCGCCGAGTAGAAGATCAGCATGTTGTAGCCGATGAACTCCCAGGTGACGATGTTGCCGATGCTCGCCAGTACCAGGGACGGGGAGAGCGGGTCGGGCAGCGTCACGCCGAAGGCGTCGTTGACGTTGCCCACCAGCCCGAAGCGGGTGCCGTAGATGAAGCCCCACATCAGGGTGGCGACGACTGCGGGCACGGCGTACGGCAGGAAGACGGCGATCCGGAAGAAGCTCTTCCCGTAGATCCTGCCGCTGTCGAGGGCCAGCGCGACCAGCAGGGCGAGGCCGAGCATGACGGGGACCTGCACCACGAGGAAGAGCGCCACCCGGCCCACGGCCGCCCAGAACTGCTCGTCCTCGAAGGCCCGCTGGAAGTTGTCCAGGCCGACGAACGACGTCCCACCCACCAACTGGTCCCGGAAGAAGCTCAGATACAGCGAGTAGATGATCGGAGCGAGGAACACCAGGGCGAACACGGCCATGAAGGGCCCCACGAAGACCCAGCCGACCTGCCCGCGCCGGCCTCTCCGGACACGTCGGCCGCGGGACCCTCCGGCTGGTGGGCGGCGTCCGGTCGTGATCGGCGTAACGGCCGTCATGGGTACTCCTGTTGGTCCGGCGTTGTGCAGGGCCCCGGCCGGATGGAGACACCGGACATCGTGGAGGCGCTGTGCTTGCGAGGGCCGAAGTCCACGCGAACACCCGTGCAGATGTTTACGTAAACATTTATCGGTGAAGTGATGTCTACACGTCTCTCACGTCATGGTCAAGGCTCGGTTTCCCTGCTGTGCCGACCAGTTGGGACGCGACAGGCCCGCCGGATCCCCCGAGCGGCCGCGCCCAGGCGTGCCCGTGTGTCCACGCCGGGCGTCCGGAGTGGTAGAAATGCCCTTGGTCCGCCCTCCGTCCGCACGCGAATACGAGCCACACGCGCAGCAGAGACAGGGCGGGTCCCGATCGGAACACCCCCACATCACGCGCGGCCGGCACCGGCCCCGCGGCCGGACCGGTGCGCCCCAGACGGCGAAAGGCTCACACGACCACGACGGAGGCAGACGCAGTGCAGGGAAAGGAACAGGCCATGGACCGGCCACCCCGCAAGCAGGCTTCGATGGCCGACGTCGCGCGCCTGGCCGGTGTCTCCTCGCAGACCGTCTCCCGGGTCTCCAACGGGAGCACCGTGGTGTCCGGGGAGACCCGCGACCGCGTCCTGAGCGCCATGAAGGAGCTGAACTACCGCCCCAACAGCGCCGCTCGCGCCCTGAAGAGCGGGAAGTTCCGCACGCTGGGCGTCGTCCTGTTCACCCTGGCCACGACGGGCAACGTCCGCACGCTGGAGGCCATTTCCGCCTCCGCAGCGGACGAGGGCTACGCGATCACCCTGCTGCCCGTCGCGACGCCCACCAGCACGGGGGTCAGGGGCGCCGTGACCATGCTCGGCGAGCAGGTCGTGGACGGGATCATCGTGATCATGGAAGTCCGCCTTCTGGACGCCGCCATATCGCTGCCGCCGCACACCCATGTCGTGGTGGCCGACTCCGACGCGGGCGACCGTTACAGCGTCGTGGACACCGATCAGTCCGGGGGCGCCAGGGCCGCCGTGCGCCATCTCCTCGACCTCGGGCACCGCACGGTGGCGCACGTCGCCGGTCCACCGGAGTCGTACGCCGCCCAGCGTCGCGCGCATGCCTGGCGGCAGACCCTGGAGGAGGCGGGACGCCCCGTTCCGCCGCCCGTGGACGGCGACTGGTCGGCCGCCTCGGGGTACGAGGCGGGCCTCGTCCTGGCGGCGGACCCGGCCTGCACCGCGGTCTTCGCGGCCAACGACCAGATGGCGCTGGGCGTCCTGCGCGCCCTTCAGGAACGCGGCAGACGCGTCCCGGAGGACGTCAGCGTCGTGGGCTTCGACGACATCGCCGACTCCGCATCGTTCCTTCCGCCGCTGACCACCGTCCACCAGGACTTCGCCGAGATCGGTCGGCGGTGCGTGGACGGTGTCCTGCGGCAGATCCGCGACGAGACGACGGAGCGCGGCACCACCCTGGTCCCGACCCACCTGGTCGTCCGTGCGAGCACCGGGCCGGCGCCGCACGGATGACCGCACGCCCGCGGCACACCGGCCGCGCCGCCGCCTCTCAGTCGGTACGGATCCCGAGGAGTTCCGGCTTCGTGGCCAGCGCGGCGAACCGGCCCGCCGGATCCGCGACCAGCCGGCGGGCCGTCAGATCGAGGATGCCGCCCACCCCGGTGATCTCCGCGGCCACGGTGCCGTCCTCCTTGAGGATCCGCTGCCGGATCTCGAAGGTCTTCCGCGCGCCGTGGAAGAGCTCGCAGCTGACGCGCACCCTGTCCCCGCCCCGCAGCTCCCGCAGGTATTTCACCGTCACCTCCAGCTGCACCGGCCCGATCCCCCCGGCGAGCAGTTTCTCCTGGGCCAGTCCGGCCTCCCGCAGGAGCTCCCACCGGGCGTGCTCGGCGTACTGGAGGTAGACCGCCTGGTTGAGGTGGCCCTGGGTGTCGAGCTCGTATCCGCGCACCGTGACATCGACGAAGAAGGTCATGAACAGCGGAACACACGCCCCCCCTCCCTCATTCCTCTCCGTCACGGCGTGCACACCCCTTTACGGACCTGTCATGCACCGGTAACTTCCTGGATGCAAGAGATTGCAGAAAGGTTCTGACGGAACTTTCCGTCGGAGCGCACTGCTCGCCCGAACCCCGAGGCGCGTCCGGGTTCTCCGGCGGGATCCTGGCAGCCGCTCGCGGAGCGGCTGTGCTGTCGGCAGTCGCGGTCCACCCGCCCGCGGCCCTCCCCTGGAGACAGACGAATGAGACGTACTCGTGTCCGGCTGCTCGGACGCCCCGCGGCCGCGGCCGTCGCGGCGGCGGTGATGCTGGGGCTCCTGACCCCGGCACCCGCGCCCTCCGGCCCGGAGCCGGCCGTGCCCGCGGCCGCCTCGGAGTCCACCGCCACCGTCTTCTACTACACGAAGACCAAGAACTGGTCGGCGTACAAGCTGCATTACGCGCCCGACGGCGGCTCCTGGACCACCGTCCCCGGTGTGGCCATGGAAGCCGCGTGCACGGACTGGGTGAAGCAGACCGTCACCCTGGGCGGCGCGTCGGGCCTCGCCGCCACCTTCAACAACGGCTCCGGCGTCTGGGACAACAACGCCGGGAAGAACTACGCCCTGGGCACCGGAGCCGTCACCGTCAAGGACGGCGTGGTGGCCCACAGCGACCCGTGTGCGGGGACCGGGACGGAGCCCGAGGAGGAGGGCCGTACGGCCTCGGTCTACTACTCGACCGCCACGGTCGGCTGGACGACCACCAATCTGCACTACCAGCCGGCGGGCGGAGCCTGGACCACCGTGCCCGGCGTGGGCATGGAGCCGGCGTGCACCGGCTGGGTGAGGAAGACGGTGGACCTCGGCACCGCCGCCTCCATGCTGGCCACCTTCAACAACGGCAACGGCGTCTGGGACAACAACAACGGGGTCAACTACACGGTCCCCGCCGGCCTCACCACGGTGAAGGACAAGAAGGTCACCGCCGGCGCGGCGGACCCCTGCGCCGCCGAGACGCCCGACACCCAGGCACCCACCGCCCCCGCGAAGGTCTCGGCGAGCGCGGACGGAGTGTCCGTGGTGCTGACCTGGGACCCGTCCACCGACGACCGCGGCGTGACGAAGTACCAGGTGACGCGGACGGGTGGCACCAAGGGCACCGCGGTGACCGATGTCGGGTCGACGGTGTACTCCGACACCGGTCTCGAGGCGAAGACGGCCTACAGCTACACCGTCAGGGCCGTCGACGCCGCGGGGAACGTCTCGGCGGCGTCCGCCGCTGCGACCGCGACCACCGGCGAGAAGCCCACGGCGCCGGCCTCCGGGAAACCGCTCGGCACCGACCCCCGCAAGGACCCCGTCTACTTCGTCCTCACCGCCCGCTTCAACGACGGTGACACAGCGAACAACCGGGGCGGCAGCCAGCACGTGAAGTCGGGCAACGCGGCCAACGACGACCCCATGTTCCGGGGCGACTTCAAGGGCCTGGTCGACAAGCTCGACTACATCAAGGGGCTCGGCATGTCGGCCGTCTGGATCACCCCCGTGGTCCTGAACCGGTCCGACTACGACTACCACGGCTACCACGGCTACGACTTCTACGAGGTCGACTCCCGGCTCGAGTCGGCCGGCGCCTCCTACCAGGACCTCATCGACGCCGCCCACGCCAAGGGCATGAAGATCTACCAGGACGTCGTCTACAACCACTCCTCGCGCTGGGGCGCCAAGGGCCTGTTCACGCCGACGGCGTACGGGGTCCGCGACACCCAGTGGAGCTGGTACTACGACGAGAAGAACGACGGCTTCGAGTACGACGGCCTCACCGTCGAGCCGAAGTCCGGCAAGTCGTACTACAACGGCGACCTGTGGTCCACGGCCGAGCCCTCGGGCAACACCTGCGTCAACTGGGGCACGCCCACCGGAGCCACCTCGCCCGAGGGCTACAAGATCTACAACTGCCAGTGGCCGAACCCCACTTCGGGCATGTTCCCGAAGGCGTACTACCACAACTGCTGGATCGGCAACTGGGAGGGTGAGGACTCCCGGAGCTGCTGGCTGCACGACGACCTCGCCGACTTCAACACCGAGAGCGCGCCCGTGCAGAACTATCTGATCGGCGCCTACAACAAGTACATCGACATGGGTGTCGACGGCTTCCGCGTCGACACCGCGGTGCACATCCCCCGCACCACCTGGAACCGGCGCTTCCTGCCGGCCATCCAGGAGCGGGTCACCCAGCAGTTCGGCACCGAGGCCGCGAAGAACTTCTTCGTCTTCGGTGAGGTCGCCGCCTTCGTCAACGACAAGTGGAACCGCGGCTCGGTCAACCACTCGGCCCAGTTCTACACCTGGAAGGAGCGCAAGGAGTACAGCGCGGACGACGAGAAGGCCGCTCTGGAGATGTACGACTACGAGCAGCAGCAGGGCACCGGCTCCCAGCCGACGTCCACCAACGCCTTCCTGAACGGCAACAGCTACCACACGCCGGACCACAGCCGGTTCTCCGGCATGAACGTCATCGACATGCGCATGCACATGAACTTCGGTGACGCGAACAACGCCTACAGCAACGGCAAGGACTCCGACGACAGTTACAACGACGCCACCTACAACGTCGTGTACGTCGACAGCCACGACTACGGCCCCAACAAGAGCAGCGAGCGGTACGCCGGCGGCACGGACGCCTGGGCGGAGAACATGTCGCTGATGTGGACCTTCCGGGGCATCCCCACGCTGTACTACGGCTCCGAGATCGAGTTCCAGGCCGGCAAGAAGATCGACTGCGGGCCCACCTGCCCGCTGGCGACGACCGGCCGGGCGTACTACGGTGCCCACCTCGCGGGCGACGTCAAGGCGTCGGACTTCGGCACGGTCGAATCGGCGACCGGCGCGGTCGCCGACACCCTGGCGAAGCCGCTGGTCAAGCACGTGCAGCGGCTCAACCAGATCCGCCGTGCGGTGCCCGCCCTGCAGATGGGGCAGTACTCCACGGAGGGCATCACCGGCTCGATGGCGTACAAGCGCCGCTACACCGACGCGGCGAGCGGCACGGACAGCTTCGCGCTGGTGACCGTCTCCGGCGGCGCCACGTACACCGGCATCCCCAACGGCACCTACAAGGACGCCGTCACGGGAGACACCCAGGTGGTGACGGGCGGGACGCTCGCCGTCCCGGCGCCGGGCAAGGGCAACCTGCGGGTGTACGTCCTCGACCTCGGCGGCAAGAACGCGGCGCCGGGGAAGATCGGTGCGGCGGGTCCCTATCTGAAGTGAGCCACCGTGTGACGGCCGCGTGCACGCACGCGGCCGTCACACCGGCCCGGCCGTCACCGCCCGCCGTCCACCCGGCGCAGGGTCCGCAGGAGGTACTCCTTGCGGTTCAGCGGGTCACGGTCGGTCCTGGACCGGTGCGGGACGGGGCCGTCGACCGGCCGGTAGTCCTCGAACGCGGACTCCAGCACCCCTTCACCGCGCGTCATCCCCGGCAGCAGCTGCTGCAGCTCATGGACCCGGGCCGCCGGGATCACACCCTCCACGGTGCAGACACCGCCCTGGGTCTCCGGGGGACCCGGGACGGCGCGCAGCCGCGCGAGGACCGGCACGAGCGGGCCGAGCGCGTCGGCAGGGAGCTCGGCACGGAAGCGGTGCATCGGCTCGTACACGGTGGTTCCGGCCTGCCTCAGCGCGTCCATCAGCACCAGTGGTGTCAGATGACGGAAGTCGCCCGCCGTACTCGACATGGACTTGTCGAACACCGCATGCGAATGGCTCTGCCGGGGCCAGTAGCCGGAATGGGTCATGGTGACGGTGCAATCGGTGACCTGCCATCCGTGAATTCCCTGGCCGAGCGTTTCCAGCACGGTGTCCTCCACCGCCCGCATCAGGGCGTACGGCATGGAACCGAGCTCCACCTCCCGGCGGAATTCCACCCCGCTGCCGAATGCGGCGGGCTCCACCCGGAGTCCGACGGTGGCGAGAAAAGGATTCGGCTCCGTGTCGATGAATTCGACGGCCGCGCCCGTTCCCGCCGGCCGTTCCAGGCAGATGGTCGTCGTCTCCCGGAAGCCGACCTCGACGCCGTACTCGTCCGCCAGCGTCGCCTGGATGACCTCCTTCTGCACCTCGCCGTAGAGCGACAGATGCACCTCCTGGCGGAGGTCGTCACGGCGTACGCCGATCAGCGGGTCCTGCTCCGCCAGGTGTCCCAGCGCGATGTGCAGGGCTCCCCTGTCCTGACGGCGGCAGGGGGTGACGACGGTCTCCAGGGTCGGCGGAGCGAAGTGGGCGCGCACCGGCTCCGTGGCCGGTTCGCCGATCCTGTCCCCGATCCGTACGGCGTGGAGCCCTCGCAGCCTGCCGATCCGGCCGGCGGGGAGCGAGGGGCCACGGACATCCGTGCCGTTGTCGAAGACGGTGATGGCCGAGATCTTGCCCTCGCGGCCCTCCTCCTCGCCGTCGCCCCGCAGCCGGACGCGTTCCCTGGTGCGTACCGTCCCGGAGAACATGCGGGCGTACGCGATCTTCTCGCCCGCCGGGCCGCGCTCGACCTTGAAGACCGTTCCCGAGGCCGGGCCCTCGGTGTCCTGGACCGTCACGGGCAGGAACTCCGCGATTCCGGCGGTCAGTTCGGCCACGCCGGCGCCGGTGGCCGCGGACCCGAAGTACACGGGGTGCACCAGCGCCTGCCGGGTCTGGGCGGCCAGCCGGTCACGGAGCCGGTCGTACGGGACGTCCGCCCCGCCCTCGACGTACGCCGCGAGGAGGTCGTCGTCGTGGGTGGTGAGCAGATCGGTCAGCGCGGTGACGAAGCCGGGGTCCGCGGCGGTGAACGACCGTGTGCGTGCTTCCCGGGTGCCCAGGTGGCCGGCCGGTCCCATCGCGACGACCGCGGGTGACAGCCGTCGCGCGATGTCGGCCAGGACCCCCTCGTACCGGGCGCCGGCGCGGTCGGTCTTGTTGACGAACACCAGGGTGGGGATCCGCAGCCGGCGCAGGGCGCGCATCAGCACCCGCGTCTGCGCCTGGACGCCCTCGACGGCGGACACGACGAGTACGGCGCCGTCGAGCACGCCGAGGACGCGCTCCACCTCGGCGATGAAGTCGGGGTGTCCGGGGGTGTCGATCAGGTTGACCGTGACGCCGTCGACGGCGAAGGACACCACGGCGGACTTGATGGTGATGCCCCGCTGCCGCTCCAGGGCGAGGGTGTCGGTCCGTGTGCTGCCGTCGTCGACGCTGCCGACCGCGTCGATGACTCCGGCGGTGTGGAGCAGCCGCTCGGTCAGGCTCGTCTTACCGGCGTCGACATGCGCCAGAATTCCCAGGTTCACTGTGTGCACTGAGCTTCGGGTCCTCGAGATAGGGGTGAATTCCTGTCTGGGTGGACACAGAAGCTCGGCGCATGGACATCTCCCTGGTTCGTCAGCTGGTGCCGGAATTACAGCAGGGCGCCCGGCCGGGCGGCAATCGATTAATTCCGCAGGTGCGGGAAGCGCAGTTCGGTACGGCTGCGCGCGGTGTCGCCGGGGCGCAGCACGGTGCTGGGCAGGTCCGGCCGGTTGGGTGAGTCGGGCAGGTGCTGGGTCTCCAGGCAGATCGAGCCGTGCCGTTCGTGGCGGCGGCCGGCGCCGTCGGTGAAGGAGCCGTCGAGCTGGTTGGCGGTGTAGACCTGGATGCCGGGCTCCGTGGTCCACACCTCCAGGACCCGGGCCGCGTCCGGGGCGGTGAGGCGTGCGGCGCGGCGCAGGCCGGCGCCGGTGTCCCGCAGCACCCAGGAGTGGTCGAAGCCGCCCGCGGCGCGCAGCTGTCCGTCCTCCGCGTCGAGGCGCTCCGCGAGGACCTGGGGCGTGGTGAGGTCGAACGGGGTTCCGCGGACCTCGGCGGGAGGCCCCAGGGGGATGCCGTCGTCGTCCACCGGGAGGTAGGTGTCGGCGTCGACCTCCAGGCGGTGGCCGAGTACGTCGTCGTGGCCGGTCAGCTCGAAGTAGGCGTGGTTGGTGAGGTTGACGACCGTGGGGCGGTCGGTGACCGACGCGTAGTCGACGGCCAGGGTGCCCGCCTTGTCGAGGGTGTACGTGACAGTGGTGTCCAGGGCCCCGGGGAAGCCCATGTCGCCGTCGGGGCTGTGCAGGGTGAACCGTACGGACACGGTGTCGTCGGTGCGGTCGGGGACCGCTTCCCACACCTTGGTGTGGAAGCCGTCCGGTCCGCCGTGCAGGGCGTGGCCCCGGTCGTTGGCGGGGACGTGGTGCTCGGTGCCGTCCAGGACGAAGCGGCCGTGGGCGATGCGGTTGGCGTAACGGCCCACCACGGCGCCGAAGTAGGGGTGTTTGGCCGTGTAGTCGTCGAGGGTCGCGAGCGACCGTACGACGGAGGCGGTGGCGCCCGTGGTGTCGGGCACGGTGAGGCGGTGCAGGGTCGCGCCGTAGGTCAGTACCTCTGCGCGGACCCCCGTACCGCTGTCGAGGGTCCACAGGTCGGTGCGGGCCCCCAGGGCGGAGCCGAAGGGGGCGCGGTGCACGGTGGGGCGCGGCATCAGAGATCCTCGGTGTGGCCGGAGTCGGGACCGGCCTTGGTGGATTCGCGGACGACGAGGCGGTAGCCGGGGCGTGGCCTGCGCGGTTCGGCGACGGGCGCGCCCGCGAGCTGCTCGACGAGGCTGTCGACGGCGAGGCGGGCGATGGCTTCCTTGTCGGGGGCGATGGTGGTGAGCGTGGTGGTGGTGTAGCGGCTCTCCTCGATGTCGTCGAAGCCGACGACTGCGATGTCGTCCGGGATCCGCAGGCCGCGTTCGGTGATGGTCCGCATCGCGCCGATGGCGATGAGGTCGTTGTACGCGAACACGGCGTCGGGCCGGGGGCCTTGGTCGAGGAGCTGCGCCATGCCGGTGGCGCCGTCCTCGCGGCCGTAGCCGTCGGTGACCACGACGAGCGATTCGTCGGGTGTGATGCCGGCGGCCTCGAGCTCCTCGCGCCAGCCCCGCAGCCGCAGGTGCGCGGGCTGCCGTTCCCGGCCGGTGCGCGATCCGAGGAAGGCGATCCGCCGGTTGCCCTGGCCGACGAGGTGGCGTACGGCGGCGCGGGCCGCCGCGACGTTGTCGATGGCGATGTGGTCGTACGGCGCTTCGTACTCGCGCTCACCCAGCAGGACCAGCGGCGCGGTCTCGGTGCGCGCCATGAGGTCCTCGGTCTCCAGATGGATGGGGCTGAGGATGAGGCCGTCGATCACATGGGACCGGAAGCCCTGGCTGACCAGGAGCTCCTTCTCCCTGAGTCCGGCGGTGTGGTCGACCAGGACGGTGTAGTCGTGCCGGGCGGCGGCGTCGATGACGGCTCCGGCGAGTTCCGCGAAGTACGGGTTGCCGAATTCGGGGACGGCGAGGGCGATGATGCCGGTGCGGCCCTTGCGCAGATGGCGGGCGGTGAGGTTCGGCCGGTAGCCGAGCTCGTCGATCGCCTGTTGCACCTTGGCGCGCATCGCGGGTGTGACGTGCTGATAGTTGTTCACCACGTTCGACACGGTCTTGATGGACACGCCCGCCCGTTGTGCAACGTCCTTGAGGCTGACGCCCACGGCACTCCTTGGTTCGGCTCGGCTCGGCTTGGCTCTGTGGCCGGCCCTGTGGGGCCGGCCCGTCGTCAGGTGCTTCTGCGACTGCGCGCGAGATAGCGCTGCGCCACCACGACAACGATAAGGAAGCCGCCGCTGACCACCGACTGGTAGGAGGAGTTGAGCGAGCCGATCTGGTTGATCAGGTTCTGGATGACGGCCAGCAGCAGGACGCCCCAGAGGGTTCCGCTGATCGAGCCGGCGCCGCCGATGAGCAGGGTGCCGCCGATGACGACGGCGGAGATCGCGTCGAGTTCCATGCCCACGCCGACGATGGTGACGCCGGAGGAGAGCCTGGCGGCGTTGAGGGCGCCGGCGAGTCCGGCGAGCAGACCGCTGAGCGTGTAGACGAGGATCTTCGTACGGGCGACGGGCAGGCCCATCAGGGTGGCGGCGTCGCTGCTGCCGCCGACGGCGAACAGGGTCTGCCCGAAGGAGGTGCGCTGCAGGACGAGTCCGCCGGCCCCGAAGAGCACGAGGGCGATGATGATCGGGTAGCCGAAGCCCCACACGCTGCCCTGGCCGAGCTCGCCGAAGGCGGAGTCCTTGGGCACCAGGTAGGTGGTGGCGCCCTCGTCGGTGAGGGCGAGCAGCAGGCCGCGTGCGCCCAGGAGTGTGGCGAGGGTGACGATGAAGGGCGCCATGTTCCCCCGGGCGATGAGGAACCCGTTGAGCAGGCCGATGCCGCCGCACACCACGAGGGGGAGCAGCAGCGCGGCGAGGAATCCGTACTGCGAGGCCCAGGCGGCGAGGACTCCCCCGAGGGCGAAGACCGAGCCGACGGAGAGGTCGATGCCGCCGGTGATGATGACCATCGTCATGCCGAGGGCGACCACGGCGAGGAACGAGGCCTGGATGGTGACACCGCGGGCGTTGTCCAGGGAGGCGAACGTCGGGTAGATGAAGGAGGCGGCGATCACGACGGTCAGCAGGACCGCGAGGACGCCCTGGCGTTGCAGGAGTTCGGCGGCGCGCTGCCGGCCGGTCTGCTCGGGGCCTGCCGCGGGGCGGGCCGCGGGCGCCTTCGGCGCGGCCGGGGCCGGGGCGGCGGTGGCGGGCTTGGTTTCGTTCATCGGGACCGACGCTCCCGGGCGACGTAGACGGCGGCGATGATGATGGCCGCCTGGGCGATCTGTGCGGTGGAGTCGGGCAGGTCGTGCTTGACGAGGGTGGCGCGGAGCAGCTGCATGAGCAGGGCGCCAGCGACGGTGCCGAGCACCCGGACGGAGCCCCCGTTGAGGGGGGTGCCGCCGACCACGACCGCCGTGATGGCGGAGAGTTCCATGAGGGTGCCGAGCGAGGAGGGGTCGCTCGCGGTGAGCCTGGCGGTCGCGAGGACGCCGGCGAGGGCTGCGAGCACTCCGCAGAGCACGTACACGCCGATGAGGACCCGCTTGACGGGCAGTCCGGCGAGCGCGGCGGCGGAGCGGTTGCCGCCGATGGCGACGACCTGGCGGCCGAAGGTGGTGCGCTGCACCAGGAAGGCGACGGCGACGGCGAGGACTGCGGCGATCCACACGACCAGCGGGATGCCGAGGAAGGAGCCGGTGCCCAGCGACAGCAGGTCGGGGTTGACGATCTGCTTGAGCTGGCCGTCGGCCATGACCAGGGCGAGGCCGCGGCCTCCGACGAACAGGGCGAGCGTGGCCACGATGGGTTGCAGCCCGACGAGGGAGACGAGGGCGCCGTTGACGGCTCCGACGACCGCGCCCGCCAGGAGGGAGACGACCAGCGCGGGGACGAGCCCGTATCCGAGGTAGAGCGGGAGGAAGGCGGCGGCGAGTGCCATGGTCGAGCCGACGGAGAGGTCGACGCCCTCGGTGCCGATGACCAGGGCCATGCCCAGGGCGACGATGACGATGGGCGCGACCTGGACGAGCTGGGTGCGGAAGTTGTCCGCGGTCATGAAGTGGTCGGTGAACAGGGCGTTGAAGAGGAGCACCACGGCCACGGCGACGTACACGCCGTAGCGCTGGTACCAGGCGGGGTCACGCAGCCGGGCCAGGGGGCTCGCGGACTCGTGGGGCTTGTCGCTCTTCGCGGGCGGGGCGACGGCGGTCTGGGTCATCGGGGGTCCTCCTGGGCGGCCGGGGCCCGGTCGGCCGGCTGCGGTGCGTGGTCGGCGAGCACTTCGAGCAGCCGGTCCTCGGCCACGTCGTCGCCCGACAGTTCTCCGGCGACCGCTCCGCCGCGCAGGACGACGATCCGGTCGGCGCCCTCGATGAGCTCCTCGATGTCGGAGGAGATGAGCAGGACGGCGAGGCCCTCGCGGGCGAGGTCGTCGATGAGGCTCTGGACCTCGGCCTTGGCTCCGACGTCGATGCCGCGGGTGGGCTCGTCGAGCAGCAGGACCTTGGGTTCGAGGCAGAGCCAGCGGGCCAGCAGGACCTTCTGCTGGTTGCCTCCGGAGAGTTCGCCGACCTTCTGCTCGGGGCTGGACGCCTTGATCCGCAGGCGCTTCATGAAGATGTCGACGATCCGGTCCTGCTTGGCGCGCGAGACGACACCGGCCCGGGAGAGGCGGGGCATGGCCGCCAGGACGATGTTCTCGCGTACGGAGAGGCCGGGCACGATGCCCTCGGCCTTGCGGTCCTCGGGCAGCAGGCTGATGCCGGCGCGGATGGCGGCGGCCGGGGTGAGGCGCTTCAGCGTGGTGCCGTCGACGGTGAGTTCGCCCTTGTCCAGGGGCAGTGCGCCGGACAGCGCCTTGGCCGTCTCGCTGCGGCCGGAGCCGAGGAGGCCGCCGAGGCCGAGCACCTCGCCCGCGTACAGCGACACGGATATGTCGTGGAGCTGGAGGCGGCTGGAGAGTCCGGTCGCGGTGAGCACGGGCGTACGGGCGGCCTCGTGCCCCTCGGCGGCGAAGCTGGTGACGCCGGAGCGGCGCACCTCGGAGAGGTCGCGGCCGAGCATCATCGACACGAGCTGCATCCGGTCGAGGTCGGCGAGGTCGCCGGTGTGGATGTGGCGCCCGTCGCGCAGGACGGTGACGCGGTCGCAGATCCGGTAGAGCTCGTCCATGCGGTGGCTGACGTACAGGACGGCGATGCCCTGGCTCCGCAGGCGCTCGATGACGCGGAAGAGGGTCTCCACCTCGCGTGGTTCGAGCGAGGAGGTGGGCTCGTCCATGATGACGACCTGGGCGTTGACGGACACGGCCCGGGCGAGGGCGACCATCTGCTGGGTGCCGACACCGAGGGTGTGCAGGGGGCGCCGGGGGTCGGCGCGTACGCCGAACCCGTCGAGCAGTTCGGCCGCCTCGCGGTGCATGCGGGCGAAGTCGATGAGGCCGAAGCGGTTCCTCGGTTCGCGGCCCAGGAAGATGTTCCGCGCCACGCTCATCAGCGGGACGAGGTTGACCTCCTGGTAGATCGTGGAGATACCGGCCTGCTGGGCCTCGAACGGCCGGGAGAACCTGACCGGTTCACCCGCCATCCGCAGTTCGCCGCCGTCCGGGCGGTAGACGCCGGTCAGCACCTTGATGAGGGTGGACTTGCCCGCGCCGTTCTCCCCGACCAGCGCGTGGGTCTCCCCCGCGCGCAGGGAGAAGGTGACGTCGTCGAGGGCGACGACGCCGGGGAACCGTTTGCTCACCGAGCGGGCTTCGAGCACCGTGGCGGCCGTGTCGCCGGCTGCCTCCGGTGCCTGAGGTACTGCTTCGGGTGGTGCCATGGGTCTTCTTGGCCTTCCGCTGTCCAAGGGGTGAGGGCCCGGGGGCCGCCGTGACCCGGTACGGGCGCCACGGCGGCCGGGGCCGCTGGATTCAGGAGCGGATCAGAACGCCCCGCCGAGCGATTCCTTGGCGTTGGTCTCGTCGTAGGCGCGGTCGGTGATGATGACGTTCTCCGGGATCTCCTCGCCGCCGTAGAACTTCTGGGCGGTCGCGAAGGCCAGCGGGCCGAAGCGCGGGTTGGACTCGATGACGGCGTTGTACTCGCCGTTGACGAGGGCCTGCACGGCGTTGCGGGTGCCGTCGACCGAGACGATCTTGACGTCCTTGCCGGGCTTCTTGCCGGCGGCCTTCAGGGCCGTGACGGCGCCGAGGCCCATCTCGTCGTTCTCCGCGTAGACGGCGGTGATGTCGGGCTTGGACTGGATGAGCTGCTCCATGACCTGCTGGCCCTTGTCACGGGCGAACTCGCCGGTCTGCTGGGCGACGATCTCGATGCCGGGGGCCTCGGCCTTGATCTGGTCGACGAAGCCCTTGGTCCGGTCGGTGGTCACGTTGTTGCCGGAGGCGCCGAGGAGGATCGCCACCTTGCCCTTGCCGTCCGTCGCCTTGATCATCGCGTCGGCGGCGCGCTTGCCCTGCTCGACGAAGTCGGAGCCGAGGAAGGCCACGTAGTCCTTGCACGCCGTGGAGTTGACCTTGCGGTCGATGGTGAGGACGGGCACCTTCTTCGCCGCGGCGGCCTTGAGCGCCGGCTCGAGGCCGTCGGAGTTCAGCGGCGCGATGATGAGGAACTGGGCGCCCTGCGAGAGCATGTCCTGGATGTCGCTGATCTGCTTGGACAGCTGCGACTGGGCGTTGGTGGTGAGCAGCTTCTTGACGCCGACCTTCTTGGCCTCGTCCTTGATCGACTGGGTCTCGGCGATACGGAACGGGTTGGCCTCCTTCTCCGACTGGGAGAAGCCGACGATCGCGTTCTTGAGGTCGATCTTGGGCGCGCCGTAGCTCTGCAGCGAACAGCCGGGGCCGGAGGCGGCCTCGGGGGTCTTGGCCGCCTGGGCTCCCTGGCTGCTGTCACCGCCCGCGCTGTCCGAGGTCTCCGACTTGGAGCAGCCGGAAACGGCCAGCGTGGCGGTGGCGGCGATCAGGCAGGCCGCGGCGAGGGTACGGGATCGACGCTGGATCATCATGCGCGGGACGCTCCTTGGCGGGGTGACGGCACACCGTTCGGCGTGCGGTCGGGCATGGCGGGACGGTGCGTCAGCCGCTCGGCGGCAGTTGACGCTGCATCCCTCACGACCCCGCTGCGAGCTGCGGAAACGATGGTCGTGAGGGCTTGTGCGGCCTCTCGGCGGCTCGGTTTACAACGTTATATAGGCGCGGTGGCGCAGGCGGCAAGAGAGTTGTCGATGCGTTTCCAAAATGTGTCACCCGAGAGCACGGCCCCCCGCGGAGCCGCGGCCGGGGCGGGACGGCACCAGGTGCTGCGCCACCCCTGGACACCGGCTTGACCGCGTGCTGTCATACCGCCGACATCAATTTTCCAACGTTGCAAGCGAGTTGTCGTGCCGTCGCCTCCTGGGCGCGACAGCCATCTTCGCCATGCGCCGCGCCCGTCCGGGCCGGTCACCCCACCCCTGCCCGGTCCGGCCCGGTCACCGCGCCCCTGTCCGGCAGAGCAGAAGCGGAGTCCCCACACGATGCCCCTGAACCGCAGACAACTCATGGCGAGCGCCCTGGTCACCGCCGCCGCGGCCACCTCGGCCGGCCGCTGGGCCACGACCGCGACTGCTGCCGAAGGCGTGGCGGCCGCCGCGCGCGGCGGCCACTACTCCCCCAACGCCGCGCCGCTGCACCCGACGGCGTTCCTGAAGCTGCCGCCCGGCCGGGTCACCGCCAAGGGCTGGCTCGCCGGACAGCTCAAGCTGCAGCTGGAAGGACTGTGCGGCCGCTACGAGGAGTTCTCGCACTTCCTCGACTTCGAGGCCACCGGCTGGGTCCGCCCCGACCGGGGAGGCTGGGAGGAGGTCCCCTACTGGCTGCGCGGATACACGGACCTCGCGATCGTCACCGTCGACGCGAAGGCACTGGCCGCCGCACGCCGGTGGATCGACGCGATTCTCACGACCCAGCAGTCCGACGGCTTCTTCGGCCCGAAGGCGCTGCGTACGTCGCTGAACGGCGGCCCCGACTTCTGGCCGTTCCTGCCGCTGATCCAGGCGCTGCGCTCCTGGCAGGAGTACAGCGAGGACAACCGGATCATCCCGTTCCTCAGCCGGTTCTTCAGCTACATGAACGCCCAGGGCCCCGGTGCCTTCGACACCAGCTGGATCGCCCTGCGCTGGGGCGACGGCCTCGACAGCGTCTACTGGCTGTTCAACCGCACCGGCGACACCTTCCTGCTGGATCTCGTCGACAAGATCCACCGCTACGGCGCCAACTGGGGCGACAACCTGGTCAACCCGCACAACGTCAACATCGCCCAGGGCTTCCGCGAGCCCGCCCAGTACGCCCTGCGCAGCGGTTCGGCGCAGGACACCCGCAACACGTACGGGACGTACGCCAAGGCCATGGACCAGTACGGGCAGTTCCCGGGCGGCGGTTTCGCCGGGGACGAGAACGCGCGGCCCGGGCACGGAGACCCCCGGCAGGGCTTCGAGACCTGCGGGATCGTCGAGTTCATGGCGAGCCACCAGCTGCTCACCCGGATCACCGGCGACCCGCTCTGGGCGGACCGCTGCGAGGAGCTGGCCTTCAACTCGCTGCCCGCCTCGCTCGACCCGTCGGGCAGGGCGATCCACTACATCACCAGCGCCAACAGCGTCGACCTGGACGACGTGCCCAAGCGGGACCGGCAGTTCCAGAACGGTTTCGCCATGCAGGCGTTCCTGCCGGGTGTCGACCAGTACCGCTGCTGCCCGCACAACTACGGCATGGGCTGGCCCTACTTCGTCGAGGAGCTCTGGCTCGCCACCCCGGACGGCGGTCTCGCCGCGGCGATGTACGCGGCCTGCGAGGTTACCGCGAAGGTCGCGGACGGCACGGAGGTCACCTTCACCGAGGAGACCGGCTACCCGTTCACGGACACCGTCGCCCTCTCGCTCGCCTCCCCCAAGGCACTGCGCTTCCCCCTGGTCCTGCGCGTGCCCGCCTGGTGCGCCGAGCCGGAGATCCGGGTCAACGGGCAGCGCGTCTCCGCTCCGGCGGGCCCCGCCTTCACCCGGGTCGAGCGGACCTGGTCCGACGGCGACCGGGTCACCCTGCGCTTCCCGCAGCGGACGACCGTACGCACCTGGGCGGACAACCAGGGCTCGGTCAGCGTCGACCACGGGCCGCTCACCTACTCGCTGCGCATCGGTGAGTCGTACGAGCGCATCGGCGGCACCGAGCAGTTCCCGGAGTACGCCGTCCACGCCACCAGCGCCTGGAACTACGGCCTCGTCCTGGACGGCGCGCGGCCGGCCGTCTCGACGCGCCGCCGGGCCGCCGACGCGAACCCCTTCACCCTGGAGGGCACCCCGCTCGTGATGACCGCCCGCGCGCGCCGCATCCCCGAGTGGGGCGCAGACGACGAGCACGTGGTGGCGCCCCTCCAGCGGAGCCCCGCGCGCAGCACCGAGCCGGTCGAGGAAGTCACGCTCGTCCCGATGGGCGCGGCCCGGCTGCGGATCACGTCCTTCCCGACGGCGGGCCCCGGCGCGGAGCCCTGGCTGGCGGACCGCTGGTACCGGATCGGCAACCGGAACTCCGGCAAGGTGCTGGGCGTGGACGGCATGTCCACCGCGAACAGCGCCCACGTCGTCCAGTTCGGCGACACCGGGACCGCCGACCATCTGTGGCGGCTGGTGGCCAACGGCGACGGCTGGTACCGCATCCGCAACCAGCACTCGGGCAAGGTGCTCGGGGTGGACGAGATGTCCACGGCGAACAGCGCCCATGTCGTGCAGTTCGACGACAACGACACCGCCGACCACCTGTGGCAGCTCGTGCCCGACGGCGACGGCTGGTACCGCATCCGCAACCGCAACTCGGACAAGGTCCTCGGCGTGGACGGCATGTCCACCGCCGACAGCGCCCACGTCGTGCAGTTCGAGGACAACGGGACCGCGGACCATCTCTGGCAGCTGCTCTGAGCGGCGGTTCCCGCAGACGTCCCATCCCCCGCGCCGGCCGGCGCGGGGGCTCCTCCTCATCAAGGAGTAACCGGAATGCGATCCGCACCCGCACCGCGCCGCGGCACCTGGTGGAGACGGTTAACCGCCGGCAGCGGCCTGCTGGCACTGCTCGCCACCGCACTCGTCGGCGCCGGCACCGCCCCGGCCGCCGCCGCACCCACGGCCTGGACACCGAAGCCGGCGCCGATGACGACGCCCTGGACGAACCAGGTGTCCGTCGACAACCCGCTCCCCGAGTATCCACGTCCCCAGCTCACCCGCCCCGACTGGGCGAATCTCAACGGCATCTGGGACTTCGCGGTGACCGGCCGCGACGCCGGGCAGCCCGCGTCGTTCTCCGAGCAGATCAGGGTGCCGTTCGTCGCGGAGTCCTCGCTCTCGGGCATCAAGCGGAAGATCACCGAGAACGACAAGCTCTGGTACAAGCGCACCTTCACGGTGCCGTCGAACTGGAACGGCCGCCGGACCGTGCTCAACTTCGGCGCCTCCGACTGGCAGAGCACCGTCTGGGTCAACGGCACCCAGGTCGGCGCCCACAAGGGCGGCTTCGACTCGTTCTCGTACGACATCACCCCCCAGCTCAACGGCGGCACGAACACCGTCGTGGTCTCCGTGTACGACCCGACGCAGACCGGCGGCCAGGCCGTCGGCAAGCAGCGGATCAACGACGTGAACCCGCACCCGGGCGGCGGGATCTTCTACACCGGGGCCTCGGGGATCTGGCAGACGGTCTGGCTGGAGCCCGTCGCGGCCTCGCACGTGACACGCCTGGACATGACGCCGAACCTCGGCAACAGCACCCTGCGGGTGAAGGTCCAGGCGGCGGCCGCCTCCGGCCGGAGCGCGCGGGTCACCGTATCCAGCGGCGGCACCGTCGTGGGTACGGCGACGGGCGCCCCCGGTGCGGACATCTCCGTGCCCGTGCCCAGCCCCCGGCTGTGGAGCCCGGACGACCCGTTCCTCTACGACGTACGCGCCGAACTGCTCGACGGGACCAGCGTGGTGGACTCGGTCGGCAGTTACGCGGGCATGCGGTCCATCGGCATCGCGAAGGTCGACAACATCCTGCGCCCGGTCCTCAACGGGAAGTTCGTCTTCCAGACCGGCACCCTCGACCAGGGTTACTGGCCGGACGGCATCTACACGGCGCCCACCGACGCCGCCCTGAAGTCCGATCTCCAGGCGCACAAGGACCTCGGCTTCAACATGGTCCGCAAGCACATCAAGGTCGAACCGCAGCGCTGGTTCTACTGGGCGGACAAGCTGGGCCTCCTCGTCTGGCAGGACATGCCCGCCATGGACACCGGGAAGACCCCCGACTCCGCGGCGCGCACCCAGTGGGAGGCCGAGTACCACGCGATCATCGACCAGCACCGCAGCTCGCCCTCGGTGGTCATGTGGGTCAACCAGAACGAGGGCTGGGGCCAGTACGACCAGGCCAGGATCGCCGACGAGGTGAAGGCGTACGACCCGTCCCGCCTGGTGAACAACATGAGCGGGGTCAACTGCTGCGGTTCCGTGGACGGCGGCAACGGCGACGTGATCGACAACCACATCTACGTCGGCCCGGGCAACACCGCTCCGACGGCGACCAGGGCCGCGGTCCTCGGCGAGTTCGGCGGGCTGGGCTACAAGGTGCCGGGCCACGAGTGGTATCCGGGCGGCGGGTTCAGCTACGAGGACCAGGCGAGCCTCTCCGCCCTCAACAACCGCTTCGTGGGCCTGCTCGACTCCATCCGCGTCGGACAGCTGCCGGCCGGGCTCTCGGCTTCGGTCTACACGGAGATCACCGACGTCGAGAACGAGGCGAACGGGCTGCTCACCTACGACCGCCAGGTGGTCAAGGTGGACACCGCCCGGGTGAAGGCCGCCAACCAGGCCCTCATCCAGGCGTCGAAGAACCCCCCGCCGCCGGTCACCCTGCCCACCGGGAACAGGTCGCTCCGGGTCACCACCCCGGGCCACACGAACAAGTACCTGCGCCACTCGCAGGAGCTCGCCTACACGGCGGTCGTCGACAGCGGCAGCACGGCGCTGCTGAAGAACGACGCCACCTGGAAGGTCGTCACCGGCCTGGCGAACGGCAACTGCTACTCGTTCGAGTCCCGCAACTACCCCGGTGAGTACCTGCGCCACCGGGACTTCCGGGTCCGCCGCGACGCGAGCGACGGCTCGGCGCTCTTCAAGGCCGACGCCACGTGGTGCGCGGTGGCGGGTCAGGGCGGCGTACGCCTGTCGAGCGCCAATCTGCCCGGCAGCTATCTGCGCCACATCGACTCGGAGGTGTGGCTGGCCACCCCGGGCGGCGGTCACGCGTGGGACAACGCGGCAACCTTCACCGAGGACACCACATGGGCGGTGGACAGCCCCTGGGCGCCCTGAGGTGAGTGCCTCCGGGCCCGGTGACCGACTGCCGGGCCCGGAGGCGTCACGCGTCACGCGTCGCCCATGACCAGCCCCTCGATGGTGTGCTTCTGCACGATGGGCGTCAGCTCCTCCACCACCGGGCAGTGCAGATGCGCCCGCACCCGGCCGGGCAGCGAGGACCAGTACGCGCGGGTCACCGCCATGTCGTGCTGTGCGTCGTTGCCCGCGCCGGGGGCGTCGACACCCAGCACCAGGACCGGCCGGGCGTCTGACGAGTGGTTCGCGGTCCCCCGGTGGATCGTCAGGGCGGAGCGGGCCGAGATGTCCCCGCGCATCGGGTACTTGCGCTCGGCGAGGTCCGTGTAGCGCGGGTAGGTGTCGCGGGGCGGGAACATCCCGTGGCCGAAGCCCGGGTCGTCGTCCCACTGGGTGCCCGGCGCGATCTCGAACGGGCCCATGTCGTCCCGGGTGTCCACGGCGGTGAGGTTGAAGGCGAGGGACGTCAGCCGGCGCCGGTGCCGGGTGGCGTCCGGCATGGGGAAGTCCCGGTGCCACGGCTGGTTCACCGCTCCGGCCAGCGGGACGTCGAAGCCCAGCTCGACGATCCGGTAGTCCGGCCCCAGGACCGCCTCGGAGACCGCACGCACCCACGGGTGGTCGACCAGGTCCACGAACCCCCTCAGCTGCTCGGGGTGGATCTCGGCGTAGAAGCGGTGGGGCCCCCTGCCGACCGCTCCGCCCTCCCGGCCGCGCGCCTCGGCGAAGGCCTTCTCGATGTCCTCGCGCATCGCGTCGGCCCACTGCGGGGTGAACGCGCCCCGGCACGCGGTGATTCCAGCGGTGTACAGGTCCTCGACGGCCGAGTCGTGGTGCGGGCCGGGAGCGGTCTCGGGCATGGCGGTGGATCCCTTCAACTGCACGGGAGACGGGGACGACAGGCAGGTCGCGGGGACGGTGTTCCTCTCCCGCCGACCTGCCGACGCGTTCATATTGCAACGTTGCAAGCAACGTGGCAAGAGGCGGTACGCGACTCACCGGTCCTGGCCTGTTACGGTGCACAGCGCAGAGGGCACGGTCCGCCGACCGCCCCCGCGGGCAGAGGGACGGGAGCGCACCGGCTGTGGCAGCGAGACTCAAGGACGTCGCCGCGCTCGCCGGTGTGTCCGTCAGGACCGTCTCCAACGTCGTGAGCAACGCCACGGCCGTCGCGCCGGATACGCGCGCCCGGGTCATGGCGGCGGTCGAGGAGCTGGGCTACCGCCCCAACCTCGCCGCGCGCAACCTGCGGCAGGGGCGCACGGGGCTCATCGGAGTGGTGGTGCCGGAGATTCACTCCCCCTACTTCGGCGCGCTGGCGGGTCTCCTCATCGACGCGGCCCAGGAGCGCGGCTGGACCGTGCTCCTGGAGCGGACCGGAGGGCGTGCGGACCTGGAGCGGCGGCTTCTCGACGGGAGCGAGGGGCACCAGGTCGACGGGATGATCGTCAGCCCGTGGTCGACGTCCCCGGCCGAACTGGCCTCGCGCGCCGGGGGCCTGCCGCTGGTCGTCCTGGGCGAACTGGAGCCGGACGGGGCCATCGACCATGTGGCCCTGGACAACGTGGGGGCCGCCCGGGACGCCGTACGCCATCTGGTCTCCCGGGGCCGCCGGCGCCTCGCGGCGATCGGTCTGCAGTCCGGGCTGGGTCATGGCACGGCCGAGCTGCGCGCCGAGGGTTTCCGGCAGGGGCTGCGGGAGGCCGGTCTGGATCCGGTGGCCGAGGTGGAGGTGGCCGACCTGCACCGGGCGGAGGGGGCGCGGGCCCTGCGTGAGTTGCTCCGGCTGCCCGCGCCTCCCGACGCGGTCTTCTGCTTCAGCGACGAACTCGCCCTCGGCGCCCTGCGTGTGGCCGCCGAACAGGGGGTGCGGGTGCCGGACGACCTGGCGCTGATGGGCTTCGACGACATCGAGGACGGCCGGTTCGCCGCTCCGTCCCTCACGACGATCGCCCCGGACCGGGAGCAGATCGCCGAACGTGCGGTGCAGTGTCTGACCGAGCGCGTCTTCGGCCGTCTGGAGGCGCTGCCCGCCCGCCGGATCGTGGTTCCGCACCGTGTGCTGGTCCGGGAGAGCACCGGGGCCGCGGTCTCCCCGGTGTGACCGGGGTCAGCCGTACCGGAGGAAGAGCGCGTGGAGGTACTCCTCCATCCTGTGCGTGAGCAGGGCCGGCGTCAGGTCGGTGCGTCCCAGGTCCTGCCAGGGCATCGCGACCTTCTCGAAGTCCGAGAAGGCGAGCGCGTCCAGGATCCGCCAGTACAGGTGCGCCGAGGGATCACTGCTCAGGACACCTCCGGCGGCTGCATAGCGCTCGGCCAGCCGCATGGCTTCCGCGGGGCCGTGCAGGAGAGCCAGGGCCGTGGAGCAGTGGGCCACGTCGAGATCCGCCGGGCCCCAGGACGTCTCGACCCAGTCGACCACCCCGGTGATCCGCGTGCCGGCGCCTTCCCCGCTGAACAGCACGTTCCCGGGGTGGAAGTCGCGGTGCAGGAAGCAGGGGCGGTGGTCCGGGGGTTCACGGCGGATGACGTCGACGGCGCGCTGCCACAGGTCCATCCGCTCCGTGGCCTCGGGCAGGCGCACGCGTTCCGGGGAGGTCCACGCCTCGTAGGCACGCGGCCTGGCCTCGGCCGGGACGCGCACCCGGTGGATGCCGACGAGCTGGCGCGCCAGGAGTTCCGTCCGCAGTCCCGCGTCCTCCTCACCCAGGCGCACGGTGCCGGGCAGCAGCGTCATCAGCAAGGACGGATGGTCGCAGTGCTGCGCGGTCGCGTCGACGGCCTCGAACGCGGCCACCGGCACATCGGTCTGCGCGAGGAGCCGCAGGATGTCGGCCTCCCGCGTGAGGAGCCCCTCCGCGTGGCGGAGGAAGAAGGGCTTGACGAAGGACCGCAGCACGAACCACCGCGGGGCGTCCGGTCCGCCGAGGCGCAGACGGCGCATCTCCGAGGTCCAGCCGCCACGCAGCCGTTCGGCGGCGTCCACAGGACTGCCGTCGCCCACCTGCTCCTCGACCCACGTGCGCGTACGGGACCATCCTCGGTCATCGACGCCGGGCTCCGCGAACGCGACATGTTCGTCCATGCGCACGACTTTATCGATCACGGCAGACGCAGCACACGGACCGGTGGCGGATGCCGGAGCTCCCGGCGGCGCGGCGCGTGCGCGCGCTGCCGGGAGCGGTCCTGCGGGGGTGCTCCCTACGGCTGTTCGCCGTCATGGGGAGCGGGGGCGGTCACTTGCCGGCGGCGGCGCCCGCGGCGATGACCTCCTGGTTGATCTTCCGCACCTTGGCGGGGTCGACCTTGATCTCCCGGCGGTCGTACGTCCAGAGACCGTTGAGCTCGGTCTCCAGGTCGGTCACCTGGGTGTAGATGGAGCCGGAGAGCTCCGCGCCGGCCTGCTTCAGGTAGTACGTACGGGTGTTCTCGACGTACTTGGCGGTCAGGGCGTCCTTGTCCGCGACGCCGCTGTAGATCGCCGTGGGGGCACCCGGCCACATGTGTCCGGGCATCCGCAGGGTGAAGCCGCCGTGCTCACCGTCCATCGCGGCCCGGTTCTCGTCCGGGAACGCCGGGTCGGTGTTGTTGTAGTCGTGGTGGTCGATGATGTCGCCCTTGCCGGAGTCACCCTTGGAGTTGCAGCAGTTGACACCGCTGTGGGCGTTCACGACACGGGAGGGGTCCGCGGCCTGGACCTGCTCGGTGATCTTGCCGGTCTCGGTGCGGTCCCACTCACCCCAGCCCTCGTTGAAGACGATCCAGGCGCCGATCGAGGGGTAGTTGTGCAGCTGCTGCATCATCTCGGCACCCTGGTCGAGGAAGGCCTTCTGGCCCTTCTCGCTGACGATGTCGCCGGAGACGAAGTCCTGCCACACGAGGAGACCCAGCTGGTCCGCGTGGTAGTACCAGCGCGCGGGCTCGACCTTGATGTGCTTGCGGACCGAGTTGAAGCCGAGGTCCTTCTGGGCCTTCAGGTCGAAGACCAGGGCGTCGTCACTGGGCGCCGTGTTCAGACCGTCGGGGTAGAAGCCCTGGTCGAGCTGGGCGAGGGAGAAGAACGGCTTCCCGTTGAGCACCAGCTTCTGGTAGTTGCCGACCTTGGCGACGCCGAAGGAGCGCATACCGAAGTAGCTGTCGACGGTGTCCTTGGAACGGCCGTCCTTGAGGGTGACCTCCAGGTCGTACAGGTACGGGTCGTCCGGGGTCCACAGGTGCTGCTTGGCGACCGGCAGGCTCAGCGCGCTGTTGGCCGCACCGGTGACGGTGCCGACGACCTTGCCCTTCTTGTCCCGGGCGACCGCGGTGACCTTGGCGGACTTCGAGGCGCCCGCGGAGTTGACCTTGACGGCGAGACGGCCCTTGTCGATGTCGGGCGTCGTCGTCAGGGAGTCGACGGCCGCCGGGGCGACAGGCTCCATCCAGACGGTCTGCCAGATACCGGAGGAAGGCGTGTACCAGATACCGCTGGGGTTCGTGACCTGCTTGCCCCTGGGCTGGTCGGCACCGGTGGTGTCGGTGACCGCGACCACGATCTCCTGGGGGCCGCTGCCCTTGACGGCGTCGGTGATGTCGGCGCTGAAGGCGGTGTAGCCGCCGGTGTGCTCGGCGACCTGCTTGCCGTTGACCCAGACCCGCGCCTGGTAGTCGACGGCGCCGAAGTTGAGCTTCAGACGGTCGTCGCTGTCGTGCTTGCCGATCGACCAGCTCTTGGGCACCGTGACGAGCTTGCGGTAGAACATGTGGTCTTCGTGGCGCTCGACCCCGGAGAGCTGGGACTCGACGGGGTAGGGCACGGTGATGCGCTCGTCGAGCTTCTTGCCGAAGACCGGCTCCTCACCGGCGGTGGCTCCCGCGAACTCCCACTGGCCGTTGAGGTTCTGCCAGTCGTCGCGCACCTGCTGCGGCCGGGGGTACTCGGGCAGCGGGTTCTTCGGGTTGACCTTGTCACCCCACGGCGTGGTCAGCCGGTGCGTGGAGGCGTTCTGCGCCCTGCGGCTGATCTCCGGAACGGTCTCGTCGCCGTTCTTCAGGCCGCCCTCGCCGTCGTAGACGAACTTGGTCTGCTGGCCCTTCTGGATTGCTTCGCCCAGGGTGACGACGAGCGCCTTGCGGTTGTTCGACGCCCTGGCGACCGACTTCACCGGCATCGGCGTGGTGTCCGCCTCGATGGCGAGGTGGTCCTTGAGGTCCTTGTAGCCGCTGACCTCGTGGTCGAAGGTCGCCTGCACCTTGCGGCCGTCCGCGGCGACGTCCAGCCCGACCGGGTAGACCTCGAAGTCGGCGGGCGGGGTGAACGCGGACTCGGGCACGATCTGCTTGGCGAGCTTGTCGCTCGACCAGCGCAGGAACATGTTCGCGCCGCCGGTGTCCTGGAACATCTCCAGCCGGAACGTGTGCTGTTCGCCGGCCTTCAGGGAGACCGGAGCGCTGGTCTGCTCCTTGTCCCAGTCGGGCTCCCAGTGGTCGATGACCGCCTTGTCGTCGATGAACAGCCGGAAGCCGTTGTCACCGATGGCGGAGAAGGTGTAGTCGCCCGTCTCGGGAGCCGCGATCTGGCCCGTCCAGCGGGCGGTCGTGTGCTCGGTCCTCCCGGTGGCCGCCTCGAACGCCCCGGTCAGACCGGGGAAGTTGATGTCCGGGTCGAGCGCGGTCGCACCGAGCTCGGCGAAGTCACGGGCGCCCGGCTCGGACATGGCGAAGTACTCGCCCTTGAGGCCGTGCACCTCGGTGGAAGGGTCACCCTTGACGAACGCCGGAGCGGCGGCGGCGCCTCCGGTGGCGGCGGGGGCGGCCGTGGCCGGGACCACGGCGGCCCCGACCGGCAGCAGCAACGCCGCCGTACAGGCAAGCGCTCTCACATACGTGCGGGGGCGGACTGGTTGTTGTATCAAGGCGTCGTCCTCATCGAAGAAGCCGTAGTGCTCCGAACCGCGAAGCACTGCACATAGTCGAACATTGAGCCACAGCCTCAAACACCTGACAACGGTCGTGCACACATAATTTTCAACGATAGAAAATCGAGACCTGTCCCGCCGCCCACGACGGACGTCCGGGACCCGGCGGCCGGCACGTGGCCGCCCACCGGGCCTCGGACAGGGCCGAGTTGGTGCGCTATCGCGGAAGATCCGCAGGTCCAGTGGCCCAGGACGTGTTCGGCCGGTCAGCGAGCCGGTAGCTCAGCGACCCTCCCTCGGTGACCAGCCGAGCATCCGTCCACGACCTGTCGGCCGCCCGCCCGTCGACCCTCACCGCGTCGATGTACGGATGTGTCGCATCGGCCTCCGGAGCGGTGATGCGGATGTCCCCGCCCTGCGGCCGGTCCAGCACCGCGGAGGGGAACAGCGGTGCTCCCAGCAGCATGGTGGCGCTGCCCGGCGTCTGCGGGTAGAGGCCGAGCGCGGAGAAGACGTACCAGGCGGACATCGTGCCGAGGTCGTCGTTGCCGGGCAGGCCTCGCGGGCCGGTCCCGTAGACCGTGTTCACGATCTCCCGTACGGTCTCCTGGGTCTTCCAGGGCTGTCCCAGCGCGTTGTAGAGCCATGGGGCGTGGATGCCCGGCTCGTTGGTCGGGTCGTAGCGCAGCGCGTCGCCGCCCTTGACCGACCAGGAACCGTCCGCCTTGTGGAAGAAGTCGTCCAGCCGCTCCGCCGCCACGTCCCGGCCGCCCATGGCCTCGGCCAGCCCCTGCACGTCCTGCGGGACCATCCAGGTGTACGTGGCGCTGGTTCCCTGTGCGAAGCCCCGGTCGCTGCCCGGGCTGAAGGGGGTCACCCAGGAGCCGTCGAGGTTGCGCGCCTGGATGTAGCCGGTGGTCCCGGCGCCGTCGCCGGCCTCGGGGTTGAACACGTTGCGCCACCACAGGCCGCGCTCCTCGAAGGCCGCGGCCTCCTCGTCACGTCCGAGCAGCCGGGCCCACCGGCCGAGCGCCGCGTCGGCGACCGCGTCCTCCAGGGTCTCGGCGGCGCCGCCCCAACAGTGGCAGACGTCCTGGGCCGCGTAGTGGGACTCCAGGTACTGGGCGAGGTTGGGCCGCTGCCCGGTGCACTGACCGGGGCATCCCGCGTCGGAGAGGCCGTCCGGGTGGGGCACGGTGGCCTGTCGGGCCAGGGACTCGAAGGCACCCTCGTAGTCGAAGTTGCGTACGCCCATGGCGTAGAAGGTGGCGAGGGTGGCGGCCGTGGGGTCGCCCGTCATCACGTGCGTGGCGCCGTTGACGTGCACCCAACGGTCCCAGACGCCTCCGTTCTGCCGGGCGAAGTTGTAGAGCGACTGGGCGAAGTCGCCCGCGATCCTCGGTTTGAGGAGGGCGAGGAGCTGGATCTGGGCGCGGTACTGGTCCCAGCCGGAGAAGTTGCTGTACTGCGCCTTCTGCCCGCGCGTCACGCGGTGCGGCTTGCCGTCCATGCCGGGGTAGCGGCCGTCGGTGTCGCTGATCAGGTTCGGCTGCATCAGCGAGTGGTACAGCGCGGTGTAGAAGGAGGTGCGCTGCGCCTCGCTGCCGCCGCCGATGCGCGCGGAGGACAGCTCGCGGTCCCAGGCGGCGGATCCCGCCCGGGCCACGTCGTCGACGCTCGCCCTCGGTGCGATCTCCTGGCGGAGGTTGGCCTCGGCCCCGGCCTGGCTGACGTAGGAGATCCCGATCCGCATACGGACGTCGTCGTCGGCCGTGGTGTCGAAGCCGACCCAGCCGCCGGAACCCCGCCCGGCGCGGTCCGCCCCGGTGGCGTACCCCTCGCCGCCGCTTCCGCTGGTGGCGCCGGGCGCGAGGGTGCCGTCACGCCAGGTGCCCGTGGTGGAGAAGGCGCGGTCGAAGGAGGCGCTGAAGTAGAGCCGGTAGTAGCTCTTGCGGTTGTTGGTTCCGCCGTTGGCACGCCGGCCGCAGAACGCCCCGGTGAGCACCGAACCGGTCACCTTGCGGTGCGCGGTGTCGATCTCGATCTCGGCGTCCTCGCTGCCGTTGAGGGAGTTGGACACCCTGAAGAGCAGGTTGGCGGGCTTGTCGGCGGGGAAGCTGAAGTCGGCCACCCCCGCGCGTTCGCTCACGGCCAGGTCCGCGGTGGCGCCGGAGTCCAGTCCGACGGTGTAACGGCCCGCTACGGCGCGCTCGTTGTCGTGGGAGAAACCCGAGGCGTAGACGGCGTCCTTGGTGTCGGCGGAGGGCGAGGACGTGACGTCGCCGACGAACGGCATGATCGGCACATCACCCGCGGCGCCGGGGTTGCACCCTGCGCCGTTGACGTGGGTGAGGCTCAGTCCACGCATCCGGGTCACCCCGTACTCGTAGCCGTTGGCCGCCCCGGTGCTCGTCTGGTCGCCCGTCGTGCTGGTCGGGGACCAGGCCATCATGCCGTACGGGCGGACGGCGCCGGGATAGGTGTTGCCGCCGTTCGCCGTGCCGATCATCGGGTCCACGTATGCGGTCGGCCGTGTGACGAGCGCATCGGCCTGGGCGGCGGGCGGCATGAAGGCGCCGGCGAGCGCGCCGGTGAGGACGATCGCGGCGGCCCGTGCGGCGGCGCGCCGGGCCCGGGACGGTCTGGGGGGCATGTTCTCGGATACCTCCGACAGAGGGGGACAACGTTGTCAGTGCCGTTCGGACCACGGCCGGCAGCGTTGATCGATTCGCGGCCGAGCGTAGGTCCCCGGGGCGTGCGAGGGAATGCCACGGACGGATCCGACCGGTGAATGAGTGATGAACGGGCCTCCGCGACCGAGCCCCTGACACGATGGAGCGTGCCGGAAGACGCTTCGGGCCACAGCAGAGGAGCACCGTGATCCGCTGGACGTACGCCTTCATCGACCGCCCCGCGGCAGCCGCCGGCCGCGCCACCGCCTTCTGGAGCGCGGTCACCGGGACCCGCCCGTCCACGATGTGGGGCGAGCGGGGCGAGTTCACCACTCTGCTCCCGGACGGGGACGGAGCCGGGGCCGATGCCTGTCTGGCGATCCAGGCGGTGAGTGGGGCGGCCGGAGCCCACCTCGACCTGGCGGTGGAGGACATGACCGCCTTCACCGCACGGGCCGGGCGGCTGGGCGCCGAGGAGGTGGCCCGGCTCCCGGAACTGACCGTCCTGCACTCCCCCGGTGGCATGCCCTTCTGCGTCGTACCGTGGCGGGGCCAGAGGACCCGGCCACCGGTCCTCACCGGGCCCGGCGGTTCGGTGAGCCGACTGGACCAGATCTGCGTCGACGTGTCACCGACGGCGTTCGAGGCGGAGGCCGCCTTCTGGGCCACGCTGACCGGCTGGGACCACCGCCCGGGCGTCCACCCGGAGTTCCATGTGTTCCGCCCCTCCCTGGACCTGCCCGTCCATCTGCTCGTCCAGCGCCTGGACGAGGAACGCCCCGCCTCGGGACATCTGGATCTGGCCTGCTCGGACCGCGTCGCCACCCGGGCGGAGCACGAGCGGCGGGGCGCCGCGTTCGTACACGAGGGGGCCACGTGGACGGTGATGCGGGATCCGGCGGGCGGGATCTACTGCCTCACCGGGCGCGATCCCCTCACGGGCGATTAGGGCCACGACCGCCGCCGCGCCGACCCCGCCCAGCTCCTCGGCGAGGGAAGGCGCAGCGGGCCGGCCCGCCTTGATATCCGGAGGCGATTCGGGCAGGAACGGCGTGGTCGCGGAGGGAATCGGCAAGCCGATTCCGATCGCGGCGATGCCGTGCGTGAACGCCGCCTACGTGCAACATCGGGCGTTCGAGCGGAGCCTCGCCGAGCTACGCGGCATGGGTGTGACAGTGCTGTACGGCGAGGGTGGCTTCGAGCCGAACCAGCCCGGAGAGCGGCGACCGTTCCCTTGGCACCTGGCCCTGAAGGCAGTCGAAGGGATGGTCGGTTCTCGCCCGTAGGGGTCGGCGTACGCGTAACTCCGGCTGTCCCGTTATCGGCGTCCTGTTCGACGTAAGGTCTGCGAGACGGTGCGGCCGGCGCTGTTGTCTCGGCGACATGAGAGGGCATCGTTGAACCCGAACCCCATCTGCTGCTTCTGCTATCAGGTCATCGATCTCGACCAGGACGGGGCAGCGACCAAGCTCAGGCTCGGTGCGGTTGACCCCATGCGAGGCGGTGCCGTGCGGCAGCAGGCCTATTCACACTCAGACTGTCTGCGCGAACAAGTCCACCCGAACATCGATCTGTGGTTTGAGCTCTGAGGCCAGGCTGACCTCCAAGACTGCCGACCGTAGGTGCGATGATCCTGCGATGTCTCGCGTGATCACGACGTCGGAGCCGTCCTGGACAGCCCGTTCACCGGACTGAGCCCGCGCGACTTCCGCAGCCGGGCCACATCGACCCGGCCCGCAGCCAGGGCGTCGTAGAGCCCGCCGTGCCCGCGACGGTGTTCGCCCACCAGCGACAGTTCCACCAGTGACCGGACCGGCACGTCCGCGCACAACACCGCGTCCACGAGTTCGAACAGCGCATCCGCACGCCTTGTCGGACAGGAGTAGACACCTTGCTGGTCCTCCCACGACCGAATCCCCTCCCAGCCCAGCGGCCGGCGACGGGTCTCTGCCACGAAGGCTTCACTTAGCAGGGCTGCGAGCACTCGGTCTCGGGGAGCGACATGGAACGTCGGTTCCAGGCTCGTTGCCTGGTGGTGGGAACACCAGGGGCAGCACACTCCCCTGTCTTTCGGTGAGGTGCTGCCAGGCTGACTGCCATGAACCAGCGCACGACATTGATCACCGGAGCCACACAGGGCCTGGGCCGCGGCATCGCGCTCGATCTGGCCGGCCGGGGCCAGGCCGTCCTGTTGCACGGCCGTGACCGGGCCCGTCTGGACGCCGTCGCGGCCGAGGTGCGTACTGCCGCGCCAAATGCGACCGTACGCACCTACCTCGCCGATCTTGCCGACCTCGACCAGGTACACGCGCTCGTGGCGCGGATCCGAGATGCCGAGCCGCGGCTCGATGCCTTGGTGAACAACGCCGTCGCCGGCGGCGGCCCCGACCCGCACGTGCGGCGGTTCAGCCGGCAGGGACACGAACTGCGCTTCGCGGTCAACCATCTCGCCCCCTACGCCCTCACCCGCGGCCTGCTGCCGCTGCTGACCGACTCGGCGCCGGCCCGCGTGGTCAACGTCGCTTCGATCGGACAGGAGGCCATCGACTTCGACGACGTCATGCTGGAGCAGGACTACGAAGGGCTGCGTGCCTACTGCAGGAGCAAGCTCGCCCTGATCGTGGCCACCTTCGAGCTGGCCGCGGAACTGGACGGCACCGGCGTCACCGTCAACGCGCTCCATCCCGCCCATCTGATGGACACCAACGGGGTCCGCGCCTACGGTCTGACCCCTGCGACCACGGTCGACGAAGGCGTGCGGCCGACGGTGCGGCTGCTCCTCGATCCGGATCTGGAGACGACCACCGGCCGCTACTTCGACCAGTTCACCGATGCCCGAGCCCATGAGCAGGCGTACGACACCGAGGCCCGGAAGCGGCTGATGACGTTGACCCGGACTTTCTGCGCCGGATCATGAGGTGAACCACAGCCGGATCGCGGCCACGGCAAGGGTGCCGTGTGGACGACGAAGTCACGCTTGTCGCATCCCCTCGCACCCGCCCGCTTCGAGCAGTACGCCTGAACGGCGGCTGCGGAGAGACTTCCCCGCAGCCGCCGTCCTGGTCCGTGCCCCGTTACGGCGTCGTGATGCTCGGCCGCGGCGCGGTCGCCATCCCGCTGCCGATGGCGAAGCTGGGGTGCGGAGGCTGGTTGTACGCCGTGTTCTGCCAGGCCAGCGCCGTCCGGTACATGGTGTCGTGGAGCAGCGTGGTGATCCTCGTGCCCGTCTCGTACGGCGTGGAGTAGATCCGCAGTGCCGTGTTGTTGGTGGTCGGCCAGACGACCTCCTCGCGCCAGTCGCCGAAGAGGTCGCCGGAGATCGCGGGCGTGGCCTTGGTCCCGTTACCGGAGTGGACCGAGGACCCGGTCAGCAGACGGGTGTCGCCCGAGGTGCCGTACTTGTCGATGTGGGTGTCGTCCAGGAGTTCACGGGTCGTGTCGCCGTCCCACCAGGACAGGAAGTTGGTGCTCGACGGCTTGCGGCTGCTGACCACGTCCCCCTTCGGTCCCCGCACACCGGAGACGGCGGAGGACCAGGACTCGGCGCCGGCGCTGCCGGACCAGATGTCGCCGGACACACCGCGTCCGTTGTCCCCGCTCGCGGGGGTGGACCAGAGGATCTGCCCGGTCTTGGCGTCCGCCATCCACGAGGACGGCTTCGAGCTGTCCTCGTCGACCTTGAACTCCTCCAGCCCCGCCCGGGAGGGGTCGAGGTCGCCGACGTGCATGGCGTCGCCGTGGCCGTTCTTCGTCGTCCAGAGTCCGCTGCCGTTGTCGTCCACGGCCATGGCGCCGTAGATGATCTCGTCCTTGCCGTCCCCGTCGGCGTCGGCGACGGACAGCTGGTGGTTGCCCTGGCCGTCGTACCCCTTGCCGGAGTTGGTCGAACTGCTCGTGTCGAAGGTCCAGCGGCGGGTGAAGGCACCGCCCCGCCAGTCCCAGGCCGCGATGACGCTGCGCGTGTAGTAGCCGCGGGCCATGATCAGGGAGGGCCTGGCGCCGTCCAGGTAGGCCGTACCGGCGAGGAAGCGGTCGACCCGGTTGCCGTAGGAGTCGCCCCACGAGGACACCGTGCCGCGCGCGGGGACGTAGTCGACGGTGCCCATCGCCGCGCCGGTCCTCCCGTTGAACATCGTCAGGAACTCGGGTCCGGAGAGGATGTATCCGGAGGAGTTGCGGTAGTCGGCGGAGGAGCTGCCGATCACCTTCCCGGTTCCGTCGACGCTGCCGTCGGCGGTCTTCGTCGCGACCTCGGCCTGGCCGTCACCGTCGTAGTCGTACACCTGGAACTGGGTGTAGTGCGCGCCGGAGCGGATGTTGCGCCCGAGGTCGATCCGCCAGAGCCGGGTGCCGTCGAGGCGGATCCCGTCGATGATCGTGTTGCCCGTGTAGCCGGACTGGGAGTTGTCCTTGGCGTTGGTGGGCTGCCACTTGAGTACGAAGTCGAGGGCGCCGTCGCCGTCCAGGTCGCCGACGGACGAGTCGTTGGCCTCGTAGGTGTAGGCGACCCCGTCGGGTGTGGTGCCGCCGGCGGGCGGGCTGATGGGGACGTCCTTGTATCCGGTGCGGAACTGGATCGCGTGCACGGAGTCGCTCTGCTCCACGCCGCCGACGACCGCGCGCACCGTGTAGTCGGCGGTGGCGGGCGCGCCGGAGTGGAAGTAGTTCGTCGAGGCGGTGACCGGGGTGGCGTTGACCTTGGTGCCCGCCCGGTAGACGTTGAACGACACGTTGTCGGGGTCGGTACCCAGCCAGCGCCAGCTGACGAGGTTCCCGCTGTCGGTGTGCACGCTCACGACGCCGCGGTCGAGCGCCTCGGCCTGCCGGGCGGTGGCGGCCTGCGAGGCCGGGCCGAACGCCACGAGACCGCCGGCGGCGAGCAGTCCGGCCGCCAGGGCGCCCAGCAGCGCGCGGGTACGGGTGATGCGGCGTCTGCGACGGGGGCGGGAATCGGGGTGGGGAAGCAGAGGCTCCACGAGAGGCACCTTCTGGCAGGGGATGGCTTACGCCCCCTCAGTTGCTCCCGGACGCCGAAAGGTTGCCGTCGGATTTCGCCGGTGTCGCCGCCGGCCGCCCCCGCCCCACGCCGGCCTTCTGCGCCGCGGCGTGCAGCGAGCGCAGGGCGAGCAGCAGGAAGCCGATGTCGTCGAGGTAGACGGGGTCGGGCAGGAGGTCGACGGGCGACACGGTGTAGATCACCGACGCCCAGACGAGCGCCTTGTCGCGCAGGGGGATGCCCGCGTCGACGAGGAGCTTCCTGGCCCGGATCACGCGTACGAGCAGGACGGCGGCGGCACCTGCCATGAGCAGGAGTACGAGCGCGCCGATGAGGAGCCAGACCGAGGTGTCCATGGCTCATCGTCTCCCGGCGGGGCGGCCGGAGCGCGGAGGCGTCATCCGTGGCTCCTGGCCTGTTGCCGGGCGCGGCGGCGCTTGAGGGCACGGCGTTCGTTCTCGTCCATGCCTCCCCACACTCCTGCGTCCTGCCCCTTTTCCAAGGCCCATTCCAGGCACTGCTCCCGCACGGGGCAGATCCCGCAGACCGCCTTGGCCTCCTCGGCCTGTACGAGTGCCGGGCCGCTGCTGCCGATGGGGAAGAACAGGTCGGGGTCCTCTTCGCGGCAAGCCGCGTGCATGCGCCAGTTGTCCATGTCTCTCACTCCTTCTCGCCGGGAACGGTCCGTCGGTCTCTGCTGGGTTCTGCTGGTTCTGCGTGTACCGCACTGTGCGCGTGACCGTCATCCGGCGATCGAAACCACAACAGGCCCGGCCTTCAGGGGTTCGCGGCGCCCCAGCCGTCCTCCGGCAGCGGGGAACCCGGGTGCGGGGCGGCCGCGCACGCGCCGTCCAGCCGGATGCGGTAGTCCATGACCGCTGCCGGTTCGTCGATGATGTCGACCCGCACCCCCGCCGTCTCCAGGAGGACCCGGTCGCCGATCTCCGGGGCCGGTACGCGGAGCAGGTGCAGCGACGGGACACCGGTCATGGGGTGCGGCGGGAAGTCGAGGGGCACCACCTGCACCGTAAGGTGCTGCCGCTGCGTGGCCTCCTCCAGTGCCGTCCGCTGTTCGGCCATCACGGCGGGGCCGCCGACCCTCGTGTGGAGGGCGGCGGACGGGAACAGGGCCCAGAGGGCCGCGCCCCTCGCCTCCAGCCGGCGCTGCCGCTCGGCCAGCAGTTCGACCTGGCGGTCGCGCCGCTGCGGCGGATCGGCGGTCAGGGTCCGGCGCAGGGCAGCCTCGTAGGCGGGGGTGCGCAGGAGTTCGGGGACCAGCGCGGGGTGCCACGTCCGTACGAGTGCGGCGGAGGACTCGATGCCGATGACCTCCTGCTGCCACGGCTCCATCGCGTCCCGCCACGCGTGCCACCAGCCCGGCAGGTTCGCGGCCGCGATCCCCGCCATGATCGGTTCGGCCTCCTCGGCGGACACCGCGTAACGCTCCAGGAGGACGCGGACCTGGTACGGGTCGAGCCCGGTCTCGGCGCGTTCGATGCGCCGGACGGTGGCGGGGTGGGCACCCAGTGCCACGGCCGCCGCCTGGAGGCTCACGCCCGTGCGCTCCCGCAGCATCCGCAGGCGCGCCGCCAGGACGCGGTGTTCGACGGTGGGGCCGGACCGGGGCCTCATCCACGTCCCTTCCTGGTGCTCCGACGCCGTACGGATTCCGGGCGGTCTCACAGCAGATCCGGAAGCATCCCGACATTCTGCCTCTTGCAAAGTATGCACTTTGCACGGAGAGTACGTACATGTCGGAAATAGTTACGTGCGTGCGTTCGGCCCCGGAGGGATCGGGCGGGCGTAGCGCACAGAGCTGGTGGATTCCCCGCCTCCCACGGGCCGTGCCCGTGGCGAGGCACCGCGTGCAGAAAGCCATGCGGGGGTGGGGAGAACCCGACGAGCGGGTCGAGGCGGCGGCCCTGGTCATGACCGAGCTGGTCACGAACGCGGTGGAACACACCGCGGGCCGGCGGATCCGGTGCCGTCTCCTGCGGACCCGCGGCCGGGTGCGCGTCTGCGTGTGGAACCGCGGCCGTCGGCACATGCCGGAGCTGCCGGGTCCACGGGCCCCGCAGCCGTCGGACGCGCCTGCGGGGGGTTTCCACGGGGCGGAAGGTCCCGGCCCGGTCCCCTTCGGTGGGCCGGACGGCACGGACGACGGCTTCAGCCTCGCGTCCGTGGCCGAGGACGGCCGGGGTCTGATGCTCGTGGACGCGCTGGCGACGCGATGGGGCACACGTACCAGCGTGTCCGGCCGGCTCGTCTGGGCCGACATCTGACGCCTGCCTGACGCCCCCGGGACGGCCCCGGAGAGCTCAGGCTCGGGACGGCCCCGACAGCTCAGGCCCGGGACGGCCCCGGACGCCTCAGGCCCGGGACGCCCGCGGACGGCTCAGGCGAGCGCCGCCCGGCACTCCGGGTGACCCCAGCCGTTCGGATTCTTGGCGATCATGTCCTTGGCCGCGTACGGCCTTCCGCAGTGGCACCGGCCCGCGAACTTCGCCCGGATCGTGCCGCTGGAGCGCGCCTTACCCGTCGAGCCACCGGTCACCCCGCCCTTCGCGGCGCCCGCCGACCTGCTCTTCGTCGAGCGTGCGGGAGCCGGCACCGGCAGGTCCGCGGTGCCGTGCGCGGTCCCCGCCGCCTGCTGCGAGACGGCCACCTCGCTCGCGGCCTGGTCGGCGAGAGCGTTCAGCGGATCGCCGTCCACCTGGTGCGCGGGCACGTAGCGGAAGGTCACCGCACGGCTGCTCAGCAGTTCGTCGATGCCGACCACCAGCTCCCGGTTGGCGACCGGCTTGCCCGCCGACGTCTTCCAGCCGTTGCGCTTCCACCCCGGCAGCCACTTGGTCACCGCGTTCATCGCGTACTGCGAGTCCATGCGCACCTCGACGGGCACGGCAGGATCGGTCGACCTCAGCAGTTCCAGCAGGGCGGTGAGCTCGGCGACGTTGTTGGTGGCGGTGCCCAGCGGGCCGGCTTCCCACCGCTGGGGGTTCCCCTGGCCATCGGCCACGACCCATGCCCAGGCGGCAGGTCCCGGATTGCCCTTCGATGCCCCGTCACACGCGGCGATGATGCGCTCTTCCATGCCCCTGATCATGCCAGCCCAGAAGCTCAGGGCACGATCGAGTCGATGTACCCGCCGTCCACCCGCATGGCCGCGCCCGTGGTGGCGGACGCCTGCGGGGAGCTGAGGTAGACGACGAGGTTCGCGATCTCCTCGGGTTCGATCAGTCGCTGGATCAGGGACTGCGGGCGGTGCAGGCGCATGAACTCGCGCTGCGCCTCGTCCCACGGGAGATCGCCCACGAGCTCGCGGACGAAGTCCTCGACACCACCGGTGTCCGTGGGCCCGGCGATCACGGAGTTCACGGTCACCCCGGTGCCCGCGGCCTCCTTGGCGAAGCCACGGGAGACGGCGAGCAGGGCGGTCTTCGACATGCCGTAGTGGATCATCTCGGCGGGGATGACGATCGCCGAGTCGCTCGCGATGTTCTGCACCCGGCCCCAGCCCCGCTCGGTCATGCCGGGCAGATAGCGGCGGATCAGGCGCACCGCGCTGAGGACGTTGGTGTCGAAGTAGGTGCGCCACTCCTCGTCGCTGATCTCCAGCGGCGGCCGGGAGCCGAAGACGCCGAGGTTGTTGACGAGGATGTCCGTGGCGGGCACGGCGTCGCAGAGCTCTGCCGCTCCCTGCTCGGTGGTGAGGTCGCAGGCGACGGTGCGGACGTCGGCGTCCGGCTCGGTGCCGCGCAGCACCTCAGCCGCTCCGTCGAGCCGGTCCTGGCCCCGCCCGGTCAGTACGACGCGCGCTCCGGCCCCGGCCAGCCCGGTGGCGATGGCGAGCCCGATGCCCTGCGAGGAGCCGGTCACGACAGCCGTCCTGCCGGCTAGATCGATACGCACCTTGCGGTCCTTCCGTCCCGTGCCCACGGTGTGCGGGGTTCCACCCTGGCACTCCCCGGTCCGGGACGCCTTCCGGCCGTACGGGGATCCCCCCGCAGCCCCGGCCGGATCAGGCCATGGCACGGCCCGGGGCCCCCGGCCGGGTCGAACCGGCCGGGGGCCCCGTGGCGTGGCTCAGAGAACGCCGGACTCGGAGACGGCGATCTTCGACTTCGTCTTGCCGGTCGAGGAACCGTACGACTCGATCTTGCGGACGAGCTCCAGGCTCGCCTCGTCGGCGACCTCGCCGAAGACGACGTGCTTGCCGTCCAGCCACGGGGTGACGACGGTGGTGATGAAGAACTGCGAACCGTTGGTGTTCGGGCCCGCGTTGGCCATCGAGAGCAGGCCAGGCTTGTTGTGCTTCAGCGTGAAGTTCTCGTCGGCGAACTTCTCGCCGTAGATGCTCTTGCCGCCGGTGCCGTTGCCGTTGGTGAAGTCACCGCCCTGGAGCATGAAGTCGGGGATGACACGGTGGAACGGCGAGCCCGCGTAGCCGAAGCCCTTCTCACCGGTGGCCAGGGCGCGGAAGTTCTCCGCGGTCTTGGGGGCCACGTCGTCGAAGAGGTTGAACACGATCCGCCCGGCGGGCTGGTCGTCGATGGTGATGTCGAAATACGCCTTGATGGTCATGAGTCCCATCCTGACATCACCCGCCGCCTGCCGATGCACAGCCCCCGCCCACGGCGGGTGCGCGCCGCATGAGTACGGCGTACCACGGGGATCAGCCGTGGTACGCCGTTTCAGTCAGTCAGGGAGTACGCCGCTCCCCCTGCCGGTGCGGTTCAGCGGTTGCCGCGGTGGCCTCCCCCGCGGTGCCGGCCGCCCCAGGACTCGGAGTCGACCTTGTGCCCGCGGGCGTCGCGGAGCGTGGCGGTGTCCCGGCTGTCCCACACGTAGTGGCGCCGGTCCTGGTACACGTCGTGCCGGGTGTCACGGCCGACACCGGTGTGGACGCGGACGGAGGAGCGGCCGGCCAGCCGCAGGTCGAAGGTGTACGAGCGGCGGCTCTCGTCGGTGAGCGTCCAGCCACGGAGGTTGACGGCGTGGCGGCCGGTGTTGGTGACGGTGACCCACTCGCCGTTCAGGCTGCGGTTGGAGCCGTTGTCGCGGCCGGGGCTGTCGTACTGGATCTCGCCCAGGACGACCGCCGAGCGCTGTGCCGGCCGGTGGTGACCGTGGTCCCGGCCATCGGCCGTGGCCGGAAGGGCCGCTGCGGCGAGCAGGGCGCCCGAGGCGAGAACCGTGGCGGTGATCCGTCGTGCGGAACGGGACATTGAAACCCCTCATCATGCAGGCCCGGAATGGAGTTCCGGGCGTTTTCCGATCCCGGCGACGTGCCGGGAACGCAAACTTTGTCCCGCTTTCGAGGTGGCCGAAAGGCGCCCTGGTTCGTGTGACGAAGTACGGACATTTCTGTCACACACGACTGCACCCGACATGGATCCGGGCGGTCGTATACCTGTCAACCGTTGATCGTTGCACCGACCCTTTCGAGGGACGGTTCGCCTGGTCGTGGCGCCCCGTTCACCCCCGCCCCGCTCCCCCGCGCACCCCCGTCCCGACCGGTCGGATCCGTGTAACAGCAGCGACAGCGCTTACCTGGACAATCGTTCCATTACCGACGGGAAAGAAGCTCGCGCGTTCGAGCCTTCAGCATCCATCGCGAGGGGGCGAGACGTGCACGCTGTCCGCCGCTGGTGACCAAGGCGTTCACCGGTGCCAGCGGATCCAGCGCCATCGTCCTGGCCAGCAGCACGCCGACGGCCAGCGGGAGCAGGGTCACCGCCAGCGCGGTGCCGGCGGTGGTCAGGCTCTGGATGCGGGGGCGCGTCGGCGCGGCGGGGACCATGGCCCCATTCCACCGGCACCGGCCCGGGCCGGGATCGGGCCGCGTACTCAGACCTTCCGCTCCCCCGTACTCACTCCCGCTCGCCCCGGCCCGGGAACGTACCTACGGGCGTGCCCTCTCAGCCGGTGTGCAGGACCCGGAAGCGGCCGGGATCCGCCGGATCCCGGTCGACGACCTGGACCGGAGCCCGGACCCATTGCCGGATGCCGGTGCCGGGGGTGCGGGAGAAGCGGATCTCCCCGCGGGTGCCCTCGACCGCGACGTCCGGCCAGGACCGGGCGACCGCTGCCCGGTCCGCTCCGTGGGAGCGGAGCACGTCGGCGAGGACGGCGACCGCGTCGTACCCCTCGAAGGCGACGAAGGAGGGTGCTTCGGCCAGGCGCTCACGGAGGGCGGCCCCGACCCGCGTACCGAGCGGGCCGAAACGTTCGGGCAGGTAGCGCAGGAACGGGACCGCGGCACCGTCCTCGCCCAGGGACGCCGCCCACGCGGGGAACTCCGGCTGCCCGGCCGGAGCGCCGATCGTGATTCCGGCCAGGCGCGGGTCCCGGCGGACGGCCGCGACGATCGGCACCGCCGGCTCCGGGTATCCCGTCAGGAGAAGGACGGCGCTCGCGCCGCTCCGGGCGAGTGCGTCGCACACCGCTGTGGGGTCCGGCGCGCTCATGTCCAGCTCCACGACGGTGCCGCCGCGGGGAGCGAGGTGGTCCCGCAGTACGCGGACCCCGGACGCCCAGTAGACGCTCGGCTCGGCCGCCACGGCGATCCGGCTGTGACCCGCGCCGAGGAGGAAGTCCGCGTAGATCCGCCAGCCGTGGGACTGCGTCGGGGCGAGGCGCGCGACCCATTCCGTGGGCTGTTCCGTGAGGGCGTCGAGAACCGCCGACGAGCAGAGGAACGGCAGTCCGAGGGCGTCGGCCCTGGCGGCGGCGGCACGGGCGACGACGCTGTGGTACTCCCCCGCCAGGGCTGCCACGCCCAGACCGGCCAGCTCGTCCACCGCCGCCGCGGCCCTGGGGGGATCGGCGGCGGTGTCCCGGACCACGAGTTCGAGCGGTCTGCCGGCGATGCCGCCGGCCGCGTTGACCTCTTCGGCGGCCAGCTCGAATCCGGCGAGCAGGTGCCGGCCGGCCTCGGCCCAGCCGGGCCGCGTCAGCGGGGCGAGGACGCCGATCAGGACGGACGGTCCGTCGGTCCGCTCGACTCCGGTGGGCGATGGTGGCGTGTTCATACGTCGACGTCTCCCCTGTGACGACCCGGTCGCGGTCCGCCGGACCGCAGCGTGGACGTCAGTGTGGCCGAGCCGGCCCGGGACGGCGTCGGCGCCCCCACCCCAGGAGACCTGCCGCGTGCCCGTACGTGCCAGGCGTCGGCCGGGGCCACAACCCGCACCCGGCGGGCCACAACCACCGGTTGTGCACGCCTAGGGTGATCCGGTGGACACCGAGGCACTGCGATCGTTCGTCCGGGCCGCCGAGCTCGGACGGATCAGCCATGCGGCCGATGAGCTGGGGGTGACGCAGCAGGCGGTCTCCAAGCGGATCGCCGCACTGGAGCGCGAGCTGGAGGTCCGCCTCTTCACGCGCACCGCCCGGGGGGTCGAGCTGACGCTCGACGGCCAGGCGTTCCTCCCCCACGCACGGAGCGTCGTCGTGGCGGCCGAGCGAGCCGTCACCGCGGTCAGGCCGGGCTCCCGGGCTCTCCGGATCGACGTTCTCGGTCTGCGCAGCGCGCAGGCCGTCGTTCTGCACGAGTACTGGCGGTCGCGTCCCGGCACCGGCCTCGACGTGGTGACCCTCCGGGTCGACGACCCACGCGTGGCGGCCGCCGCGGTCGCGGCGGGCGATGTCGACGCCTCGTTCCGTACGGTCACCTCCCCGGACGCGCTGCCGGACGACGTGCGGATGATCCACGCGTTCGACTCGCCGCTGGAGCTCCTCGTCGGACCGCGGCATCCACTGGCCTCAGCGTCGAGCCTGACGCCACCGCAGTTGCGCAAGCACCGGATCTGGGTGCCGGGCATCGCGCCGCGCAGCGAGTGGTCGGAGTTCTACGATCAACTCGCCGACGCGTTCGACCTGCGCGTCGACGCGGCAGGCCCGCACTTCGGGGACGAAGTGCTCCTGGACACCCTCGCGGACTCCGCGGACGTGGCCACGCTCGTCGGGGCACGCGACCGGTACATCTGGCCGGCAGGTCACGACCTGCGCCGCATCCCCGTCGTGGATCCGGTCCTCGCGTACCCGCTCTCCCTCCTCGTCCCTGGGACGAACCCGCATCCAGGGCTGCGCGGAGTCATCGCACACCTCGGAAGCCTGCCGAAGCTCCCCGGGACGGTCTGGCGCCCCTCGTGGGCGACGGCTCCACGACACGACGGCGACTCCGCCGGCCACTGAAGGCGGCGTGGCGGGTCCCGTCCGGTCACCGGTACACCAGAAAGGATCGCTGTATGCCCGGCGAACACCTCATGCGCATCCACAGCCCCGAGTTCGAGGCCATGTCGGAAAGGGTCCTGCGGGCCACCGAGCTCACCTCCCGCCTGAACGTGCTGCCCTTCGACGACGAGGCGGGCAAGGCGGAACTGTTCGAACGGATCCTCGGCCGGCCGCTGCCGCCGAAGGTCACGATCTACCCGCCGTTCCACACGGACCACGGCCTTCGCCTGGAGCTCGCGGAGCGGGTGTTCATCAACCAGAACTGCACGTTCCTCGACTACGCCGGCATCCGGCTCGGCGAGCGCGTGATGGTGGGGCCGAAGGTCACGTTCATCACCGTCGGCCACCCGGTCGATCCCGGGGAGCGGCGGGAGTGGCTGAGCGGCGGTCCCATCGACGTGGCGGAGAACGTGTGGATCGGCGCCGGTGCCACGATCCTGCCCGGCGTCAGCCTCGGCCGCGACGCCGTGGTGGCGGCCGGCGCGGTGGTGGCCGACGACGTACCGCCGGCAACCCTGGTCACCGGCGGCAAGGCGACCGTGAACCGGCAGTGGTGACGGGACCCGGTCACGCCGGTGCGGCAGCCGTCCGGCCCGCGCCCGGCCGGCTCAGCGGTCCGGTCCTCGCCTGCCCGCCGTGTCGGCCCTGCCGCCGGCCCCCAGGAGGCCCGTGGCCTCGAACGGAGCCTTCCGCGCCAGCTCGGGCAGCTCGCGCTTCGACAGCGCCGTGACGACCGGGGGCATCGCGGCACGTACCAGCTGCGTGGCGCGGAGCCACCCCGGCACGTACGCCGCGGCGCTGCGCCGTTCGACCGCACGCGCCATGTGGCGCGCCACGGTCTCCGCCGGGTAGACCTTGCGCGCGGGCCTCGGCATGTGTGCCCGCAGCTCGCGCAGTACGGGGTGCTGGTCGACGCCGCGGATCATGTCGGTGTCGGTCCAGTTCAGGTAGCCGATGCCCACCCCGACGTGCTCGTGGGCGAGCTCCGCCCGCAGGGAGTGCGCGAACGACTCCACGCCGGCCTTGGAAGCGCAGTAGGCGCTCATCATGGGCGCCGCGCCGATGGAGGCCAGCGACGCGATCTGGAGGTAGTAGCCGCGCGTGGCGCGCAGCTGGGGCAGGAAGGCGCGCGCGGTGATCGCGCTGCCGATCAGGTTCACCTCGACCACACGCCGCCAGGTCGCCGGGTCGGACTCCCCGAAGGGGCCGCCCTCGGCCAGCCCCGCGTTGGCGACGACGACCGAGGCGGGCCCGAGCTGCATCCGGACGTCGTCGGCCACCCCTGCCATCCCGGCCTCGTCGGTGACGTCGGCCTCCCAGCACCGCGCAGGGCCGGGGAGCGAGTCCCGCACGCCGGCCAGACCCGAGGCCTCCCGGCCGATCAGGGCGACCGTGGCACCACGACTCCCCAGTTCCCGTGCGAGGGCCGCGCCGAGCCCGCGTGCGGCGCCGGTGACCACGGCGACGCGGCCCTCCAGAGGACCGGCTGTGCCCGTCATACGCGTCTCCTCCGGGGTCGGCCGAGCCGGCGGGCCCGTTCCGCCGGCCTCATGAACGGTCCCTCCACCTAAGCATTCCCGGAGGCCGGTCGCGCTGCGGGACGGACCGGCGCGCACCGTCCCGGAGGGCGGACGGGCTTCATTCCGGGGAGGGCGGGCCCCAGTGGGAGAATCGGGGCAGCCACTTCACCCGGTAGTCGGGGTGCCCGGCGTGCTCGGCGGCCATCTGCCGGACGACGAATCCCAGCCCGACGGCACGCCCCGAGGTGAAGTCCTGGGCCGGACGGTCGGTGTCCAGGGCCGCGATCTCCTCGTACTCGTCCAGGAGGACCCGGGTCGTCTCGACGCGGCGCAGGGTGCGTGCGGGATCCTGGAAGGCGATGTGCCGGTCGTAGCCGCGCGACCGTACGACGAACGCGATACCGCTCGTACGGTCGTGCACCTCTCCGGGCGCCTCGGCCGGAGTGCGCCAGCCGTCGCCACCCGCCTCCCGCGCGATGTCCTCCTCCTCGGCGAGGCGTGCCCGCACGAAGGCCAACAGGTCCGAGTTCTCTGCCATCTGGTTCCGAATCCTTCTCCGTCACAGACCGCGGGGACGAGCCACTCGCCTCCGCGGGCCCGTTCTGCCCGACCAGCAGAGGATGCCTCACCCGCGCGCCTCCGACGCAGTCGGCACGGGGAGCGTTCCGGATGACGGACACCGCATCCGGCTGTGGTGGCACGCCGCCGCCGGGAGCCAGGGCTGCTTCGGAGACCGGCGCCCCGTACGTGTCGGGCCCGCCGGGGGCACCAGGTCACACGGCCAGGATGCGCCCGTCCGTGCAGACGCGCGCACCCTGGCCGTGTGACCGTGCTCCGTCAGATGCCCGCCGGGGCGGTGGGCTCGGTCCCCGCCCGCGCGCACACGGAGGCGGCCGCCTCGGAGGCGAAGGCCAGCATGTCCCGCACCTCCTCCGGGTCCTGTGCGGCGGTGAACGCCCCGCGGGAGCCCATCCGGCTCAGCAGGCCCGCGGCGAACGCGTCCCCCGCGCCGATCGTGTTGACGACCTCGACGGGTACGGCCGCGACGGACACGGGCGGCGCGGACGCGGTGTACGCCGTACTCCCCCGGGCGCCCCGGGTGAGGACCACCAGCCGCCCTCCGGCCGCCAGTTCCCGGCAGGTCTCCTCCGGGGCGGCGCCCGGCCACAGCCGCTCCAGGTCCTCGTCGCTGGCCTTCACGACGTGGGCGAGGCGGCACAGTTCGCGCAGCGCCGCCGCGCCGTCGTCCGCGCCCAGGGTCCGGTCGCGGCGGACGTTGGGGTCCACGAAGAGGAGTGAGTGCTCGGAGGCCGCGGCGGCGGTCGCACGTACGGCCGAGGCCGCGGGCTCCACGACGGCCGCGAGCCCGCCGACGTAGACGGCCCCGAATCCGGCGGCCCGCGCGGACAGGTCGGGCAGCCGGAACGTCGCGGTGTCCTGGAGGTGGAAGTGGTAGCCGTTCCCCCCTTCGCCGGGCTCGGCGACCGCCAGCGCGGTGGGCAGGCCGGAGCGTGCGCACAGCGTGAGGTCGGCCCCGGCGGCCCGCAGCCGGTCCTCGATCATGCGGGCGAAGCCGTCGCCGCCCAGCCCTCCGGCGAACGCCGCCGGGGTGCCGAGCGTGGCCAGCCCGACGGCGACGTTGGCCGGCGCCCCGCCGAACTGCGCGGCCCGTACCCCGCCGTCCCCGGCCACGGGCACGAGGTCGACGAGGGCCTCGCCGAGCACGAGGACGGCGCCCGGGCCGCCCGTCACGGCTCGACCACGATCTTGCGGCCGATGCCCGCCTTGAAGCGGTCGATGGCCTGCGGGTACTGGTCGAGCGGCAGACGGTCGCTGATGAAGACGGCGGGGTCGAGTACCCCGGCGGCGAAGAGCGCGGCGGCGCGTTCGTAGCTGTGCAGGACGGCCATCGAGCCGGTGATGGTGATCTCCTGGTTGTAGATGCGGTACGGCTCGATGACGGCCGTCGTCGCGTAGTCGGCGACCCCGAACTGGAGGAAGGTCCCTCCCTTGGCGACGCGGCCCAGGCCGTCCTGGATGGCCGCCGCGTTGCCCGTGGCGTCGATGACGACGTCCCAGCCGGTTGGCCGCTCCAGCTCGTCGGCACCGGCCGCCGACCGGGAGCATCCGAGGAGGCCGGCCGTGGCGAGGCGGTCGGGGTTGACGTCCAGGACGTCCACGCTCGCCGCCCCGGTGCGCTTGGCGAGCTCCAGCATCATCAGGCCCATGGTTCCGGAGCCGTAGATCAGGACCTCCGCGCCGAGGGTGCTGCTCAGGACGTCGTAGCCCCGGACCGCGCAGGACAACGGCTCGATCAGGGCAGCGTCCTTCACGTCGATGTGCTCGGGCAGCCGGACGCAGTTGGCGACGGGCGCCACGGCGTACTCGGCGGCCCCGCCGGAGACGGTGACACCGATGGCGGCCCAGCGTTCGCAGAGGTTGCCGCGTCCGCTGCGGCAGTAGCGGCACTCGTGGCAGTGCAGGGAGGGGTCGACGGCGACGTGGTCCCCGACGGCCAGTTCCGTGACGTCACGTCCGATACCGACGATCTCCCCGGCGAACTCATGGCCCGGGACGAGCGGCAGGCTGGGTGCGAACTCGCCCTGGAGGATGTGCAGATCGGTGCCGCACAGCCCGCACGAGGCCACGGACACGACGACCTCGCGGGGGCCGGGTGTGGGGTCGGGGACGGTGGTGACGGAGATCTTGCCGGGTGCTTCGACGATCGCTGCCCGCATTATTTCACTGCTCCGAGAGACAGGCCCTGGACGAGTTTGTCCTGGGCGGCGTAGCCGGCGGCGAGCACCGGCAGGGACACGACGACGGACGCGGCACACAGCTGGGCCAGGAAGAGGCCCTGGCTGGTGACGAATCCGGTGAGGAAGACGGGTGCGGTCTGGGCGACGACGCCGGTGAGCACCCGTGCGAAGAGCAGTTCGTTCCAGCTGAAGATGAAGCAGATCAGCGCGGTGGCCGCGATGCCGGGGGCGGCCATCGGCGCGACCACCCGGGACAGGACCGTCGGCAGCCGCGCACCGTCGACCTGGGCGGCCTCGATGACCGACACCGGTACGTCGGCGAGGAAGGACTGCATCATCCAGACCGCGATCGGCAGGTTCATCGAGGTGTAGAGCAGGACGAGGAGCCAGATGTTGTCGAGCATCCCGGCGTTCTTGGCGAACAGGTAGACCGGGAGGAGTCCGGCGACGACGGGCAGCATCTTCGTGGAGAGGAAGAAGAACATCACGTCCGTCCACTTGCGCACGCGCCGGATGGACAGGGCGTACGCCGCCGGGAGCGCCAGCAGGAGCACCAGGACCGTGGAGAAGAACGAGGCGCCCAGGGAGTTGAGCAGCGGCGGCCACGGGGTGACGCCGGTGTCGGCGCCGAAGAAGGCCCGGTAGCCGTCGAGGGTGAGGGGCGCGAAGACGGAGGGCGGGTTGGTCGCGGCGTCGGACTCCGCGTGCAGCGAGGTCAGCAGCATCCAGAGCGCGGGCAGGCAGAAGGCGAGTCCTGCCGCCCAGGCCAGCAGGCCCAGCGCGGTGGAGCGGCGTTTGGCCCGACGCAGGATCCGTGACGCGGACGGGGCGGGGACGGTGGCGGTGGTCATGCGCGGTTCGCCTCCTCGCTGAAGAGGGACGAGACGGTCCGGAGCGCGAAGGTGGCGATGATGATCGTGCCGATCACCACCACGACTCCCGCGGCGGACGCCAGTCCGTATTCGTGGGCCTGGTAGAAGGTCTGGTAGATCGTGTACGGAAGGTTGGCGGTGCCGAGCCCGCCGGCGGTGATGGTGAACACCGCGTCGAAGTTCTGCACGATGTAGACGGCGCCGAGCAGAACGCCGAGTTCGAGGTACCTGCGCAGGTGCGGCAGGGTCAGGTAGCGGAAGGTCTGCCAGGCGCTCGCCCCGTCCAGGCGCGCCGCCTCGACGACCTCGGCGGGCCGGCTCTGGAGCCCCGCGAGCAGGATCAGCATCATGAACGGCGTCCACTGCCAGACCAGTGCGGCGATGACGGCGAGCAGCGGCATGTCCGCGATCCAGTCCGGCTGGCTGGGGTTCGTGTCGCCGAAGAGGTCGCCGATCCAGCTGAGTGCGCCGTTGAGGAGGCCGTACTCCGGGTTGTAGAGCGCGTGCTTCCACAGGAGGGCGGCGGAGACGGGCACGATCAGGAACGGCGTGATGAGCAGGGTGCGGACCATGCCCCGGCCGAAGAACGTCCGGTCCAGGAGCAGTGCGAGGGCCAGCCCGATGACCACGGTGGCGAGGACGACGCCCACGGTCAGCAGGATCGTGGTGAGGACCGAGTCGCGGAGCGCGGCGTCGGTGAACACCGAGGCGTAGTTGTCGAGCCCGTTGAAGGCGCGTTTGTCGGGGCTGAGGGAGTTCCAGTCGAAGAGGGAGATCACCAGGGTCGCCACGAAGGGCAGTTGGGTGACGACGATCAGGAAGACCAGCGCGGGCAGGAGCGGGGCCCTGGTGGCCCAGGCCTTGGCGCGGTTCGCCTTGGGGGCCGGGGCTGCGGGTGGCCGGGGTGGTGACTGGGGGGTGGTGCCGACTGCTGTGGTCATCGGTACTCCTTGGCGACCTGTTCGGCCAGCTTCTGGGAGGTGGCCAGCGCCTTGTCGACGGACTGGCGGCCCGCTATGGCCGCGCTGATCTCCTGCGCGACCCTGGTGCCGAGATCGGTGAACTCGGGGATGCCGACGAACTGGATGCCCGGCACGGGGCGGGGCTGGGTGCCCGGGTTCTTCGCGTCGGCCCCGGAGATGGCCTGCTCGGTGACGTCCGCGAAGGCGCCTGCGGCCTTGCGGTATTCGGGGTTCTCGTAGGTGGAGGCGCGTTTGCCGGCGGGGGCGTTGGACCAGCCGCTGGTCTCGCCGACGAGCGACTCGTACTCCTTGCTGGAGGCCCAGGAGACGAACTTCCACCCGTCGTCGGACTTCTTGGAGGCCTTCTGGATGCCCCAGGCCCAGGTGTAGAGCCAGCCCGAGCTCCTGGTCTTCTCGACCGGCGCCGGTACGTACCCGATCTTGCCCTTCACCGGGGAGCCTGCCGCCTCCAGCGAGCCCGCGCCCGCCGTGGCGTCGTACCACATGGCCGTCTTGCCCTGCGTCATGTTGTTGAGGCACTCGGCGTACCCGGACTGGGAGGCGCCGCGTTCGCCGTGCTTGCGCACGAGGTCGACGTAGAAGCGGGTGGCCTTCTTGAACTCGGGTGAGGTGAGCTGGGGTTTCCAGTCCTCGGTGAACCAGGTGCCGCCCATGGTGTTGACGACGGTGGTGAGGGGGGCCATGAGCTCGCCCCAGCCGGGGAGTCCGCGCAGGCAGATGCCCTTCATGCCGGGTTCGGCGCCGTCCGCCTCGGCGGCGAGGCCGGCGACCTGCTGCCAGGTGGGGTGCTCGGGCATCGTGAGGCCCTTGGCCTCGAAGACGTCCTTGCGGTACATGAGGAAGGACGACTCGCCGTAGAAGGGCTCGGCGTAGAGCTTGCCCTCGGCGGTGAGCGAATCCCTCAGGGGTTCGAGGATGTCCTCCTGGTCGAAGGCGGTGTCCTCGGCGGCGTACGTGTCGAGGGGGTGCAGCCAGTCGTTCTTCGCGAAGAAGGGCACCTCGAAGTTGCTGATGGTGCCGACGTCGTACTGCCCGGCCTGGTTGGAGAAGTCCTGGCTGATCTTGTCGCGGACGTCGTTCTCGGGGAGCACCGTGAAGTGGACCTTGATGCCGGTCTCCTCGGTGAAGTGCTCGGCGGTGAGCTTCTGCAGCTCCACCATCTGCGGGTTGTTCACCATGAGTACGTTCAGTGCGTCACCCCCTCCGAACGCGGTGCCGCCGGCTCCGGCGCACCCGGCGGCGAGGAAGGTCATCACTGCCGTGCCCGCGACCGCACGCACGCGGGTCCCACGGCGTCGTTGCTGGTGGGGCATAAGTTCTCCTGATCGTTCGTAGCGGCTCGAGGATCGGTGGTGCGGGTGCCCTCCGGCTCTCCTGACGGTCGGGGGCACGGCGAGGCTGCCCTCCGGCCTCGGACTGCCCGGCGAGGACGAGGACGGGGCGGGGGCGGGGTGAAGTTATGGGGACGGGGGGGGCGTCTCCGCCGTCGCGTCAGACGCGGATGACGTTCGGGCCGAGCAGGGAGTAGCGCTGCGCCTCCGCCGAGGGCAGACCGGTGTCGGTGACGACGGCCTCGAAGTCGCCGACCCCGGCGAAGCGGCAGAAGCTCACCGCGCCGAACTTCGAGTGGACTCCGGCGAAGAGACGGCGGCGGGCGCTGCGCATGGCCTGCGCCTTGACCTCGCCGACCGCGGGGTCCGGGGTGGTCAGCCCGTACTGGCGGGAGATGCCGTTGGCGCCGACGTACGCGAGGTCGATGACGAAGTCGGCGAGCATACGGGTGGCCCAGTGGTCGACGGTCGCCATGGTGCTGCCGCGCACGCGCCCGCCGAGCAGGAGCACGGCGATCTTCTCCGCGTCCGCGAGGACCGTGGCGACGGCCAGGGACGCGGTGACCACCGTCAGCGGGCGGTCGCGGGGCAGTGCCTCGGCGATGAGCTGCGGGGTGAAGCCCTCGTCGATGAAGACGGTCTCGGCGTCACCGAGCAGATCGGCGGCGGCCGCCGCGATCCGGGACTTCTGCGGTACGTGGTGCGTGGTGCGCATCGCCAGGGTGGTCTCGAACCCGGCGCTCTCGACCGGGTACGCACCACCGTGCGTGCGCCGCACGAGACCGTGCTCCTCAAGGGTGTGCAGGTCGCGCCTGATGGTCTCCTTGGCCACCTCGAACTGTTCGGCCAGCCGGTTCACGTCGACCGAACCGTCCCGTCGGGCCGTCTCGAGAATTCCTCGTCGGCGTTCCTCGGTGCCCACGACACCCATCCCTGCGCTAGTGCGAATCCGGTGTGGTCCCTGCGTCCGTTCGGGCCCACGCACTGTTTGTACAAGCAGAAACGGCTCCACGACCAGCTTCTTCGCGCCACGGGCTGTGCCCGTTCATGCCCGTTTCACCTCGGGTTCCCACGCTGGTGGCCTGCACCACGGCATCAGCACAGCCACTCCGGGCGCCTGCTTCGCCCACAGCCGTGCCCGTTTCATGCCCGTCAGCGGTCACACAGGCATCAGGACGCCTAGCACAGCCCTCGCGCACCCGGGGAGGAAACAGCAGGGAAATGTCTGATTGCGCACCTCAAAGCCTGCTTTCGGCCAACATCCCCTGCCTCACGGGATTTCGGACAACCTCCGGGCGCGGTTGTCCTCTCTCATGGGCAAAGCGACTCCACCGCCCCACGGGGCACTCGGACATCGGAGAAGGATGAGCACCAGAACCCCCCGCAGCCGGCTGTGGCGTCCGGCGCTCGCGGCCGCCGCCGCGATCGCCGTGACAGCCGGCGTCACCGCCGCCTCGCCCGACACCGGGAAGGCGTCCCCCGTCCCGCGGCTCGGACTGGTCGCCGCGTCGGCGTCGGTGACGCTCGACTCGTGGAAGGAGGAACCGGGTGTCTACCTGGACCTCGGGACGTATCTCACGGCTTCCGGAGCCCCGCTCGAACTGCGGGTGACCCGTAAGAGCTACAAGGACCCGGTCGTCGCCACCCAGATTATCCGCGAGGGCAAGAAGATCCGGACCAAGGCCCTGCCCAAGGGCTTGGTCAAGAACTTCTCGGGGCTGCCGGACTTCGTCCGGATCACGGTCCGGGACGCCGCCGGCAAGTCCGTGGTGAGCCGTACGGAGCCCTTCTGCCCGAACAACGCGTCGGGCAGGGTACAGCCCGATGCCCCCGCCACGTCGAAGTATCCCGAGAGCTGCCCCACGAATCCCTTCACGCTCGGCTCGGTGTGGGGGGTCGAGAACGGCTGGGCGTCCAACACCTACGCCGGCTACTACGCGGAGCCGGTCGTCCTCCCCGCCGGGAAGTACACCGCCCAGGTGGCCGTCACCAAGCGCTACCGCGACCTGTTCGGGATCGCCGACGAACCGCAGACCGTCAAGGTGACCGTGCGCGAACGCAGTTGGGAGGAGGAGAGCGCCGCCTCGGCACCGGAGGCCCGCTCCGGGCACGCGGCCCACGCCGCCGGGCATGCGGGCCACACCGCCGCCCGCCCGCCCGCGCCGGTGTCCGCGACCACCGGCGCGGGCCCCTCGTACAACGTGGGCCACGGCCCGCACCCGCCCGCTCCCGCCGCCGTGCCCTGGGCCGCGGATCGCCGGGGGTTCCGTTCGGCACAGGGCGACGGACCAGGACGTACGGACGGTTCCCGGCAGGCACCCGCGGAACGGCCGAACGCGCAGCGCCCGACGGGCCGGGCGAGCGTGCCGGACGTACCCAAGCCCGATCTGCGTTCCCTGCCGGCGTACGGCATCACCATCGGTGAGGGCGACACAGGCACACCGGGCAAGGACTACCTGGCGTTCAGCGCCAACGTGTGGAACGCGGGCCCCGCGCAACTGGTGGTGGACGGCTTCCGCAAGCCGGGCAACGAGCTGATGGACGCCTACCAGTACTTCTACGACGCCTCCGGCAAGCAGGTCGGCTACACCCCGACCGGCACCATGGAGTGGGACCCCCGTCCGGGTCACGAGCACTGGCACTTCACCGACTTCGCGAGCTACCGGCTGCTGAAGGCGGACAAGAAGGAGACCGTGCGCAGCGGCAAGGAGGCCTTCTGCCTGGCCAACACCGACGCGGTGGACTACACGGTGAAGAACGCCAACTGGCACCCGGACAACACCGATCTGTCCACGGCGTGCGGCCAGGAGAACTCCATCTCCGTACGGGAGGTGCTCGACGTGGGGTCCGGTGACACGTACACCCAGGACCTTCCGGGCCAGTCCTTCGACATCACCGGGCTGTCGAACGGCACGTACTACATCCAGGTGCTGGCCAACCCGGAGAACCGGCTGAAGGAGACCGACCTCGGCAACAACAGCGCCCTGCGGAAGGTGGTTCTGGGCGGCAAGCCCGGCGCCCGCACGGTGACCGTGCCCAAGCACGACCTGGTCGACGCCCCCTGAGGCACCGGCCTGCCGCAGCGGCCCCCGGGGAGTGGTCCCGGGGGCCGCTGCTGCCGTCCCGTGCGGTCAACGTCTGCCGCCCACGCGCGAGTTGCTGTGGCAGACTTCGCAGGCGGAGCGGTTCACCTCATCTGCGACGGAGCGCGACATGACGACTGGGACACCACGGCCCGCGATCGACACCAGCAGGCCTCACTCGGCACGTGTGTACGACGCGATGCTCGGCGGCAAGGACAACTACCCGGTGGACCAGGCGGTCGCCCAGCACCTGCCGGCCGAGGCGAAGGCCGGGGCGTTCCAGAACCGTGCCTTCATGAACCGTGCGACGGCCTGGCTGGCCCGCGAGGGGGTGAGCCAGTTCCTGGACATCGGTACGGGGATCCCGACGGCGCCGAACCTGCACCAGATCGCCCAGGAGATCGAGCCCCGGTCGCGGGTCGTGTACTGCGACAATGACCCGATCGTCCTGCGGCACGCGGAGGCCCTGCTGATCAGCAGCCCGGAGGGGGCCACGGACTACGTGCACGCGGACGTGCGCGAGCCCGCCACGATCATCGAGGCGGCGCGCAAGGTCCTGGACTTCGACCGGCCCGTCGCCCTCTCGCTCCTGGGCCTCCTGCACTTCCTCCCGGACGACCAGGACCCGCGGGGCATCGTGCGCACCCTGGCGGACACCCTGCCCGCCGGCAGCTACGTGGTGCTGTCCCAGGGCGCCTCGGACGTGAACCCCGAGCGCGGCGAGCAGGGCGCGGCCGAGTACGGCAGGGGAGGAATCCGCCTCGCGCTGCGCACCCGCGCCGAGTTCGCCGGCTTCTTCGAGGGCCTGGAGATCGTCGAGCCCGGTCTGGTGACGGCCCCCGAGTGGTTCCGTGGCACCCCGGCCCCGCAGCCGGAGGAGAGCGGCGTCTACGTCGCGGTCGCCCGTATCCCGTAAGCCCGTATCCCGTCGGAACACAGCCCGGAAGGGGACGCACCTCATGGCAGAGGGCAACAGGCACCCGGCGGCAGAGGCCTTCGACGCCATCGGTGCCGACTACGAGACGGCCTTCGCCGGCTCGGCGGCGCACCGCGCGTCGCTGGACCGGCTGCTGGAGCGGCTGGCGCCGCACAGCAGGGTCCTGGACGTCGGCAGCGGGACGGGCCGGCCGACCGCGGAGACCCTGGCGGCCGCGGGGCACGAGGTGCTGGGGGTCGATGTCTCGCCCGTCATGGTGGAGCTGGCGGCACGTCGCGTCCCCGGGGCGTCGTTCCGCTGCGCCGACATCCGCGAGGTCCCGCTGGAGGAGGCGGGTTTTGACGCGGTCTGCGTCTACTTCTCGCTCCTGCAGATGTCGCGCGGCGAGCAGCGCTCCCTCGTGCACCGCCTGGCGGAGGCGCTCCGTCCGGGCGGCAGTCTGGTGCTGGCGACCGTGCCGCTGGACGTGGAGGGCGTGAGCGCCGTCTTCATGGGCCAGGAGGTACGGGTGACCAGCTTCGGGCCCGAGGCGCTCAGGGCGCTCGTGTCCGGTGCCGGGCTCACCGTCGTACACGAGGACGAAACGGTGTTCACGCCGGACCGTCCGGGATCGGTGCCCGAACCCCACCTCTTCCTGGAGTGCCGTCGGTGACCTGCCGGGTGCAGCAACCGCCGGCCCGATGCGCTCGTCCGACGCATGGACGGGGAGCCCCGCCCATGCTGCTGCCCCGGCCGCCGTACCGCTGACGACGCGCCGGGGGCGTCTCGGCCGGTCAGGGTGTAGGCGTTGCCTCGGTGAGTGACATCCAGTCTCGGACGGTGTCCTGGTGCGAACCGCTCGCCGTGCTGTGGGCCACGGCCTTCGCGTCGTCGACGGAGCACGGCGTTCCTGCTCGGGTGAGCAGGACGAGGGGCCACTCCGGGCCCGCGCCGACGGGCTGTCCGTCAAAGGCGGTCCAGTCCCACGGCCCGTTGAACTGCCACGCCCGGCCGACGGCGTCGGCAACCTCGTCGCCCACGCGCAGAGACGCGTACGGCCGCATCAGCAGTTCGTAGGAGAAGGGAATTCCGTCGCCGGGGTGGATGGTGTACCCCGACCCGTCGAGGTGGCTGCCGTCCGGAAACTCTCGATAGGACAAGCCTCTACGCAGCACGGACACGGTCCGGGTGGGACGCGGCAGCCAGACCGTCTCCAACGGAGGGTCATGGTGATCGACAGCCGTGACGTGCACCGGAGTGGGTGGCACGCCGATGCGGCAGACGTCTCCCGCCTTCAGATGTTCGGGGGCAGGAACTATGCGAAACAGCTCGGCCTCCACCTCAGACGCGACGCGCCCCCCGCTGCCCACACCCAGAGCGACGATCCCGTTCCAGTGCCCGAACTTGCCGGTGGTGTCGATTTCCCACCACGGCCATCGCACCGCCACGTCACCCCACTTGAGGCCCCGCTCGACCGTGGTTGTCGTGAAGGGGCATGCGACCGACAGCACGTCGCCCACCCGGAAGTCCCCCGCATCCATCATTTCGCCAGGATAGATGTTTGCCCAGCTCAGGCGTTCATGGATGGGCGGCGAGCGGTGAGCTCCGCCTTTCGCAGCCAGTCGGTGTACCAGCCACTGAAGGTGACAGGCTTCCCGGCCTGGTCGAGGAGCGGGGCGAGGTCGGCGTCGTCGGCTCGGCAGTCGGACCAGATGGTGCCGCGGTGGGTGCCGCTGATGACCAGCCACTCCCTCTGGGCGCAGCCGAGGTGGGAAATCACGATGGCCCCGGCGGTGCGCTCAGGGGCGAACATCACGGCTTCCCAGCGTTCGTCCCACGCTTCGATGGCATCGTCGAACTCCTCGATCTCATCGAAATCCTCTTCGTCGGGACGAACAGCGAGAAGGGCGTCCAGGTCGTCGGGAGCTGGGCCGTGGTCAGGAAAGGGCTGGGCGAGCAGGGCCAGGTCGGCCAGATCCGCACCGTCTCCTTCCCAGCGCCAGCGACCTTGCACACGGCGAACAGGGAAGAGGCCGTACGCAGGCCCCGCGCCGCCCGCGCTCACGCAGGTGAGGAAGCCCCGGTAATCATCCGGCAACCGCGTGCCTATCTGCGTTTCGAGTTCGGAAAGCCCGTCATCCGTCAGGGGGTCTTCCAGAACCCATCTGTGCCCGAGCGAGCCGAACACCTCGTTGCTCGACGGATGGGCACCCAACGCGACCACACATTGGCGGACACCGCTCCACTGCTGATCAATCATGCGCAGACCGTACGCGGAGCCAGTGACAGCGGCACCAGCCAGGGGAGGAGGAGCCGCATAGAGAGAGCGGCTGTGCCGGCTTCTCACACTCACGGCGCTGAGCACCCGTCCGGATGTCTCGATCGCCTACCTCACCCTGGAACGCATCCGGTCGAGGAAGGCACCGAAGCCCGCTTCCGTCTCGGCGCAGCTGGCTACGGACCGCGCGGGCACGCGCACGCGGAGCGGCTGTGCACCCAGATCACGGCGACGGCTACGTCATCGAGAAGTCATCGGCCCGCATGGTGATCACCTACTGACAACGCCTCGCCACCTGAAGCCCAGGGCGCCTGAGGCTCACGCTCCGGCGGGGCCTCCAGCTCTACCGGGGCGGGCCTTGGGGTTCGGGGAGCGAAGGGGAACTGAGGTGTGCTGGGAAGCACCGCAAGGCGGGCCCCGTACGGGACTCCGTGGCAGGCATCCCCGCGGGCGCGGGAGCATAAGTGCGGCGACACTGCCTTACTGGTCGGCTCCGGAAATCCTTCGAGGGTTGCAGGGTCCACGACTTGATACCGAGAGCGCGTCGACGCTGGGGCCGGAGTTCCTCACCTGTCGTTGAGTGCGGCACGAGCGGCCTTCCGAGTGGCATTGCTGCAGGCGAAGACGGCAGTTCCAGTGACCGGGTGGGATTGTCCACGATCTCCGCTGAACGCACCCCCGGCTTCCTCCACGATCAGCGACAGCGGTGCGTAGTCCCAGATCTTCCCGCCCACCTGCACTGCCACGTCCAGTTCCCCTGAGGCGACCAGCAGGGCCGCATGTGCCGACCAGTCGGCCACGACCGCCTTGTCCACCAGCCTGTCGACCTGAGCCCGGTAATTCACGGGGATCATGTCAAGCGGAGGGAGAACCCCCACAGTGCACTCCGCCAGCGTGGACGGCGACCCACCGACCCGCAACGGCCGCTCACGGACCAGTTGACCGTCCTCGACGTCGGCCACGAACGCGCCCTGGCCGCGTACGGCATACCAGATCCGCCGCTGGGCGGGGACTATCGCGACTCCGACGACCACGCGGCCGTCCTCCTCCAGGGCGATCAGGGACTGCCAGCGATCGTCTCCCTGGACGAACACCAGCGTCCCGTCAATGCCGTCGAGTATCCATCGACGCCTGCCCTCTCCATGTTCTCCGGTTTCCTCCCCCAAGAAGGCGTCCTCAGGCCGCTCAGCGAGCAGGACGCGGCGCACCTCCTCTTCAACAGCGAGATCCGCCTCGGTCACAACCGACCCATCCACCTTCTGCTGCTGAGCGAGGGAACGTACACGGGCGAAGTAGCGCAGACCCACGGAGGCGCCGGCAAGAGCCGCACGCTGGGCCAGGGCAAGGTCATCAGGCATAGCGTGAATGATGCAGCATCAGCACATACGGCGGGCTGCGACCCGTAGTGATCCACTTCTCCCGATCGGCCCGTCTGCCATGCCTGTTGGTTTTGCAGCCGCCGGGGCTGGTGCAGCAACTCGCGGCCGTGGAGCAACGGCGGCGGGGCGAGGGGACTTCGAGTGCGCAGGCGGCTCGCTCTTCGTTCCTGGCAAGGTCACCGAGAGCCTCCAGACCGACGCACCCACGTACCTGGCCGAGCACCCGGACGCACTCGAGCAAGTCCGAAAGATACCGGCGAAACCGGCGGCCACTCCCTCGCCGGGACATACGGCACCTGCCGGCCCAGCCGTCACACCAAACCGTCGTTCTCCGGCTGCAGCAGCTGTTCCGTCCAGATGACCTTGCCGCCGTCGTCGGTGTAGCGGGCGCCCCAGCGTTCGGCCAGCTGGGCGACGAGGAACAGCCCCCTGCCTCCCTCGTCCATGCTGGCCGCCTGGCGCAGATGGGGTGAGGTGCTGCTGCGGTCGGACACCTCGCAGATCAGCGTCCTGTCACGGATGAGCCGTACGCGGATGGGGCCGTTGGCGTAGCGGATGGAGTTGGTGACCAGTTCGCTGAGGATCAGCTCGGTCGTGAAGGCCTCCTCGATCAGATTCCACTCGGTCAGCTTGCGGGAGACGTCGGAGCGGACCCGGGCGACCGCCGAGGGGTCCGAGGGCACGTCCCACTCGGCCACGTTCTCGGCGGCGAGGCGGAGCGTACGGCCGACGAGCAGAGCGATGTCGTCCCGGGCCCTGGCGGGCACCAGGACGCGCAGGACGGCCTCGCAGGTCTCCTCCGGTGTCCGGTCGGGGTGTCCGGACAGGGTGTCGCGCAGCATCTCCAGCCCCTCGTCGATGTCGCGTTGCCGGTCCTCGACGAGGCCGTCCGTGTAGAGGACCAGGCGGCTGTCCTCCGGAAGCTGCATGTCGAGCGTCTCGAAGGGCATTCCGCCGAGGCCGAGGGGCGGGCCGCCGGGCACGTCCGCGAACACGGCGTCGCCGTCGGGGCTGACGATCACCGGCTGGAGGTGGCCGGCCCGTGCCATGGTGCAGCGGCCGGACGCCGGGTCGTAGATCGCGTAGAGACAGGTGGCCCCGGTGACACCGCCTCCCTCGGAGCCCTCGGCCGACTCGTCCTGGTCGATGCGGGCGACCAGCTCGTCCAGGTGCCACAGCAGCTCGTCGGGGGGCAGGTCCAGGCTGGAGAAGTTGTGGACCGCCGTGCGCAGGCGTCCCATGGTCGCGGCGGCGTGGAGCCCGTGCCCCACCACGTCCCCGACCACGAGGGCGACCCGTGCGCCGGGCAGCGGGATGATGTCGAACCAGTCGCCGCCGACCCCGCCCAGCCCGCCGAGTCCGGCCTGGGCGGGGAGGTACCGGTAGGCGGCGTCGATGGCGCTCTGGTCGGGGAGCCCCTGCGGCAGCAGGCTGCGCTGCAGGGTGACCGCCACGTTGTGCTCGCGCGAGTAGCGGCGGGCGTTGTCTATGCTCACCGCGGCGCGGGCGACGAGCTCCTCCGCGACGGACAGGTCCTCGTCCTCGAACGGCTCGGGGCTCTGGGCCCGCCAGAACAGGGCGGCGCCGAGAATCACGCCCCTGGCCCGCATCGGGACGGCCATCAGCGAGTGGAATCCGCTCTCCACGATGCGCTCGGCGCGTTCCGGGTTCTGCTGCTGCCAGCCGGCGAGCCGCGCCAGGTCGGTGTCGAGGACGGCTTCGCCCCTGAGGAGACCGGCGCCGATCTCCGTGGACGGCAGGAAGCGGATCATGGAGCCCAGCGGGTGGAGTCCCGTGTCGTCCCGGGGGCCGCTGAAGGCGGAGCGGCGCAGACCGTCGGTGGTGGCGCGGACGGCCGTGGGTTCCTCGCCGCGCAGGACGCCCTCGGCGAGATCCACGGTGGCGTAGTCGGCGAACCGGGCCGTGGCGAAGTCCGCCAGCTCCTCGCACGTCCGTACGACGTCCAGGGCGGTGCCGATCTCCGTGCCCGCGTCGTAGAGGAGCTTCAGCCTGCCGCGCGCCAGGGCGGCCCTGCCCGTGAGGGCCTGGAGCTCCGTGGTGTCGCGCAGGGTCGTCACGGTGCCGGGCGGCCCGCCGTTCCGGTCCGTGGCCCGCTGGCTGACGGTCAGGAGGCGGTCGCCCACGGAATGCACCTCGTCGGTCGCACTGCGTTCCGAGGTCAGCAGCCCGGTGATTCCCTGGTCGAGCCCGAGCTCCCCGACGGATCGGCCCTCGACGTCCGGGGGAAGGCCCAGGAGCCTTCGCGCCTCGTCGTTGGCCAGCAGCAGCCGCCCGTCGCCGCCGACGATGAGCACCCCCTCCCGCACGGCGTGCAGAACGGCGTCGTGGTGCTCGTACATCCGGGTCATCTCGGTCGGGCCGAGACCGTGGGTCTGGCGTTTCAGGCGTCTGGTGACGAGCGCCGTGCCTCCCATGGTGAGCAGGAGGATCCCGCCGGCCGAGCCGAACAGTAGGGGGAACTGGCTCTCGGTGACCCCGCTGACGTTCTTGATGGTGATGCCGGCCGACACCAGGCCCACGACCTCGCCGTTCGCGCCGGTCACGGGGACCACGGCCTGGACGAGCGGGCCGATGGTGCCGTCGACCTTCTCGGTGACGACACGGCCTTCCAGGGCGGGTTCCACCGTGCCGACGAACTTCTTGCCGATCCGGTCGGGCAGCGGATGGGTGTAGCGGATGGCCTGCAGGTTCATCACGACGATGAAGTCGACCCCGGACCCCTTCCGCGCCGCCTCCGCCTTCGGCTGGAGCACGGCGGTGGGATCGGGGCTCTGCAGCGCCGCTTCCACGCCGGGGGAATTCGCGAAGGTCTCGGCCACGGCGACCGAGCGATTGCGGGCTTCGCGTTCGCTGTCGGCCCGCGACTGCAGCACGAGCGCGGCCACGGATGCAGCGACGAGCAACACCACGATCGCCACCTGCAGGAGAAAGACCTGACCAGCGAGGCTTCTCATTCGGAGAAGCGAACGCGGGCGGCCGTAGCGTCCGGCCATGTCCCCCTTTCTACACGGCTTCCCGCTTCCTCGCCGCCCGGTGGGGCCGGGAAGTGCCGCGGGCGCCGGACCGTTCGCTCGCCTACGGGCGGGCCGGGCGGCCGAAGCGCACCCGGACCCCGGGCGAGTACAGCACGCTCACCGGTTCCCCGGCAGGCGCGGGCAGTCCTGCCGCCGTCACCAGGCTGTCGTCGCACTCGAGGAGCTGTGCGCGGTGCAGGGGCCAGCGGGGGTGGGCGTTCGGCAGGTACATCGGGCGCCCGTGGAAGGTGCTGTGCATGCCCCACCGTGCGGTCAGGAAGTGTTCGAGCTCGCTGGGCTCCTCGATCCGTCCGCCGGTGCGCAGCACGATCCGGCTGTGGGCGCCCCGGGGGCCCGGGACGCGCCGCCTGGTGGTGTAGGTGAGGGTGTCGGCCTCGCGCCGGATCTCCATCCGGGACCACAAGTGGTCGTCCCGGGTGTACAGCCGGACGTTGGTCTCGGGGAAGGTGCCCAGGTACGGGATGCCGGGGAGCCGGAGCCATCCGACGCGGTGCATCCGGAAGGCGACCAGTCCGATGTAGGTGACCCCGTCCAGGGTGTCCGGCACGGTTCCGGCGGGCAGGAGCGGCGCCACGTCGCGGGGGTCGGCCGCCCAGTGCAGGAAGGCCAGGTCCAGCCAGGACTGCGTCATCAGCGGCTTCATCGCCGGGTGGGGCGGGTCGGGCGTGACGGGCTGCGGCGTACGGGGTGTGGGCGGCACCCGCACAGAATGGCAGACGGCGCTCCCGGCCCCCGGGCCGGAGTCCCGCCATGGGGGGCGCCTACTGCAGGGCGCGTACGGCGGCGGCGAACAGCGGGGGCAGCCGGTGGGCGGCGGGCACGATCAGGCCGGCGGTCCACGGGTGTCCCGCGGCGCGCAGCAGTGCTCCGGTGATCAGCCGGTGGCGTCGCGTCAGCCGCGCCCACTCGGCCGGGTACGCCTCGGGCCGCCCGGCGACGAGGCAGTCGACCGCCGCCGACGCCGTGGCCGCCGCCAGGGCGATGCCCTCGCCGGTGAGCGCGTCGACGTAACCCGCGGCGTCACCGGCCAGCAGGACCCGTCCTGCTCCCGGCGCGCTCGCGCTCCGGCGCAGCGGACCGGCGCCGCGTACGGGACCCGCCTCCAGGCCGGTGAGCCTGTGGGCCAGTGCGGGGAAGGCGGAGAGGTGCTGCTCGTGGGAGCGCCGGTGGCGGCTGAGCACGGCGACACCGACCAGCCGCTCCCCCACCGGCGTCACGTACGCCTCGCCGTGGCGCGACCAGTGGACTTCCACCAGGTCCGTCCAGGGGGCGATCCGGTAGTGCCGGCGCAGCCCGTATCTGCGGGGCGCCGGGCAGGGGCGTTCCAGGCCCAGCGCACGGCGCAGCGGCGAGTGCAGGCCGTCGGCGGCGATCAGCCAGCGGGCCGTCAGCCCCGCCGTCGTGACGCTGTCCGGCCCCTGGCGCACCTCCCCCGCCCGGCCCGCGACGACGCGTACCCCCAGCTCCTGGGCCCGCCGGTGCAGGGCGGCGTGCAGTTCGGTCCGCCGGACGCCGAGCCCGGGGTGGCCCCGGAAGGCCGCTTCCACCTGCCTGGCGCCCTCGACGTACCGGATCCCCCGGAGTTCGCGGCCGGCCGGGGTGACGCCCAGGGCGCGCAGGGCGGCCACTCCGCTGGGCATGATCCCCTCGCCGCAGGCCTTGTCCACGGGGGTCGGGCGGGGTTCGACCACAACGGCCTCCAGGCCGGCCGCGGCGGCCCGGATCGCCGCCGCCAGGCCGGCGGGCCCCCCGCCCGCCACCAGGATGTCGATCACGCGTTCGCCTCCGCTCCCGCGGGCCGGGACAGCGCGCCCTCCTCGCAGCGGATGCGTACGGTCATGAGCGCCGCGTTGAGCACGGTGAACAGGACGGCGGTCACCCAGGCGCCGTGGACCAGCGGCAGCGCGGCCCCCTCGGCGGCGACGGCCACGTAGTTCGGATGGCGGAGCCACCGGTAGGGCCCTCCGGTCACCAGGGGCAGCCCGGGAACAACGATGACCCGGGTGTTCCAGCGGCGCCCCAGGGTGCGGACGCACCACCAGCGCAGCCCTTGCGCAGCGGCCACCACGGCCACCATCGTCCAGCCGAACCAGGGCACGAACGGCCGGCCGGCCAGCGAGGTCTCGGCGAGACACGCGGCGAGCAGCGCGGTGTGCAGGGCCACCATCACCGGGTAGTGCCCGCGTCCGGCTTCGGTGCCGCCCCGGGCGAGGCTCCAGCGGGCGTTGCGCAGCGCCAGCGCGAGTTCGGCGAGGCGTTCGGCGGCGACGGCCAGCACGAGGGCCGCGTACCAGATCATGTGTTCCTCCGGACTACCAGCGCAGCAGCACCAGTTCGCAGCAGAAGCCGGGCCCCATGGCCATCAGCAGACCGGGCGTCCCGGGCTCGGGCCTCCGCCGGTCCATCGTGTCCCGCAGGACATGCAGGACCGAGGAGGACGACAGGTTGCCGACCTCGGCCAGCGAGCGCCAGGTGACGTCCAGGGCGCCCTCGGGGAGGGACAGCACATCGGTGACGGCTTCCAGGACCTTGGGACCGCCGGGGTGACACACCCAGCGGCCGATGTCCTTCGGTTTCAGCCCGTGCTGTTCCAGGAAGCCGCCGACGTCCTCGGCGAGATAGCGGCGTACGACGTCGGGGACAGCGGGGTCGAGGACGACGGTGAAGCCGGAGCCCCGGATGTCCCAGCCCATGACGTGCCCGGTGTCCGGGTAGAGGCGGCTGCGGGTGTCGACCACCTCGGGGCCGTCCGCGGGTGCCGGGTGGTCGCCGCCGACGAGGACGGCGGCCGCGGCGCCGTCGCCGAACAGGGCGGTGGCGACCAGGTTGGCGGGGCTCGCGTCCTCGCGCTGGAAGGTCAGCGAGCAGAGCTCGACCGAGAGCAGCACGGCCACCTGCCCGGGCCGGCCGAGCAGGTAGTCGTGCAGCCGCGCCACCCCGGCGGCTCCGGCGACGCAGCCGAGCCCGAAGACGGGGAGCCGCTTCACGTCGGGGCGCAGGCCGAGCCGTCCGACGAGCCGCGCGTCGACGGAGGGCGCCGCGATCCCCGTGACCGAGGTGAACATCAGCAGGTCCACGTCGGCGGGGCGCAGTCCGGCCTTGCGCAGGGCGCCGCGGACGGCTTCGGCGCCGAGGTCGACCGCCGCGCCGATGAACACGTCGTTCGCCGCCCCGAAGCCGTCCAGTTCGCCGTAGCGGTCCAGGGGCAGCACCGTGTTCCGGGTGCGCACGCCCGCGTTCGCGTGGATCCGGTCCAGTACGCGGCGGTCGGTCTCCGCGGGCAGACAGGTGCGCGCCACCATGTCGGTGACGTCACCCTGGGTGTGACGGTGCGGCGGCAGGACTCCGTGCACGGCCGCGATCCGGGTCACCCCGGCCACCGTTTCGGAATGGTCATGCCCCACATCCTGCCCATAGACCGGGGCAAATCGGCGCACATGCGACGCGCGGCTGCCGTGTTCGTGCGCCGTGGTGGCCCTACGATCGGCCCGTGGACACCTTGGACCGGCCCCCTGCGCACGCCCCGGCTCCGAGCCTGCCCCGCTCGTCGGCGGGGCTCGTGCTGTCCTGTCATCCGGGCCCGGTCGCGGCGGTGACCGGACTCGTCACCGCACTGGCCGTCAGTTCGGGCTCCGGGAACGGCCGTCGGCTGATGGTCGCGGCCGCGGTGCTGGCCGGGCAGCTCTCCGTGGGCTGGTGCAACGACGCGTACGACGCCGTCCGCGACGCCGGGGTCGCGCGGCCGGGGAAGCCGGTGGCCCGGGGCGTGGTGGGGCGGGGCACGGTGTGGGGTGCGGCGTGCACCGCGCTGTTCCTGTGCGCGGTGCTGTCGTTCGCGTGCGGTTCCGCGGCGGGTGCGGCGCATCTGGCCGGTGTCCTCGCGGCGTGGGCGTACAACCTGAGGCTCAAGGGGACGGTGCTGTCGTGGCTGCCGTACGCGATCGGCTTCGGCAGCCTTCCGTGTCTCGTCGCCCTGAGCCTGCCGGGGAGCCCGTGGCCCGCGTGGTGGGCGGTGGCGGCGGCTGCGCTGCTCGGTGTCGCGGCGCATCTGGGCGACGTGCTGCCGGACATCGAGGAGGATCTGCGGGCGGGTGTCCGTGGCCTGCCCCAGCGGCTGGGTCCGGCCCGCGTCCGGCTGCTGCTGCCCCTCCCGCTGGTGGCGGCGACCGCGGTGCTGGTCCTCGGGCCCGCGGAGCCGGCCGGACGCGGGGTCGCCGTCCTCTCCGGGGTCGCGCTCTGCGCCGTGGTGGCGGCGACGGCGTGCGCGGGTCCACGACCGGTCAGGGCCTGGCGCAAGGCGGCACTCGCGGGGACGGTGGCGGTGGCCGCGGCGGACGTGGCGCTGCTGCTGGCGCGGGGCGCGGAGATCGCCTGACGGCCCGTGCGGGCAGGGTGCCGTACGGGCCGTCGGGTGCCGTGGCCCCTACTGCCCGGCGAGACCGGTGTGCGCGATGCCGCGCACGATCTGCCGCTGGAAGAACGCGAAGACGATCAGGAGCGGCGTTCCGGCGATCACGAGCGAGGCCATGATCTGGGCGTACCGCACCCCGAAGGTCGACTGGACGTTGACGAGACCGACGGGCAGGGTCATGCCGCCCGGGTCGGTGGTCACGAGGAACGGCCAGAGGAAGTTGTTCCAGGTGGAGATGAAGGTGAAGATCGCCACGGCCGCCAGCACGGGCCTGGACAGCGGGATGACGATCGTCCAGAACACCCGCCAGCGGCCGGCGCCGTCGACGAAGGCCGCCTCCTCCAGTTCGCGTGGCACGCCCTCGAAGAACTTCACCAGGATGAACACCATGGCGGGCACGGCGACCTGGGGCAGGATCACACCCCAGTACGTGTCGACCAGGCCGAGCTGGACCATCTCCCGGAACAGCGGTGCGATGAGCACCTGCGGCGGCACCATGATCCCGGCGAGCACCAGCCCGTAGAGCAGCCGCTTGCCGCGGAAGTCGGTGCGGGTGAATCCGTACGCGGCCATCGCGCAGGTCACCACGGTCAGCAGGGTGGTCATCACGGAGATGTACGCCGAGTTCATGAGCCAGACCATCAGGTCGCCCGACTCCCAGACCTTGCTGTACGCGTCGAGGGTGACGCGCGAGCCGATCCAGGAGAGCGGCGTCCTGGTCGTGTCGCCCTCCGGCTTCAGGGAGGTGGCGACGGCCCAGGCGATCGGCAGGAGCCAGGCCGCGGTGAGGAGCAGGGCGACGACGAGCAGTACGATCCTGCCGCGCGTCCAGCGCGGGCGTCGGCCCCCGGCGTCGGCGGCCCGCCCGGACCGCGGGGCGGGGCTGGTGGTGACGGTGGTCGTACCGCTCACTTCGCGGCCTCCTCAGCTCGGCGCCGGGACAGCAGCGGCTGCACCAGGGAGACGGTCAGGATCAGGGCGAAGAAGATGTACGAGACCGCCGAGGCGTAGCCGATGCGGTAGCCCGTGAAGCCCTGCTGGTAGACGTACTGGAGGATCGGCCGGGTGGACCCGTCGGGGCCGCCGCCGGTCATGATGTAGACCTGGTCGAAGATCTTCAGCGAAGCCAGCACCTGGAGGACCACGACCAGTCCGGTGGTGCGGCGGAGCATCGGCAGGGTGATGTGCAGGAGGCGCTTCCCGGCGCCCGCCCCGTCCAGTTCGGCGGCCTCGTAGAGATGCGCCGGGATGGCCTGGAGGGCGGCGAGGTACAGCAGGAAGTTGAAGCCGACGGTCCACCAGACGGTGGTCGCCACGATGCTGAGCATGGCGTACCGCTCGTCGGTCAGCCAGCCGATCTCCGGCGTCAGCCCGACGGTGGCGAGCAGCTGGTCGGCGAGGCCGAAGCCGGACGGCAGGATCATGTTCAGGAAGAGCAGGCAGACGACCCCGGACGGCAGCAGGAACGGCGCGAACCAGCTGAGCCGCCACAGCCACTGCACCACCCGGAGCTGGTGGGCGAGCAGCGCCAGCACGAGGCCGACGACGACGAGCGGGACGGTGGACAGGACCGTGAACCAGACGGTGTTCCACAGCGAGGACCACACGTCGGGGTCGCGCACCGCCTCGGCGTAGTTGTCGAGGCCGACGAACTCCCCTCCGGAGCCGGTGATGTTCTCGCTGGTGAGGCTCATGCCGAGGCCGGATATGAGCGGCCAGATCAGGAACCCGGCGTACACGAGGAGGAAGGGCGCGATGAACACCAGGCCGTGTTCGGTCCACTTCCGGTGCACGGCGCGGGCGGGCCGGCCGGCCTTCCCTTCGGCGGGCCTCGTCACGGGTGTCGGCGCCGCCGCGGTGGTGGAGGTCATGACGCGGCTCCCGGGAGGGGGTTGCGGGTGTCGAGGAGTGTCCGCAGCCGGGCCTTCGCCTCGGTCAGGGCGTTGCGCGGGCTCCGGGAGCCGGTGAGGACCCCGGAGAACACGGCGCCGAGCTCGATCCACAGCCGGGAGGCGGAGCCGGCGAACCACGCGGGTTCGTCGAGCGCCACGTCGTCGATCACGGTGCGGTATTCGGACTGCGGCTTCAGGGCGAGGTAGGCGGGGTCGTCGAGCACCGGCAGATAGGCGGGCACGTGCCCGCCCTCGGCCCAGGCCACGGAGTGCTTCAGCATCCAGGCGACGAGGGTGTGGGCGGCCTCGTTCGGGGCGCCGCCGCGGTCCTTCTGGTGCGGCAGGACGAAGGCGTGGCAGTCGGCCTGCGTGGCCGCGGTCCCGAAGAGCGCGGGGATGCGGGTCATGGAGAACGGGAGCCCGGTGGCCTTGAAGGTGGAGATCTCCCATTCGCCGTTGAGGTGGAACGCTGTCTTCCCGCCGTTGAAGACGCCGACGGACCCCGGGTAGTCGACACGGCGCACCATCAGCCCTTCCTCGATGAGCCTGGCCAGGTACTCCAGGACCCGCAGCGCCTTGGCGTCGTCGAGCGCCAGGCGCTTGCCGTCCGCGGAGAGCACCGTGCCGCCGGTCTGCGCGTAGAAGCTGGAGAAGAGACGCCAGGGGGTGATGCAGTCGGGTCCGAGCGTCTCGGTCACCAGACCCGGCTGTCCGGTCGCCTTCTTCGCGGCGCGCAGTGCGTCGGCGAACTCCTCCGCACCGCTGATCGGCTTGAGCCTGCCGTCGGCCATGAGTCCGGCCTTCTCACAGATCTCGGTCTGGTAGTAGAGGACGAAGGGGTGGGTGTCGAGCGGGACGGCGTACTGCTTGCCGCCCACCCGGCCCCGGCGCCAGATGTCCGGCGGGAAGTCCTCCTCCTTTACGCCGTGTTCGGCCAGCAGGCCGAGGTCGAACGGGTCGAGGAGCCTGCCGGGGGCGAAGCCCGCGAGCCGGGCGAGGTGCAGGGCGGCGAGCTCGGGGGCCCGTCCGCCCGCGCCGGCCATGCCGAGCTTGGTGTAGTACGGGGCGCCCCATTGCAGGGTCGAGGCTTCCAGGGCGATGTCCGGGTGCCCGGCCCGGAAGTCGTCCAGCATTCCCTGCATGTTGACGCCGTCGCCGCCGCCGAACAGGTGCCAGTACCGCAGCAGGGTCTGCCCCGGACCCGCGGCGGTCGCGGGGGCGGCGCAGCCGGACAGGGAGCCCAGGGCTCCCGCGGCGGCCAGGGCGCCGGCACCGCCCGCGAGGGCTCGGCGCCGGCTGAGGAGAGGTGGTTGCATGGCGGCTCGTCTCGGCTCGTCTCTGAGGTGCGGGGACGCGTGAAGGGGAGGCTCACGTTCGATATTTCGACACGTGGCCGCTACTTCGGACGGGACCGTAGGCGCGGGAAAAGGCGGCGTCAATGACTCGCACTGATATTGCGAACAATGTTCGACACTACGAACAGATCCCTCTTTTCCCGCTCCCCGGGCCTCATCCAGGGACGCGCTCGTACGGGCGCGGGCGGGGAGATATCGCGGGGATGCGCACACATTCCTTACTGGGGGGTAGGCCCGCCCGGCCTCCTTGCTATACCTTCCGTCTAACAAGCGGGACGGAGGGCTGCCCGGCAGGGGCCGGCGCCGGTTCCTTGCTCACGGCTGCCGCCGTCTCCGGTCGGCGGCCCGGCATATGACGTTCCGTCACCGACATCGCACATGTGACAGCACCAGGGACAGCACTGACGAACCGAGGAGCCGCACCATGGCAAGCAGCACTGTTCGACCGGATGCAGAGGACCGGCCGCCCGAGGACCACCTCACCCGGCGGCTGCTCGAATCGGCGGCCACTCTGGCGTACGACCCGGCCACGGAGGTCGACTGGGACACGCCTCTGGACAAGGACTTCCACGGCGCGAGCCCGGAGTGGAGCACGCTGTACGGCACCGCGTACTGGGGCGAGCTGACCGAGGAGCAGCGCAAGGAACTGACGCGCCAGGAAGCCGCGTCGGTGGCCAGCACCGGCATCTGGTTCGAGATGATCCTCCAGCAGATGGTCCTGCGCGACGTCTACGCGAAGGACCCCACGAGCGCCGATGTCCAGTGGGCGCTGACCGAGATCGCCGAGGAGTGCCGGCACTCGATCATGTTCGCCCGGGGCGCGCAGAAGCTGGGCGCCCCTCCCTACCGGCCGCACCGGCTCGCGGTGGAGCTGGGGCGGGCCTTCAAGACGCTCGCGTTCGGCGAGGCGGCGTACGCGGCGATCCTCGTCGCCGAGGAGGTCCTCGACGTCATGCAGCGCGACTGGATGCGGGACGAGCGGGTCGTTCCCTTCGTCCGCACCATCAACAACATCCATGTCGTCGAGGAGTCCCGGCACATGAAGTTCGCGCGCGCGGAGACCCGCAAGCACCTCAGCGGTGCGGGCCCGGTGCGGCGGCGGATCAACGCGCTCGTCATCGCGATCGCGTCGTACGTGATCGTCACCAGCATGGTGAACAAGGGCGTCTACGCCAACGCGGGACTCGACGGGAAGCGTGCCGTCGAGGAGGCGAAGGCCAACGAGCACCACAAGTCGATGATGCGCTCCAGCTGTTCGGGCCTCATGGAGTTCCTGGCCTCGGCCCGTCTCCTCACCAAGCCCGCCCTGGTGTTCTACAAGCGTGCCCATCTGATCTGAGCGGACGACATGACCTACGCCATCACCCAGACGTGCTGCGGCGACGCCACCTGTGTCTCGGTGTGCCCCGTCAACTGCATCCACCCGACGCCGGAGGAACCGGACTTCGGCCGGACGGAGATGCTGTACATCGACCCGAAGTCCTGTATCGACTGCGGTGCCTGCGCCGACGCCTGCCCGGTGGAGGCGGTCTTCCCGGTGGACAGCCTCTCCCCCGCACAGCAGGAGTACGCCCCGCTCAACGCGGCGTACTTCGCGGACCGGGAGCCCGCCCAGGCCCCCGCGGGGCCGAACTTCCACGCGTGGGGGGAGCCGTCCTTCGAGCGCAGCCTGCCGTCGGACTTCGCGCCGCTCCGGGTCGCCGTGGTGGGCACCGGACCGGCTGGGATGTACGCCGCCGAGGACCTGCTGCTGCACACGAGCGCCGAGGTGACGCTGATCGACCGGCTGCCCGTCGCGGGCGGGCTCATCCGCTACGGTGTGGCGCCCGACCACCTGTCCACGAAGAAGGCCGGCGACACCTTCGCCAGGTTCCACCGGCATCCGAGGGTGCGCATGCACCTCGGTGTGGAGGTGGGCCGGGACATCACTCCGGAGGAGCTCTCCGCGCACCACGACGCGGTGATCTACGCCGTCGGCGCGTCGGCGGGCCGCCGGCTCGGGATTCCCGGCGAGGACCTGCCCGGCAGCATCTGCGCGACAACGTTCGTCTCCTGGTACAACGCCCACCCCGAGGTCGCCCCGGACGCCGTGGACCTGTCCACGGAGCGGGTCGTCGTGGTCGGCACCGGAAATGTGGCCCTCGACGCGGCGCGGATCCTGGTCTCGCACCCCGACGCGCTGGCCGCCGGGGACATAGCCGGCCACGCCCTGGACGCACTGCGTGCCGGGTCGGTGCGCGAGGTGGTGCTGCTGGGGCGGCGGGGGCCCGAGGACGCGGCGTACACCAGGTCCGAGCTGCTTGCGCTCAAGCACCTGCCCGGCGTGGAGCTGGTCGTCGACGACCACGATCCGAGGACCGCCGCGGCGATCGACGGCGCGGAGCCGGGCGACAGGGCCGCGCTGCTGGCGGATGTCACCCGCGAGGAGGTGGACTGGTCGCGGCCGCCCCCGGCGGGGCGCCGCATCGTGTTCCGCTTCCACTCCGCGCCGGTGGAGGCGCTCGGTGACGACGGTGTCCGCGCCGTCCGGGTCACCGGTGGCGACGACGGCCGGGAGATCCCGGCCGGACTGCTGCTGCGCGCCGTCGGCCAGCGTGGACTGCCGGTCACCGGGCTGCCGTTCGACGAGGCGACGGGCACCGTCCCGCACGAGGGCGGACGGGTGGCGGGCCTGCCGGGGACGTATGTCGTGGGGTGGATCAAGCGCGGCCCCTCGGGCGGCATCGGGGCCAACCGGACGTGCGCCGCCGAGACCGTGGGCACGCTGCTCGACGATGCAGTCGGCGGCACGCTGCCCGTGCCGGAGCAGGGGGCGAAGGCGTTCCAGCGCCTGGTGCGGCGCCGTAACCGGCGGGTCGTGGACGCCCGCGGGCTGGCGGAGATCGAGCGAGCCGAACTGGCCCTGGGGCGCCGCGACGGCCGCCCCAGGGTCAAGCTGGCGACGCTTCCCGAGCTGGTGGCGGCGGCGAGGGGCGGCCGTCGGCGGATCCCCGGCTGACTCTCCGGCCCGGCCCGCCGGCAGCACCGGCGGGCCGGGCGACGGGGGCCGGGGAGGGCCGGGGCCTAGAGAGGAGCGCCGACCTCGCCGACGGCGTCCTGGGGCCGGCCGGGGGCGTCCTTCGGTGTGCGCTCCACGACCGAGTCGAGGATCTCGCCGACCCTGACCGCGGTGTTCGACAGCAGGGACGACGTGATGCCGTGGGTGTGCTCGGTGCCTCCCTGGAGATAGATCCCGCACCGCAGTCCGGGATCGGTCGCGACCCGGTAGTCGCGCTCGACGCGGACCCGCCCCTGGTCGTCGCGCAGGCAGTGCCCCTCGACGTCTCCGAGGAGACCGAGGGCGTCGGCGGGCAGATAGCCGGTGGCGTAGACGACCACATCGGCGTCGAGGGTCGTACGGTCGCCGGTGACCAGCGACTCGACGGTGGTGTGGACCGTGTCCGGCGTCTCGACGGCGTCGACGACCCTGGAGACGTTGAGGAAGCGCAGCCGCTCGGTCCCGAGGACCTTCTCCTGGTAGGTCATGCGGTACAGATCGTCGATGAGGTCGATGTCGACCACGGCGTAGTTGGTGTTGCCGTGATAGTCCATCAGTCTGCGCTTGGTCTCGTCCGGGGCCGTGAAGTACTCGTCGACCGCGCCCGGGTCGAAGATCCGGTTGGCGAACCCGCTGTCGTCGGCGGGACTGTAGCCGTAGCGGGAGAAGACCGCGCAGACCTCGGCCTCCGGGAAGCGGCGGTGCAGGTACGCCACGTTCTCGGCCGCGCTCTGACCGGCGCCGACCACGACGAAGCGGGACGGCGGCTCGGCCGTGTCCAGGCCGTCCACCCGGGCCAGCAGGTCGGACGTGTGCCAGATCCGGTCCGTGCGCTTGACGCCGTCGGGCATCTGCGGCCGCAGGCCTGTGCCGATCACGAGGTTGCGGGCCCGGTGGACCACGACCTCCGACCCCGAGCGGGCGGTCACGTCGACGTACTCCACGACACCGTCGCGCTCGACGGGCCGGACGTCGATGACCTCGTGCCCGTAGGACACCATGTCGTCCACCTTGGCGGCGGCCCACTCGAAGTAGTCGTGGAACTCGACGCGCAGCGGGAAGAGGCTCTTGCCGTTCACGAAGTCGACCAGCCGGCCCTGGCTCTGCAGGTAGCAGAGGAAGCTGAACTCGCTCGACGGGTTCCGCAGCGTCACCAGGTCCTTGAGGAAGGACACCTGCATCGTGGCGTCGTCGATCAGCATCCCGCGGTGCCAGCCGAACCGCGGCTGGCTCTCGAAGAAGTGAGCGGTGACGGCCTCCTGCCTGCCGACGCGCGAGTTGCGCTCCGTGAGCGCGATCGCCATGGCCACATTGGACGGTCCGAAACCGATTCCTATGAGGTCGTGGACCGGTGGTGCATCGTCAGGTGAAGCCTGTGACATGTCACTCCCATCGTGCGGGGGGCCGCTTGGCGGACGCGGGGAAAGCGGAAAAGAGCACACCGACTGAGCGGCAGCCGGGGTGGAACTTAGGTAAAGCTAACCTCATCACCGCGCCCTGTCGACAGGACAAATCGGGTGGGTTCCGGATGAGCCACCGTCAATTGACCTTGAGGCAATAGGCATTGCATAGTTAGGTTAGGCTTGCTTTACTAAGCTTTCTCACATTGTCGTTCCGAGGAGGAACCTGTGCGCGTCGTCATGTTCGGCTATCAGACGTGGGGGCACCGCACCCTGCGCGCTCTTCTGGACTCCGCGCATGACGTGGTGATGGTCGTCACGCATCCCAGGAGCGAGCACGCCTACGAGAAGATCTGGAGCGACTCGGTCGCCGACCTCGCCGAGGAGAACGGCGTGCCCGTCCTGATCCGCAACCGGCCCGACGACGAGGAGCTGTTCACCCGTCTCAAGGAGGCGGAGCCGGACATCATCGTGGCCAACAACTGGCGTACGTGGATCCCGCCGCACATCTACGGGCTCCCCCGGCACGGCACGCTGAACGTGCACGATTCGCTGCTCCCGAAGTACGCGGGCTTCTCGCCCCTGATCTGGGCGCTGATCAACGGCGAGCGCGAGGTCGGTGTGACCGCGCACATGATGGACGCCGAACTCGACGCCGGCGACATCGTGATGCAGCGCGCCGTGGAGGTCGGCCCCTCCGACACGGCCACGGACCTGTTCCACAAGACCGTCGACCTCATCGCCCCCGTCACGACGGAGGCGCTCGACCTCATCGCCTCCGGGCGTACGGACTTCACCCCGCAGGACCGGTCCCAGGCCACGTTCTTCCACAAGCGTGCCGCCGAGGACATCCGCATCGACTGGAACTGGCCGGCCGAGGACCTCGAACGTCTCGTGCGCGCCCAGTCCGCCCCGTACCCCAGCGCGTTCACCCACCACAGGGGCGCGCGTCTGGAGATCGTGACGGCGGTCGTGTCCGAGGGCCGTTACGGCGGCACCCCTGGAAGGATCTTCTACCGTGAGGGCGACGGCGTGGTGATCGTCGCCGGGGCGGACGCCCGTACCGGCCGCAACCGCGGTCTGGCCGTCACCCGGGTGCGTACGGAGGACGGCACGGAGCTGCCCGCTGCCGAGTACTTCACCTCGATGGGCGGCTACCTCACCGGCCGGCCCTGACCTCCGGGTCCCCTCCCGGCCGTCGCCACGTTAGGAAGAACCATGCACCAGCCGAGCTCTCCGGGGACGGCGGCCGCCCCCCGGGCCGCGGGCGTGACGCCGCCGAGTGTGCTGAGCCTCAACGCCTATCTCATGTACGCGACGGGCAAGGCCGCACGCCGCAGGCTCACCGACGCGCTGACGGCCCACGGGCTGCGGCTGTGGCACCTGACCATCCTGGCCATGCTGGACGAGGCCGGCCGGCTGTCCAAGGGTGATCTCGCCTCGCGGCTGGACATGAACCAGAGCGATCTGACCAGAACCGTGACCGACCTGGACGCGGCCGGCTACGTCGTGTGTGCCCGCGATTCCTCGGACCGCCGCCGCATCGAGGTCTCCCTGACACCGTCGGGCAGGGGCGCGCTGGCACGGCTCAACGCCGATGTCTTCGGCACCGAGGCGGATCTCCTCGCCCCGCTGGCCCCCGAGGAGCGCGAGCTGTTCGCCTCCCTGCTGCGCCGGGTCCACACCCACCTGGAACGGGACAGGTCGGTCACCGGGCTCACCGGCGGGTTATCCGGTCCTGATCTGCGGCTCGCCGCGGATCAGGACCTGCGACCCGCCCCGTGAGTTCCGCGAGGCGTCCGGCGTCCTCCGTGCCGGGCTCGGCCGTGTAGAGCATGATGCGCAGGTCACTGCCCGCCACGGTGAGGACGTCGCAGTCCAGGGTCACGGGGCCGACGTCCGGGTGGTCGATGGTCTTGCGCGCCGCCTCGTGCCGGCCGGACGCGCCGGAGTCCCACAGTCCGGCGAACCGGGCGCTGTGCTCGTACAGCTCGGCGACCAGGCGCTTCAGCGGCTCGTCGGCCGGATAGCGGACGGCGGCCGTGCGCAGGTCCGCGACCAGGGCCGCCTCGAACCTCGCGCGGGACTCCGGTGTGTGGCGCACACGGCCGGGCGGGCCGACGAGGTTGCGCCAGACCCCGTTGCGCTCGGTGCCGCGCCACCCGGAGGGGTCGCCCATCAGCGCCCCGTACGAGGGATTGGCGAGGAGCAGGTTCCACGTCGCGTCGTACACCGCGACCGGGTTCACGGCCAGCCGGTCGAGCATCCGGTGGACGCTCGGCGGGATGTGGGCGGGCACGGTGTCAGGGCCGGGCATGGCCAGCCCGGCCAGCTGGAACAGCTGGGCGCGTTCCTCTCCCGGCATACGCAGCGCCCGGGCCAGGGCTTCGACGACCTGTGCCGAGGGGTGGGAGGCGCGGCCCTGTTCGAGGCGGGTGACGTAGTCGACGGAGATCCCGGCCAGCAGCGCCAGCTCCTCGCGGCGCAGCCCGGCCGCGCGCCGTCGCCCTCCGGCGGGCAGTCCCGCGTCCGCGGGTGCCACCCTGTCGCGCCGGCGGCGCACCGCCCTGCCGAATTCCGCCGTCGCCATGCCACCAGTGTGCCCCGGCCGGAGCCGGTCGTCCTGGTACCGGTGGTCCCAGGAAAAGCAGGTCACTGGCCGGGCCGTCGGCGCGGCGGGAGTCTGGACGCATGACCACCACACTGATCACCGGAGCGAACAAGGGTCTCGGCTTCGAGACCGCCCGCAGGCTCGTCGAGGCGGGACACACCGTGTACGTCGGCAGCCGGGACGCCGAGCGGGGGCGGCGGGCCGCCGAGCGGCTCGGGGCACACATGATCCACATCGATGTCACCGACGAGGAGTCCGTCGCCGCGGCGGCGAAGACCGTCGAGGCCCGGGGCAGGCTCGACGTACTGATCAACAACGCCGGTGTCGAAGGCACGGTCGTCGGCGCCGGGGAGACGACCGTGGACACGCTGCGGCCCCTGTTCGAGACGAACGTCTACGGTCCGGTGCGCGTCACCCATGCGTTCCTGCCGCTGCTGCGGCGCTCACCCGCGCCGGTCGTGGTGAACGTGAGCAGCGGCCTGGCCTCGCTGGCCCTGGTGAGCGCACCGGACACGCCGACCCATGCGTACCCGGGTGTCGCCTACCCGGCGTCCAAGACCGCGCTCAACATGATCACCGTGCAGTACGCGAAGGCCTTCCCGGACATCCGGATCAATGCGGTGGAGCCCGGATTCACCGCCACGGACCTGAACGGGCACCGGGGCACGCAGACCGTGGAGGAGGGGGCCGAGATCATCGTCCGTATGGCTCAGGTGGGCCCGGACGGCCCGACCGGTGGCTACGTCGACGCCTCGGGCCCGCTCCCCTGGTGAACGCCCCCACGCGGTGCGTCCCTCAGGCTCCCGCCGCCGACTGGGCCTCGGCCGCCGCGCGGTAGAGCCGGCGCAGCCGCACCACGCCCAGGTCGTGCTGGTAGAGGTTCTCCCGCTGGTCGGCGTCGGCCGGCATGGCCTCCAGCATGACGCGGTCCTGCTCCAGGACGTCCCAGTGGCGCTGTTCGATCAGCGTCCGGTACAGGAAGCGCCAGGACGCGCGCTGCCAGTCCTGGACCCGGCGGTAGCGCCAGAAGAAGACGCCGCTGCGCTGTTCGTCGACCGGGCAGACCATGCCGACGATGCCGAACGGGCCACCGGGGCCGGCCGACGGCGGGTAGGGGATGGAGAGGTCGACCCAGTCCACACCGGTGCGGCAGAGCTCCACCCAGTCGAAGTTGACGCCGCGCTGGTCGGTCTTCTCGAAGAAGTAGCCGCGTGCGGTCTCCCGGATGCGGAACTTGGCCGTGGTGTCACCGTCGAACATGGTGTGCGAGTCGTGGTGCAGGAACGCGCCGTGCATGGGGTCGAGCAGGTTCTCCACGGCGTAGCGCCAGGGCGCGTTCCATTCCGCGTAGCAGAGGAAGGCGTCCACGTCGGGGTCGGTCAGCGGCTCCGGCAGGGTCAGCTCGGCCGGCTCGGGGTGCTCCTCGTCGCCGAAGTAGGCGAGGATCGCGCCGGCGACCTCGCGGACCGGCAGGGAGGTCACCAGCCGCTTGCCCTCCAGGCTGCAGCCGGGCAGCCCGGGGACGGAGGAGACGGTGCCGTCGGACTCGACCTCGACCCCGTGGTACCAGCAGGCGACCCGGTCGCCGAGGTGTTTGCCGAGCGACAGCGGTGCGCCGCGGTGCGGGCAGCGGTCGGCGAGCATCGACAGGACCCCGTCGGAGCGCCGGAAGAGGAGCCACTGCTCGCCGAGCGCGGTCACCTTGCGCATGGCGCCGGGGGCCACGAAGTGCGAGGGGACGACCGCGTGCCACTGGTTGCGCAGACCGGTGGCGTAGATGTGGTCCGCGGTGGCGGAGGACGACAGCGTCATGGTCAGGCTCCCAGTCGGTTCATCTCGGCGCGGAAGGATTCCTCGGTCCACGGGGCGCCGTCGGCGGCGTGGACCTGGCGGGCGTTGAGCCCGCGCACGACGTCGGCGAGCTCGTGGCCCTCGCGGGTGAAGACCTCTTCGAGGGTGGCGGCGAGTTTGTACTCGTACGGGGTGGGCTCGTGGCTCCGGGACTGGTGGATGTCCAGGTAGGGCCAGGTGTCGTTCACGGTGTCTCCTGAAAGTGCGGGGGGAGGTGTCAGAGGTCGAGGACGAGCCGGCCGGAGGCGCACCGCGAGACGCAGATCATCATCGAGGCGCCCGCGGCCCGTTCGGCCTCGCTGAGCAGGAAGTCGCGGTGGTCCGGGGTGCCTTCGACGACCCGGGTCTCGCAGGAGCCGCAGATTCCGTCGCGGCACGAGTTGTTGACGGTCAGCCCGGCGCTCTCGGCGGCTTCCAGGACGGAGGTCCCGGCACCGACGGTGAGGGTCACCCCCGAGGTGCGGCACTCGACCTCGAACGCCTCGTCGTCGCCGCTGCGCTCCACGGTCGGTGCGGCGAACCGCTCCAGGCGCAGCCGGTCCTCGGGGCAGCGCTGTTCGACGGCCGCGAGCAGTGGTTCGGGTCCGCAGGAGTACACGAGCGTGCCGGCGGGCACTTCGGCGAGCACGGAGTCCAGGTCGATGTGGCCGTGTTCGTCCTGCGGGACGAGCGTGACGTCACCGCCGAGCGCGTCGAGTTCGCCGGTGAACGCCATGGAGGCCCGGCTCCTGCCGCCGTAGACCATGCGCCATCCGGCTCCCCGGCGGGCCGCCTCCCGGGCCATGGCCAGCAGCGGTGTGATCCCGATGCCTCCGGCGACGAACACGTACGACGGGGCGTCCTCCAGCACGAAGTGGTTACGCGGCTCGGAGACCGTGATCTGCTGGCCGGGCCGCAGCTGGGTGTGCACGAAGCGCGAACCGCCGCGCGAGGCGGGCTCGTTGAGCACGCCGATGCGGTAGACGTCCGGGGTGCCCGGGTCGCCGCACAGGCTGTACTGACGGACCTGGCCACCGGCGTGGACATCGAGGTGCGCGCCGGGGGTCCAGGCGGGCAGGGGCTTGCCGTCGGGGTGGGTCAGCTCGACGGACAGGACGCCCTCGGCCTCCCAGGTCATACGGCGGACGGTCAGCCGCAGCGAATCCTCGGTCATGGTCTGTTGCCTCCTTACCGGCAGTTCGGGCGTCCGGGCTACTGGCCCGGAATCCTCACGGGCGGGGTGAACGGGTTCTTCATCGGGCCGAGGGCTTCCAGGTCGACCTCGACGAGGGTGGGGCCCTGGGAGGCGATGGCCTCGCTGAGCACCGGTCCCGCGTGTTCCTCGGCGGATATGCGGGCGTACGGCAGGCCGCAGGCGCGGGCCAGCAGGCCGAAGTCGGGGGTGGTCAGATCGACCCCTGAGCGGCGCTCGCTGTGGTGGTCCTGCATGTTGCGCAGGACTCCGTAGCCGCCGTCGTTGAAGACGATCAGGGTCAGGCGGGGCCGCTCCTGGGCGAGGGTGAGGAGCTCGCCCAGGTGGACGGCGAGGCCGCCGTCGCCCGCGATCACGACGGTGGGCGCGTCGGGCCGGGCGAGCGCCGCGCCGATGCCCATGCCGAGGCCCTGCCCGATGCCTCCGCCGCGCGGGAAGACGTTGTCCTTGGGGTCGTACACCTCCAGGAGCCGGTTGCCCCAGCTGCTGGAGGGGATGGTGACGTCGCGTGCGACGACGGCCTCGCGGGGCAGGGCGGCCCGGATCGCGTCGCAGATGGCGGCCTGCGGTCCGATGTTGTCGTGCAGGATCGCGCGCACCTCGGTGCGTACGGCCCCGACGCGTTCCGTCCAGCCGGGTTCGGCGGTTCCGGCGTGCGGCAGGAGGGCGGTGAGGGTGTCGGCGGCGTCCCCGTGCAGCGCGTGGGTGGCCGGGTACACCCGGCCGAGGGCGGCTGCGTCGAGGTCGATCTGGATGTGCGCCCCGGGGAGTTCCAGGGTGTAGTCGGCGGTCTCGTTCGACCGGAAGTGGGTGCCGACGGTCAGCAGGACGTCCGCGTCGGCGAGCAGGGCGCGCACCGCGGGGGTGGTGGCGAAGTTCCCGATGACCTGCTCGTGGTCCTCGGGGACGCTGCCGCGGCCCGAGTTCGAGGTGATCAGTCCGGCGCCGGTCGCCTCCAGCAGCCGGGCCAGTTCGCCCCGGGCGGTGTTCGCGCCGCCGCCGGCCCAGACGAGCGGGCGGCGGGCCGAGGCCAGGAGGGCTCCCGCGGCGGCGAGTTCACCCTCCGTGGGGGCCACCGGGGCGGGCTCCTCGTACTCGGCGGGTTCGTCGGTCTGCGCGGCGTACTGGAGGTCGATCGGCCACTCCACGCTGGCGGGGCCGCCGGGCGCGGTCAGCGCCGAGCGGGCCGCCTCGCGCAGGATCCGGCCCGCCTGGGCGGCGTCCGGCACGCTCGCGGCGTAAGCGGAGACGGCCCGGAGCATGCCGATCTGGTCCTTGGTCTCGTGGATGAACCCCCGTCCGCTGCCCAGGAATTCGCTCTCCACCTGGCCGGTGACGTGCAGCACGGAGCTGCCCGCGCTGAGCGCCTCGATCAGCGATCCGGCGGCGTTGCCCGCGCCGGTGCCGGTCGAGGTGAGGGCGCAGCCGAGGGTGCCCCGGGCGCGGCCGTAGGCGTCGGCGGCGTTGACGGCGGACGCCTCGTGCCGCACGGGGACGAACCGCAGTTCGCGGTCGACGGCCTCGACGAGCGGCAGGTTGTGGACGCTGACGATGCCGAAGACGGTGTCGATGCCGAGTTCGCGCAGGACGGTGACGAGGAGATCGCCTCCGTTGTCGTGACGCATGGTGGTCTCCTCAGAGGATGGAGCGGCCGACGCCGCCGCAGACGTCGATGCTGGTGCCGGTGATGTAGGAGGCGCGGGGCGAGAGCAGGGCGACGACCGCGTACGCGACCTCTTCGGCCCGGCCGAGGCGGCCCAGCGCGATGCCCCGGTCCGCGGCCAGTCCGGCCTGCCACTGCTCGTACGTCAGGCCGGAGTCCGCGGCCGCGTGGCGGCGGGTCCACTGGCCGGTGTCGACGAGCCCGAGGCAGACGGAGTTGACCCGGATCCCGTCGCCGGCGAGTTCGACGGACAGGGACTTGGAGAGGTTGAGGATGCCGGCGCGTGCCGCGCTGGTGGTGATCAGCCGGGTCTCCGGCTGCTTGGCGAGGACGGCGTTGATGTTGACGACGCTCGCCGCTCCGGACGCGGCCAGGTGGGGGCGCGCCGCCTGGAGCGGGTTGAGCACCCCGGCGAACTTCAGCTCCAGCTCGTCGCGCCAGTCCTCGGCGGTGGAGTCGTCGAGCCCTTTCATCCTGGACTGTCCGGCGTTGTTGACGAGCCCGTCGATGCCGCCGAACTCCTCGGCAGTCCGGCGGACGAATCCGCGGACGGCTTCGGCGTCCCGTACGTCGCAGACGCCGGTCAGCAGCCGGTCGCTCCCGGCGCCGAGGCCGGCCGTCGCCTTCGCGAGCCGGTCGGCGTCACGGCCGCAGGTGGCGACACGGGCGCCCTCGTCGAGCAGGGCGCGGACCGTGGCCAGGCCGACGCCCGAGCTGCCGCCGGTGACCACGATGGTGCGGTCGGCGAGGCCCAGATCCATAACTCGTATCTCCTGCGGTTCAGTTCATGGTGAAGCCGCCGTTGACGGCGATCACCTGTCCGGTCAGGTAGCGGGATTCCTCGCCGAGCAGGAAGGAGACGATCCCGGTGAGGTCGTCGGGCTGCTGCGGCCGGGAGATGGCCCGGTTCATGCGGTAGAGGTCGTGCCGCTCGGCGGGCACGGTCTCGGTCGCCTCGCACTCGGTGAGGCCGGGGGCCACCGCGTTGACGGTGATCCCCCTGTCTCCGAGTTCGCGGGCCATGGCGCGGGTCAGCGCGATGACGGCGCCCTTGGAGGCGATGTAGTGGGCGAGGCGCGGGGAGCCGTACAGTGCGGCGTCCGAGGCGAGGTTGACGATCCGGCCCGGCTCGGTGAAGAGCGGGTACAGGGCCTTGGACACCAGCCAGGGGCTGCGGGCGTTGACCGCCATCAGCCGGTCCCAGACCTCGATGTCGATGTCCTGGAACTCCTTGCCGCCCACGCCGTTGGCGAGCGCCGCGTTGTTGACCAGGCCGTACAGCGGGCCCAGTTCGCGCACGGCGTCGGCGAGCGCCTCCACCGAGGTGGGGTCGGCGACGTCGCAGCGTACGAAGTGGGCGTCGAGGCCTTCCGCGCGCAGCTCGGCCGCGGCGTGCTCGCCCCGCTCCTTCTCCAGTTCGGCGAGGACGACCCGGAAGCCGTCGGTGCCCGCCCGGCGGGCCATGGCCAGTCCGAGGCCACGGCCCGCTCCGGTGACGACGACGGTGCGCCGGCCTGCCGGGGGCTGGTCAGCCACGGGTGACGCCGTGCATCGGCGAGTACTCGGGGTAGGTCGGCACCTGCGGCTTCTGCGTGCCGATGACGACGCAGAACAGGGCGTCGGTGTCGCCCTCGTTCTTGAGCGACCGGGTGACACCGGCGGGGACGACGATCATGTCGCGGTAGCCCAGGGTGCGGTACTCGGCCTCTTCTGCGCCGCGGTGGATGCCGACCTTGACCTCGCCCTCCAGGACGAAGAAGGCCTCCTCGACGTCGTGGTGGGTGTGGGCGGGGCCCTCGGCGCCGGGCGGCAGCAGCATGTTGGAGAAGGTGAATCCGCCGGAGGGCAGGATCCGGCTGTCGCTCTCGTGGTTGCCGGTGGCGCCGGAGCCGACGTAGCGGATCTGACCGCGGCGGAACTGCGCGCCGGCCTTCTCCTGGAAGGACAGGGTGTCGAAGTCGGCGACCCGGGAGGCCTTGGTGGCGATGAGGGAGTCGGTGTACGCGGAGAGGTCGTCGCCGTTGTCGTACGCGTCGGTGGTCAGAGGCATGGTGAAGGCTCCTACTCGGGGATGGATGCGGTGATGCGGAGGTGGGAGAGCACCCAGGCGTCGAAGTGGCCCGGCTGCTCCTGGTTGGCCAGGTGACCGGCGTCCTTGACGATCACGTAGGCGGTCTTGTGGATGGCCCCGGCGATGGCCTGGCTCGCCTCGATGCCGGTGACCCGGTCCTGTTCGCCGCAGAGCACGAGGGTGGGGGCGGCGATCGAGGGGAGTTCGGCGCGCAGGTCGGCGGAGGCCATGGACTCGGCGGCGTACGCGTAGCCCGGCAGCCGGACCGAGGCTGCCATGGTGTCCACCACGCGGCGCACCAGCTCGTCCCGTGCGCCGGGTGACACGAGGCGCGGGCCCCGGGCCTCGGCGAAGGCGCGGGGGCCCAGCTCGGCAAGGTCGGCGGCCCTGGCCCGCATGGCCTCGGCCTTCTTCTCCTCGGTGCCCGAGCCCGGGCTGGAGTCGGCGATGACCAGCGAGGCGACGAGCTCCGGGTGCCGGGTGGCGAGCCGCAGCGCGATCACCCCGCCCCAGGAGACGCCGAGGACGTGCGCGGTGGTGGCGCGTTCCCGGATGAGGGCGGCCGCCGCGTCCGCGTAGTCGTCGAGGCTCATCGGCCCCGCGGGGTCGGGCGACTTCGCGTACCCGGGCGCGTCCCAGGCCACGACCCGTACGTACGCCGAGAGTTCGGCGAGCTGCGGGGCGAAGGCCGCCGAGGAGGAGCCGATGCCGTGCAGGCACAGCAGCAGGGGGCCGTGGTCGCCCGCCTCCTCGACGTGGACATCGGCGGCACTGGTGGCGGCGCTCACAGGATCTGCCCGGTCCGGCCGGCGAGGGCGGCGAGGCTGCGCAGCACGGCGTACGGCACCACCTGGCTGGTGGCGGGGTTGCCGGGGTCGGGCAGGTGCGCGACCTCGAAGCGGTACGTTCCGTGTCCGCCGGACGCCTCGATCACATGGCGGGTGTGGTGGGCCGCCGGGTCGGCGACGACCTGGACCCGCACAGCGTCCAGGTCGCCGACGGCCAGCGCGACCGAGGCGGCCACGTTCGTCGACTTGGGGAACTTGACCGGGACGTCCCGGGCGGTGCCGGACATGACCTCGACCGGCCCGGTCGCCGTCCTCATGCGTCCCAGCAGCTCGTCGTCCATCCACGGCTGTTCGAGGGTGGACGGCAGCTTGGTGGTGGTCAGCCGGACCTCGTCGAGCGGGCCGAGGGTGCGCACCGCCTGGAGCAGGTCGAGCCCGCCGACGGCACCTCCCGTGAAGTAGACACGGCCGGGGCCGGCCGCCAGCAGCCGCTTCGTGAGCTCGTCGTCGGTGAGCGCGCCGGTGGAGGCGATCAGCAGATCGGTGCCGGAGGCCAGGACCCGCTCTCCCCATTCGCGTACGACGCCCTGTCCCGCGGCCTCGACCACGAGGTCGCAGGAGTCCATGGCCTCCTCGAAGGTGGCCTGCCGCACGGGGGCGGCCTCGCCCAGCGGGCGGTTGTCGACGACACAGACCAGCTCGGCGCCGGTCACGCGGCCTTCGGCGAGCGCGGTGCCGACGACCCTGCCGATGGCGCCCCAGCCGACGACGGCGACCTTGCGGACGGTGCTCATGCGGTGGCCTCCTGGGCGTCTGCGGGTTCTGCGCCTGCGGGTTCTGCGTCTTCGGGGTCTGTGTCCACGGGCACGAGCGGGCCGGGGTCCGGGGAGCCGGCCATGCTGCAGCGGATCTCCTTGGACGGCGCACCGGCCGTCCCCCACAGGTCGGAGAGTTCCGGGACCCGCCGCCAGACCCGGGCTATCCAGGCGTCCTCGACGATCTGGGCGACCTCGGAGGTGTACTCGCAGACCAGGCCCGAGGGGTCGGTGAAGTAGGAGAAGGTGTTGTTGCCGGGTCCGTGCCGGCCGGGGCCCCACTGCGGGGTGATGCCGTGGTGGCGCAGCCGTCCGAGACCCCGCATGAAGTGGTCGACCGAGGTCATCTCGTACGCCACGTGGTTCAGTGAGGTCCACTCCGCCTGGTTGAAGGCGATGCAGTGGTGGTCGCTGTTGCAGCGCAGGAACGCCATCTGGTGCTCGGACCAGTCGGAGACGCGCAGCCCGAGGACGTCGCAGTAGAAGGCGACGGCCGCGTCGATGTCGGTGGTGTTGAGCACGGCGTGCGTCACCCCGACGGGCACGGCGCCGTCCCGGCCGCGCGGTACGACGGCTTCGACCTGGGCGCTGATCTCGATGAGACGGCCCTCGGGGTCGGTGAACCGCAGTCCGTAGCCGCCGCCGGCCTGGTCCAGCGGTCCGGGTCCGGTGACGGGCACGAGGGCGCGCGCTTCGAGCCGGCGTGCCGCCTCGTCGACCTCGGCGGGGGTGGCGACGGCGAAGGCGATGCGGCCGAGGCCGACGCGGTCCCGTTCGGTCAGGTGCAGGACGTGGTGCTCGTCGCTCGTACCCCGGAGCCAGCGGGCGCCGGTGTCGGACTCGACGGTCTCCAGGCCCCAGACGTCCTCGTAGAAGTCTGCGGCCTCGGTGAAGGCCGGGGTGTGCAGCTCGACGTAGCGCAGCGAGCGGAGCCGGGCGATCGGACCGGGCGGTGGTTGGTGCATGAGTCCCTCCAGGACGGGCTGGCGTGCCGGGTCAGTTGGCCCACGGGAGCGGGTGGTCCGAGATGCCCCAGTACAGGGACTTCTGGCGCTGGTAGGCGCGGATCGCGTCGCGGCCCTTCTCCGTGCCGAGGCCGCTGTCCTTCCACCCGCTGAAGGGGGTGGAGGCGCTGAACTGCTTGTAGGTGTTGATCCAGACGGTTCCGGCCTCGATCCGGCGTGCCAGAGCCCCGGCGGCCCGCAGGTCGCGGGTCCAGATGCCGCAGGCCAGGCCGTAGACGGAGTCGTTGGCCTGGCGGACCAGGTCGTCCTCGTCGTCGTAGGGCAGGGCGACCAGGACCGGGCCGAAGATCTCCTCCTGGCAGGTGCGCGAGGTGTTCGGCAGGCCGTCGATGACGGTGGGCAGGTAGTACGCCCCGTCCTCGTACGTCTCGCCCTCGGGCGCCGAGCCGCCGCACAGCACGCGCCCGCCCTCCGACCGGGCGAGGTCGACGTAGGCGGCGACGGAGTCGCGGTGGCGGTGGTGGACCAGGGGGCCGACCTGGGTGGACGGGTCGGTGCCGGGGCCGACGCGCAGTTTGCGTACGCGCTCGACGAGTTCACCGATGAAGGAGTCGTAGATCTCGCGTGCCACGAAGAGCCGGGAGCCGGCGATGCAGGACTGGCCGCTGGACGAGAAGATCCCGAACAGCACGCCGGCCAGGGCCTGTTCGACGTCGGCGTCGGCGCGCACGATCGTCGGGGACTTGCCGCCCAGCTCCAGGGAGGCGGGGATCAGCTTCCGGGCGGCGATCTCCGCGATGGACCGCCCGGTCTCCGTGCCTCCGGTGAAGCCGATGCGGCCGACGAGCGGGTGGCGCACGAGGGCGTCACCGACCACCCGGCCGCTCCCCGGCAGCACGGAGAGCAGTGCGGCGGGCAGCCGGAACTCTTCGAGCGCCTGGAAGATCAGCCGGCCGAGAGCCAGGGAGACCAGGGGGGTCCAGGCCGCGGGCTTGAGGATCACCGCGTTGCCTGCGGCGAGAGCGGGGGCGATCTTCTGCGCGTCGCTGGCGACCGGGGAGTTCCAGGGGTTGATCGCGCCGACGACACCGATCGGCTCGTGCGTGCTCACCGTGACGTACGGGCCGCGGGACGGGGTCACCGACTCCTCGGCCGTCTCCAGGGCTGCCGCCATGTAGCGGAAGGTGCCCGCCGCGCTGAGCGCGAGAGCCCTGGTCTCGGTGAGCGTCTTGCCGGTGTCGGCGGTCTGCAGGGCGGAGAGCTCGTCGGCGGCCTGCTCGGTGAGCTCGCCGATCCGGTGCAGCAGCCGGGCCCGGTCGTGGGCGGGCAGGTCGCGCCAGGCCGGGTCGGCCACGGCCCCGGCCGCGGCGCGGGCGGCCTCGGCCACCTCCTCCGCCGTGGCGGAGTGGACGGTGGCGAGGACGCGGCCGGTCGCGGGGTCGATCGTGTCGACGGGCTCGCCCGCACCGCGCCGCCACTGGCCCGCGATCAGGATGTCGGTGGAGAACTGCAGCACGGGTGGACCTCCGGACGAGGCGGAAAGGGGTGGACTCCGGGTGCGGACAGGCTCGTTGGGTTACCGCCACCGGACTGCCGAAGTACTAGAAATCTAAGCGCTTAAGTTTCTCGACACAAGACCCCGAGGTGAAATCGTTGCCCGGGAGGCCTTGAGCACCACATCCGCGGCACCGATGATGGTGGCCGAGTTGCAGGGAGCAAGCTTCCTAAGCTCTTAACTATTGACCGCTTAGATATAGCCCCCTACTGTCTCGGCAACTCATCTGCCCGCGGAAGGACCCCCTCCATGACGACTGTGGCCGGCAAGCCCGCACTCGGCTCGATCGCCGCGAGACTCGAACGGCTGCCGCACTCGCGCTGGCACGTCAAGGTCCGGTTCCTGATCGGCGCCGTCACCTTCTTCGAGGCGTTCGACCAGCTGCTGGCCGCGTCCGCACTGCCCGTCCTGATGAAGGAGTGGCACCTGTCCACCGGGCAGGCCACCTTCGCCGTCACCTCGGCTTCGATCGGCATGCTGCTGGGCGCCCTGGCGGCGGGCTGGCTGGGCGACCGCATCGGACGGGTGCGCACCGTCGCCCTGGGCGTCGTGATCACCGGCCTCGCCAGCCTCGCCGTCGCCTTCTCCGGCACCATAGAGATGTTCTCGCTCTTCCGGTTCCTCCAGGGGCTCGGCATCGGCGGTGTCGTGCCGGTCGCGGCCACGTACATCAACGAGATCGCCCGGTCCGACAAGCGGGGCCGCTTCGTCCTGCTGTACGAGATGATCTTCCCGGCCGGTCTCGCCGCCGCGACCCTGCTCGCCGTCTGGGTGGTCCCCACCTTCGGCTGGCGCGCGATGTTCCTGGTGGGCGCCCTGCCGGTGGTGATCGGTGCGATGCTGCCGCGCCACGTCGAGGAGTCCCCGCGCTGGCTGCTGTCCCGTGGCCGTACGGCCGAGGCCGAGGCCGCCATCGCCCGGATCGAGGCGGAGGTCGCCCGCGCGACCGCCGAGGAGCTCCCCGCACCGGCCCCGTCGGCCGACCCGCCGAACGAGCCCAAGGGCACCCTGATGGACCTGTTCCGGGGTCGCTATCTGCGGCGTACGGCGGTCCTGTCGGGGCTGTGGTTCGTGGCGTACTACGTGAACCACGGCATCTCCACCTGGCTGCCCTCCCTCTACACGAAGGAGTTCGGCCTGGACCTCACCACGGCGCTCGTGTACACGCTGCTCAGCAACGTCACCGGCCTGCTGGGCACCTTCGTCGTGGCGATGCTGATCGACCGCATCGGCCGCAGGCCCGCCCTGATCGGCGCCTTCGTCGGCACGGTGCTCTCGCTCGCCGTACTGGCACTCGCCGGCGCGACCTCGGGCGGCCAGGTGGCGATCTTCGCCTCCTGTACGACGTTCTTCCTGTACGCGGTCAACGCGGGGCTCTACCTCTACTCCCCCGAGCTGTACCCCACCTTCAACCGGGCCAAGGGCGCGGCGTTCGGCGGCCTGTGGAACCGGCTCGGCGTCATCCTCGGCCCGGTGGCCGTCGGTGCGGTCATCGGGGCGGGCGGCGGCCTGTCCCTGGTCTTCGCGCAGCTCGCGGTGGTGGGCGCGGTGGGTGCGGTGATCGCGTGGTTCGCCGTCGAGACCAAGGGCAGGACGCTGGAGGAGCTCAACGCCTGACCACGCCGGTACGGGGCCGGTGGCCCGGAGCAGCGCTCACTGCTCCGGGCCACCGGCCCCGAGCGTGTGCGCCAGGGTCCCCAGGAGCGCCGTGAGCCGCCGGCGTTCCGCGTGGCCCAGTCCGGCCAGCAGCTCCTGCTCCTGGCCGGACCGTACGGCAGCCACCCGGTCCGTGAGTTCGAGGCCCTCGGGGGTGAGACACAGCCGGACGATCCTGCGGTCGTCGGTGTCGCGCTCCCGGCGGATCAGTCCGGCTTCCGTTAGCCGGTCGGCCTGCTGGGTCAGCCCGCCCGCCCGGACCGGTCCCGCCGCCGCGACCTCACCCGTCGTCAGCCGGTACGGGGCACCCGCCTCGCGCAGCGTGGCCAGCACGTCGTAGGCGGGCAGGCTGATGCCGTACGCACGCACGGCTCTGCCCACGACCTGCTGGTGGCGCGCGGCGCACTCGCCGAGCAGGGCGAACAGGCCGGCGGAGTTGTCGCCCGGCTCCGGTGAGGAAGCGGGGGGCTCCGCCGGGCCGGGGTCCGTGCGCGGAGCTGCCGGCCCCCCGGTCCCGCCGAACGCCGTGGCGAGCACGTCCGTCAGCGCCGGGGCGAACTCCGCCGTCGGCACGGACGCCGCCGGTTCGTGCGCGAACACATAGCGCTCCATGATCACGCCGAAGAGGACGCTGCGGATGACCGCGGCCCGCACATCGGCCTCGGCGGTGGTGCCGAGGACCTGGGCGAGGGGCTCCCCCACCTGCGTGTCGAGGATCGTGCGCAGCAGCTCGGCGCTCGGAGGGTGGCTGACCGCCGAGCGGATCAGCGCCGGCCAGGGGTCGTCGGCGGGCAGCCGGTCCCACCGGTCGAGATAGGCGCGGGCGAGGACGCCCGGCAGGTCCGCCGCCTCACCGCCGGTCGCCGCGAGTACGTCACCGCTGACGCCGGCCCCGCTGCCCACCGCCTCCCGGAAGAGGCCGTCCTTCGTGCCGAAGTACGCCATCACGAGGCCGGCCGTCACCCCCGCCTCCGCCGCGATGGCGCGTACTCCCACGCCCTTGTAGCCGTGCGCGCCGAAGAGGCGCCGGGCCGCGTCGAGGACCGCCCGGCGATTGCCCTCCGGGTCGTGCGAGCCGGGGCGCCGGGGCGCGGCCGTTCCCCGCGCGGCGGCGGCGTGCGCGGCGTCGTCCGTCTGTCGTCGCGGGCTCATGCTCTTGCTCTCTGGATCCACGTGCTTCAGATTAAACGGATGTTTATAAAAACAGGCGTTCAAAAACAGTCACATCGTGTGCACCGGACCTGTGCCGACGGTGAGCGGGAGGCCACTGCCGCCGCGTCGTACGGCGACGATCTCCGCCAGGACCGACAGGGCGGTCTCCTCGGGCCCCCGGCCGCCCAGGTCGAGCCCGATCGGCGAGCGCAGACGGGCCAGCCCGGCCTCGGTCACACCGGCCGCCCGCAGACGCACCAGCCGGTCCTCGTGCGTGCGGCGGCTCCCCATGGCGCCCACATATCCGGCGGCGCCGCTCAGGGCACGCGTGAGGACGGGGACGTCGAAGCGGGGCTCATGGGTCAGGACGCACACCGCCGTCGTCGGATCGACGAGGTCCTCGTGGGCACGGAACCAGCGGTCCGGCCGGTCGACGACGACCTCGTCGGCGCCCGGGAAGCGTCCGGGATCCGCGAAGGCGGGCCTGGCGTCGCAGACGGTCACACGGTGGCCGAGGGCCGCGGCGAAGCCGGCCAGCGGCCGGGCGAACTCGGCGGCCCCGAAGATCAGAAGCCGGGGCCGGGGCGCGAAGGACTGCACCAGCAGCTCGCGCTCCGGGACGCAGTCGGGTCCGGCGCCGCCCTCCGCCCTCGCGGTGACCAGCCCGCTCTCACCCCGGCCGAGCATGCCCTCGGCGGCCAGCGCGGCCACCCGGCCGGCGGCCTCGCCGCCCAGTGAACCGCTCACCTCCCCACGGCCGACGGCCAGGCTTCCGCCGCCGTCGAGCGGCGTGACGAGCGCGACCGGGACCCCCGCCGCCAGATCCGCCGAGATCCGGTCCAGCGGCGTCTCGGGCTCCACCTCGCGGATCAGCACCTCGATCGTCCCGCCGCAGGTCAGCCCCACCGCGAAGGCGTCGTCGTCGCCGACTCCCCAGCGCTCCACGACCGGCGGGCCGCCCGCGAACACCTCCTCCGCGGACGCGATCACGGCGGCTTCCACGCATCCGCCGGAGACGCTGCCGACGATCCTGCCGTCCTCCGCCACCAGCATGGAGGCGCCGGGACCGTGCGGGGCCGAGCCCCAGGTCCGCACCACGGTCGCCATGACACAGCGGGTTCCGGAGCTCTGCCAGGCAGCCGCCTGATCGATGACATGTCGCATTCTTCGCCACCTCGGGCCGTGAAATCTGCGGGAGCCTCTTGCCAACCAGAAACTTTAGTGTAAATCATTTCAGGTACTAGATAGATCTGTGCGTATCGATCGTCACGCCGACGCGCCGAGTGCGACGGCGTGACGACCATCCGAGAGGCCCGGTGGCAGCAGATTGAAACCCACACCCTTCGACTACACCGCCCCGCGCACCGTCGCCGAGGCGGTCGCTCTCCTCGCCGACCCGTCGCGGGACGCCAAGGTCGTGGCGGGCGGCCAGTCATTGATCCCCATGCTGAACATGCGCCTCGCCCGTCCTGAGCTCCTCGTGGACATCACGCGCATACCGGAGCTGGCCCATCTGGCGGTCGACGTGTCCGGTGCCCTGCACATCGGCGCCGCCGTCCGGCAGTCCCGCGCCGCCGCCGACCCGGCAGTCCGGCACGGATGGCCCCTCCTGGCAGCGGCGATCAGCCACATCGGCCACCCGCAGATCCGGGGCCGCGGCACCGTGTGCGGCAGCCTGGCGCACCATGACCCCGCCGCCGAGCTGCCGACGGCGGCGAGGGCGCTGGAAGCCCGTTTCGTGATCACCGGGCCGGGCGGCAGCCGCACCGTCACCGCCGAGGACTTCTTCGTCGCCACGTTCTCCACCGCCCTCGACGACGACGAGCTGCTCTCGGAGGTGATCGTCCCCCCGCCGCCCGCGCGGCAGGGTTGGGCCTTCGAGGAACTCACCCGCAGGCACGGTGACTTCGCGACCGTCGGAGTGGCCGTCCTGCTGGAGCGGGACCCCGGTACGGGCCTGGTCCGCACCGCCCGTGTGGTCTTCAGCGGTGCCGGCCCCGTCCCCGTACGCCTGCCCGCCGCCGAGGACGCGCTCGTCGGCACCGGGGCCGACGAAGCGGCGCTGGCCGCCGCGCGGCACGCCGCACTCGCCGGCCTCGACCCCTCCGACGACGTCCACGCGAGCGCCGCCCACCGGCGCGAGACCGCCGCCCACCTCCTCGTCCGCGCCTGTACCACCGCATGGGAGCGCTGCTGATGACCCCGTCCGTCCCTGCCCCCCGCACCGTCCGTACCCCGCCGCTCGCCGAGCCGTCCGGCTGGCACCGGATCGCCCTCACCGTGAACGGCGAGCAGATCACCGCCGAAGTGGAGTCCCGGCTGCTGCTCAGCGACTTCCTGCGCGACCGGCTCCGTCTCACCGGCACCCATGTCGGCTGCGAGCACGGGGTGTGCGGGGCGTGCACCGTACTCCTCGACGACGAACCGGCCCGCTCCTGCCTGACCCTCGCCGTCCAGTGCGACGGGACTGCGATCCGCACCGTCGAGGGCCTCGCCCCCGACGACGCCCCGCTCACCCCGGTCCAGCGCGCCTTCCACACCTGCCACGGCATGCAGTGCGGCTTCTGCACGCCCGGGTTCGTCATGACGACGACCGCCCTGACCGAACAGCCCGAGCGCCCCGGCACGGAAGACGTCGCCGACGCGCTCAGCGGCCACCTGTGCCGGTGCACCGGCTACCGCAACATCCGCCGTGCCGTGTGCCAGGCACTCGACGAGAGCTTCGGGGAGTGACCCGTATGTCCCACGCATCCGACCCGGGCCGGCAGGACGGCGGCAGCTGGATCGGCCGGTCCGTCCCGCGTGTCGAGGACGACAGGCTGCTGCGCGGCAACGGCCGCTACGTCGACGACATCGCCCTGCCGGGCGCCGTCGAGGCGGCCTTTCTGCGCAGCCCCCACGCGCACGCCCGCATCGAGTCCATCGACGTGAAGGCGGCCCTGGAGGCCCCCGGCGTCGTCGCCGTGTGGACCGGCGGCGACGTCGCCGGACTGCCGCCCATGCTCAACAAGGAGGAACTGCGCACCCCGCCGGGCCTCGCCGCACTCCTGGACCCCACGGTCCGTATGACGCCCATGCCCTTGCTCGCCGACGACAAGGTGCTGTACGTCGGCCAGCCCGTCGCCCTGGTCCTCGCTGAGAACCGCTATCTCGCCGAGGACGCCCTCGAACTCGTCGACGTCCGCTACGCCCCGCTGCCCGTGCTCGTCGACCCCGAGGAAGCCCTGGCGGAGGACGCACCGCTGCTGCACGACGGTCTGCCGGACAACGCCGTCGTCGCCGTCACGGCCCGCGTCGGCGACCCGGACACCGTCTTCGCCACCGCACACACCGTGGTCGGCGAGCGGTTCGAGGCCCACCGCTACGTGGCCTCACCGATCGAGACCCGCGCGGTCTCGGCCCAGGTGGACCCCTACAGCGGCCGGCTGAACGTCTGGTCGGGGACCCAGACACCCCACCGGCTGCGGGAGGCCATCGCCCATACGCTCGGCCTCACGGCCGACACGGTCCATGTCGTCGCCGCCGATGTCGGGGGCGGCTTCGGCCAGAAGGGCATCCTCTACGTCGAGGAGCTCCTCGTCCCCCACGCCGCCCGGGTGCTCGGCCGCCCCGTGCTGTGGCGCGAGGACCGCAACGAGAACCTCACCGCCTCCTCGCACGCCCGCGAGCAGATCCACAGCATCGAACTCGCCGCGGACGCCGAGGGCCGCATCCTCGGCGTCCGCGACCGGATCCTGGTGAACTTCGGCGCGTACAACATGACCGGGCTCGTCGTGCCGTACAACTCGCTCTGCCATCTGCTCGGCCCCTACCGCATCCCCCACGTGGACATCGACGTCACCGGTGTCCTCACCAACACCACGTTCGCCACGCCGTACCGGGGGGCGGGCAGGCCCGAGACGGTCTTCGCCATGGAACGCGCGATGGACCGGCTGGCCGCCGCACTGGGCATCGCGCCCGAGGAGCTGCGGGCCCGGAATCTCGTGGGGCCGGACGAGATGCCGTACGCGACGGGGCTGGTGGACCGCTCCGGCAGCCCCCAGTCCTACGACTCCGGCGACTTCCCCGAACTCCTGCGCCGGGCCGTGGCGAAGGCGGACCCCGAAGGCGTACGGGCGAGGCAGCGCGAGGGCGCCCGCGACGGGAAGCACATCGGCATCGGGTTCGCGATGTACATCGAGGCGACCGGTCTCGGACCGTTCGAGACGGCTCGCATCGAGATCGCCCCGACGGGGCGGGTCCGGCTCGCCATAGGCGCGCCGTCCCAGGGGCAGGGGCACCGTACGTCCATGGCGCAGATCGCCGCCGACGCCATCGGGGTGCCGCTCGGCGTCATCGATGTGACCGGGGGCGACACCGAGGCCACCCCCTTCGGTGTGGGCACCATCGCCAGCCGCGCCCTGGTCAACGCGGGCAACGCCACCCACCGGGCCGGACGGCTGGTCCGCGAGAAGATCATCGATGCGGCGGCGCGCCGCCTCGGTGTCCCGGCGGACGGCCTGGACCTCAGCGACGGGGTGGTGACGGCCAAGGAGCCGGGCGGCCCGTCGATGGACCTGGCGGAGCTCGCCGGGCGTGCTCCGCTGCCGGGCACACCGGAACCCACCGACGGCCGGCACGGCACCGAGATCAGCGAGACCGTGCACTTCCGGCCGCCCGGTTTCGCCGTCGCGAGCGGGGCGCACGCCGCCGTCGTGGAGGTGGACGAGCACACCGGCGCCGTCGAGATCCTGCACTACGTCGTCGTCCACGACGCGGGTGTGATCGTCAACCCGATGATCGCGGAGGGCCAGGTCACCGGCGGCATCGCGCAGGGCATCGGCGGCGCGCTGTACGAGGAGATGGTCTACGGGCCCGACGGCCAGCCCAGGACCGGCACCTACATGGACTACCTGGTGCCCACCTCCTCGGAGATCCCCGACCTCGACATGGACGAGCTCTTCACCCCCAGCCCGATGAACGACCTCGGGGTGAAGGGGCTCGGGGAGGGCGGTGCGATCGCCCCGCAGGCCGTGCTCGCCAACGCCGTGGAGGACGCGCTGCGCCCCTTCGGCGTGGTCGTACGCCGCGGCCCCCTCTCGCCGAGCCGGGTGCGCGACCTGATCCGCACCCCGGCCACCCCCGCCTGACCGGCCCCGACGTCCGCCTCAGCAATCCAAGGATGGGAAACCATGCAGCTCGACCACACCTTCACCGTTCCGGCCGATCCCGATGAGGCGTGGAAGCTCTTCCACGACCTCGGACGGGTCGCGCCCTGCATGCCCGGCGCGGTCCTCGACACCCTCGACGGGGACGCGTTCACCGGCCGGGTCAAGGTCAAGATCGGCGCGGTGCAGATGAGTTACCGCGGCGAGGGCACCGTCACGCGCGACGAGGCCGCCCGCTCCATGCACCTCGACCTCAGCGGCAGCGAGACCCGGGGCTCGGGCACCGCCTCCGCGACGGTCACCGCGACCCTGGCCGCCGGCCCCGACGGCACCCGGGTGCACGTGCGGACGGACCTCGACATCACCGGCCGTCCCGCGCAGTTCGGCCGCGGGATCATGACCGAGGTCGGGGACCGGCTGGTCCAGCAGTTCGCGGACCGCCTCGAAGGCCTTCTGCGGGACCGGCCCGGCCCCGGCTCGGCGCCTGCCGCCCCCGCGGCCGAGCCGGAGCCGGTGGACCTCGGCGCGGCGGCCCTGCCGGTGCTGCTCAGGAAGGCGGCCGTACCCGCCGCCGCCGTACTGTTGGCCGTGGTGCTGATCAGGGTGGTGCGGCGGCGGTCCAGCGGCCGATGATCCTCTTATCACCTCAGCGGTAAGATTCTCAGTGCCGTGAGAAGCCGGGGGGACGCCGGCCGACGCCGTACAAGGGGATGAGATGGCAGCATCAAGGCCTGGGGACCAGGACGCCGTGGCGAAGGTGATCGAGGACTGGGCGCGGGAGCGGCCGGAGCTGGACACCAGCCCGCTCGAGGTCCTCGCCAGGCTCCATCGCTCGTTCCTGCGCTACAGCACCGGGCTCACCGAGTCGATCGAGCGGCACGGCCTGTCCGTGGCGGGCTTCGACGTCCTGACCGCGCTGCGCAGGGCGGGCGAGCCGTACCGGCTGACGGCCGGGCAGCTCGCCGACTCCGGGCTGGTGTCCTCGGCGGGGGTGACCCTGCGGATCGACCGCCTGGAGAAGGACGGCCTCATCGTCCGCGAGCGGGACACCCAGGACCGCAGGGTCGTCTACTCCCGACTGACGGAGAAGGGCCTCGCCACGGTGGACACGGCGTTCGCCGAGCACCTGGACAACGAGAACCGGATGCTCGGAGGGCTGTCCCCCTCCGAGCGCCGGCAGCTCGCGCGGCTGCTGCGCAAGCTGGAGATCTCGATCCTCGACGCCGACGAGGAGCGGGCCGGCGCGGAGCGGTAGCCCGCCCGCCCGGGTCTAGGTGTTCTGAAAATAGCGCCGTGGGAAGAGACGGGCCAGCTCCTCCGCCAGCTCGGTGAGCTGGGCGCGCCCGGGGTGTCCGGCGAAGGCCGCGATCTGGAGGAGCGAGCCGCCGCCGCGGACGGTCAGCAGCTCGGTGTCGAGCAGTCCTGGGACGATCCGGCGGATCGCGTCGGTGGCGGCGGGTTCGGCGAGCAGTTCGGCCAGCGGTGTACGGAGATTGAGAGCGCCCTCGGCGAACTCGTGGGAGCGCGCGGCCGGTTCACGGGCCGCCTCGGCACGCTCGCGCTGGGCGGCGACCAGCAGATGGGACTCGCCCACCTCGTCGGGATCGTGCGGCAGGCCGAGCCGCTCGTACTGGTCGTCCGGCGCCTCGCTCGCCTGCAGCCGCTCCACCAGCAGCCTGATCATGCGCAGTTCGGCGGCGTCGTCGACGAGGGGCTTCTCCTGCCGGGGGTCCGCGTCCAGGTCGAAGAGGAGGCTGCCGAAGCGCTGCGGCCCCAGCAGCGGTGAGGGGTTGGCGGCGATCCTGAGCGTGCGTACGCCCTTGGTGAAGCCGAACGGTTCGGCGAGGGTCAGGCCGGAGAGCTCCTCCGGGGTGAAGCGGCCCCGGATGCGGGTGGGCATCAGGGTGTGCTCGTACAGCGGCTGGTTGGTGTCGTCGTGGCAGGCCCGCATGTAGACGTACCGCCCGTCGGTGACGTTCACATGCCCGCCGAACATCCCGAACAGCGCTGCGTCCCGGGGCTGTTGTGCGTCCGGTGTCTCGCGCAGCGGCCGGCCCTGCATGTCGGGGGTCGGTTCGGCCCCGAAGAAGTCGAGGAGGGTCGGCGCGAGGTCGATCGTCTGGACGAGCGCTCCGTCACGGCTGCCGGCGCGGTCCGGGCGGCGCGGGTCGTGGACGAAGAGCGGGGTGTGGACCAGCTCTTCGTACCAGGGGGTGACGACCTTCGCCCACCAGCCCTTCTCGCCCAGCAGATAGCCGTGGTCGGTGCAGACGATGAGCATCGTGTCGTCCCACAGTCCGTGGGCGTCCATGGCGTCCAGGACCCGGCCCAGCGAGTGGTCGCACATGGAGAGCAGCGCCGCGTACTCGTAGCGGGCGTGCTGCTCCTGGTCGTCGGTCTCGGTGACGCGGTTGTAGTCGGGCCAGTCGAAGTGGGGGCCCTCGTAGTCGTGCGGGTAGAGGTCCTTGTAGTGGTCCTGGGTGAAAAAGGGTTCGTGCGGGTCGAAGGTCTCGATCTGGACGAACCAGTCGTCCTCGGTGTGGTTGGTCCGCAGGAATTCGAGCCCCGCGTCGAAGGTGAGGGTCTGCGGCTGCTTCGCCTCGGTGTCGAGGTGCTGCCGGTTGACCCAGTCCTGGCGCCAGAGGTCGTTGCGGGTGGTCCGCAGGTCCTCGGGTATCTCCGGGTCGGCGACCTGGCCCTTCCAGGCGTCGCCCTCCTGGCCGCGGAAGAACTCCCAGGAGTTGTAGCGGCCGTGGTAGGTGGCGCCGCCGTCCTCCCAGTAGTGCTGGTGGTCGCTGACGAGGTGGGTGTAGACGCCGTGCCGCTTGAGGATCTCGGGCATCGAGTCGTCGAACGGCTCCAGCGGGCCCCAGCCGCGGTGCAGGAAGTTGTGGCGGCCGGTGTGCAGTTCGCGGCGGGCCGGCATGCAGGGCATGGAGCCCGCGTAACAGGTGTCGTAGGTGACCGTGCGCTCGGCGAGGCGCCGGAAGTTGGGGGCGTGGGTCCAGTCGGCGCCGTAGGGCGGCAGCAGGTGCCGGTTGAGGCTGTCGAACATCACCATGACGGCCTTCACGAGGTGGTACGTCCTTCCGCTGCTGGGGCGGGTGCGAGGTCGCGGGCACAGCGGAAGCCGCCGTGGCCGGTCGAGGAGTCGGGTGTGTTGTGGGAGCGGGCGGCGACCCGGTAGCGGTTGCAGTACGAGGCGTGGCACAGGTAGGAGCCGCCGCGGATGACGCGTTCGCCGGGCCCGAAGGCGTCGGCGCACCATTCCCAGACGTTGCCCGAGGTGTTGTGGAGGCCGTGGCCGTTGGGTTCGTACGCCGTGACGGGCACGGTTCCCGGGCGGCCGCCGGGCCGCTCCGAGCGGTGCGGGAACCGGCCCTGCCAGATGTTGCACATCTCGCGGCCGCCGGGGGTGAGGTCGTCGCCCCACGGGTAGCGCGCGCCCTCCAGGCCGCCGCGCGCGGCGTACTCCCATTCCGCTTCGGTGGGCAGCCGGACGCCGGCCCAGGCGCAGTAGGCCAGGGCGTCGTCGTGGGAGATGTGGACGACCGGGTGGTCCTCGCGTCCGGCGAGGCCGGAGCCGGGTCCCTCGGGGGCGTCCCAGGAGGCTCCCGCGACGCCGAGCCACCACGGGGCCCCGGCCGCCCGGCCGAGTACGTGGCGTTCGGCGGCCGGGGGGACGAGGAGGTGGAACACGAAGGAGCTGCCGAAGCGTTCGGCGTCGGTGCGGTAACCGGTGGCCTCGGCGAAGGCCGCCCAGTCGGCGTTGCTGACGGCGGCGGTGTCGATGGCGAACGGCTCCACGCGCACCTCGCGCGCGGGGCCCTCCCGGTCGGCGAGGTAGCCCTCGCCGAACGCGTCGCCCATCCGGAAGACACCGCCGGGCAGTTCGGCCATGGCACGGCGGGTGACGGGCGGGGCCTGTGCCGTGCGGCGTACGGACGGCAGGGGCAGCAGGGCCGTCGCGGACCCGCCCGTACAGGGGCGTCCGGGGGTGCAGCAGGCGCTCACGCGAGGACCTCCGTCCGGTGGGAGCGCGGGGCCCGGGGTACGGGTTCGGGGGCGGCGGCCAGCAGCGCGCGGGTGTAGGGGTCGCCGGGGTTCTCGCAGATCTCGTCGGCGCTGCCGCTCTCCACGATCCGGCCCCGGTGCATCACGGCGATGCGGTGGCTGACCTGCCGGACCACGGCGAGGTCGTGCGCGATGAAAACCAGGGCGAGGCCCAGGTCGCGCTGGAGGTCGGTGAGGAGGCCGACGATCTGTGCCTGGACCGAGACGTCGAGCGCGGAGACGGGTTCGTCGCAGATGAGGACGGACGGCGCGGGTGCGAGGGCGCGGGCGATGCCGATGCGCTGGCGCTGGCCGCCGGAGAAGGAGCGCGGGTGCCGGCCGGCGGCGGACGGGTCGAGGCCCGCGAGCCGCAGGAGTTCCGCCACCCGCTCCTCGCGCTCGTCCCGGTCCCCGAGGCCGAAGGCGAGCAGGGGTTCGGCGACGATCTGGCCGACCGTCATCCGGGGGTTGAGGGAGGCGTAGGGGTCCTGGAAGACCATCTGGACCTGGCGGCGTATCCCGTGCAACTCGCGGCGCGAGGGCCGGGTGACGTCCGTGCCGTGCAGCAGCAGCCTGCCGCCGTCCGCGGGATGGGCGTGCGCCAGGACCCGGGCCAGGGTGGACTTCCCGGAGCCGGACTCGCCGACGATGCCGAGGGTCTCCCCCGCGGCCAGGGTCAGCGACACCCCGTCGAGTGCGGTGAATCCCTTACGTCCCCGTGTTCCGCGCCCCTTGTACGTCTTGCGCAGTCCCTCGGCCTCCAGGACGACGGCCCCCGGTGCGGGGCGGTCGATGCGGGAGGGAGGGGCCGGTGCGGGCAGCGGTGCGGTGCGCCCGGCGGCGGGCAGGCAGGCGGCCCGTACCCCGTCCGTCAGCTCGACGAGCGGGGGTGCCGTGGTGCGGCAGCGGTCCTCGACGAGCGTGCAGCGGTCGGCGAAGGCGCAGCCGTCCCCGAGGAGGGTGAGGTCGGGCGGGCTGCCCGGGATGCCGGTGAGCCGGGTGCCCGACGGGGCGGAGAGGCGGGGCACGGCGGCGAGGAGGCCCGCGGTGTAGGGGTGCCGGGGGCGGGTGAGCACCTCGGCGGTGGGCCCGTCCTCGACGACGGTGCCGCCGTACATGACGAGGACGCGTTCGCAGGAGCGGGCGACGACGCCCATGTTGTGGGTGATGAGGACCAGTGCGGTGCCGGTCTCCCGGTTGAGGTCGGCGAGCAGGGTGAGGATCTGGTCCTGGACGGTGGCGTCCAGCGCGGTCGTGGGTTCGTCGGCGAGGAGGATGTCCGGCTCGCCGGCCAGCGCCATGGCGATGAGGATCCGCTGCCGCTGGCCGCCGGAGAACTGGTGCGGGTGGTCGTCCACGCGGCGGTGCGGTTCGGGGATGCCGACCCGGTCCAGGAGTTCGACGGCACGTTTCCTGCGGGCGGCCCGGTCGTGGTGGCCGTGGGCGCGGAGCACCTCGTCGAGGTGGCGGCCGGCCGTCAGCACGGGGTTGAGGGCCGTCATGGGGTCCTGGAAGATCATGCCGATGCGGGCGCCGCGCACGGCGCGCAGTTCCGCGTCGGTGGCCTCGGCCAGGTCCTGGCCGTCGAGCAGGACCGAGCCGGAGGTGATGCGGCCGGTGCCGGGCAGCATCCGGGTCAGGGCGAGCGCGGTGGTGGACTTCCCCGATCCGGACTCCCCCACGACGGCGAGCGTCCCGCCGCGGCGCAGGCTGAAGGAGACCCCGCGCACGGCACGCAGCGCCGACCCGTCGTCGGCCGTGAACTCGACGCCGAGATCGCGTACTTCGAGCAGTTCCCGGTCGGTCATCGGCGTATCTCCCGGTTGAGCGCCTCGGCGACGAGCGAGAGTCCGAGGACGAGCGCGGTCACGGTGATCAGGGGGCCCGCCGCGAAGTGCGGGGCCTCGGAGAGGTAGGGCAGGGACTGGGCCAGTACGGATCCGAGGGTGGGCTCCGGCGGCCGTACGCCCACGCCGAGGAAGCTCATCGCGCCCTCGATGAACACGGCCACGGTCAGCGAGACGGCGATCTGGACGATCAGCGGGTCCGCTGCGTTGGGCAGGATGTGCCGGAACAGCACCCGGCGTCCGGAACTCCCGCCGACCCGGGCTGCGGTGACGTACTCCCGCTCCCGCTGGACGAGGACCGAGCCGCGCAGCAGCCGGCCGAAGACCGGGATCTCGGCGAGGGCGATGACGAGGACGACGGGGATGCGGCCCGGGCCGAGGATCGCGGTGACGGCGAGGGCCAGGATCAGTCCGGGGAAGGCGAGGACGAGGTCGAAGACGCGCTGCACGATCGTGTCGGCCACCGGGTGCGAGGCGGCGAGCAGCGCGGCCAGGCAGCCGAGGGCGGCGCCGAGGGGCACGGCGACCGCGATGATCCCGAGGTCGGCGCGGATGCCGTACAGGACCCGGCTGAGCAGGTCCCGCCCGAGGTCGTCGGTGCCGAGCGGATGCCCGGGGGCGGCGAAGGCGGCGAGGCTCTGTGCGCTCTGCTCGGTGGGCCCGTGGCCCGCGAGGAGCGGGGCGAACAGGCCGGCGAGGACCACCGCGCCGACGAGGACGAGACCGGTCCGGGCCCGTGCGGTCGACAGCGCCGTGCGGTACGGGTGGCGCGGGCGGGACCGGCGGCCCGGCTTGCGGGTGGCGGCGGGAGGGGGCGGGCCGGTGAGGACGGTGTCGGTCGTTGTGGTCATGGGTCACTCCCACCTGATCCGGGGGTCGAGCCAGGCGTACACGAGGTCGGTGAAGAGCTGGACGAGGACGAAGACGGCGACCAGGAGCAGCAGGAGGTCCTGGACGACGGGATAGTCACGGCGGATGAGGCCCTGCTCGGCGAGCTGTCCGAGGCCCGGCCAGGCGAAGATCGCCTCGACGAGGACGGCTCCGCCGAGCAGGTGCCCGGTCTGCATGCCGAGGAGGGTGACGACGGACGGGAGCGCGTTCGGCAGGGCGTGCCGCCACAGCAGCCTGCGGGGTGCGACACCGGCTGCGGTCGCGGTGCGGACGTAGTCCTCGGCCAGCGCGTGCTCGATCCCGTCCTTGAGGTAGCGGCCGAGGACGGCGGCGCTGGGCAGGGCGAGGCAGAGCGCGGGCAGCAGGAGGTACTGCACGGCGAGGTCGGGGGCGGTGAGGAAGGCGATCCGGCCGCCCGGGGGCAGCACGCCCAGGATCACGGCGAACAGGAGCACGAGCACGACGCCGCTGATGAAGGGCGGCACGGCGAGGGCGGCCGTCGTGGTCACCCGGATCGCCGAGCGGATCCAGCGGCTGCGGGAGGTGGCGCCCAGGACGCCGAAGGCGGTCCCGAGCACGACCACGAACAGGAGCGCCGCCAGGGTGAGTTCGGTGGTGGCGCCGAGACCGTCCCGGATCAGGTCGGACGTCTGCCCGCCGATCGCGTAGGAGGGTCCGAGGTCGCCGGTGACCAGCGATCCGATCCAGTGCGCGTACTGCGTGAGGAGGGGCGCGTCGAGGCCGAGCCGTTCCCGGATCGCGGCGACGGTCGAGGCGTCCGCGTCGGGTCCCGCGAGGGTGCTGGCGGGGTCGCCGGGGACAAGCCGCAGGATGGTGAAGATCAAGAACGAGGCGACGAGCAGGACGAGGAGGGCGGAGGGGAGCCTCCGCAGCAGATAGCCGCGCATGTCACACCAGGTAGGCGTCGTCGAGGTTCAGGTACGAGAACTTGTTGAGCGTGACGCCGTGCAGCCCGGCGGCGGATACCTGGATCTGGCCCCGTACGACGAGATCGATGATGAAGGCCTCGTCGAGCAGGATGCCGGAGATCTTCTCGTGCAGGGCGTTCGCCGCCGCGGCACTCGACTCGGGCTTCGTCCAGGCCTCCCGGACGACCGTCGTGTACTCCTTCGACCCGTACCGGGAGGTGTTCTTGGCCTCGTTGAACGGATAGGCGCTCACCGCGAGTGTGGAGGGCTGGACCTGGGCGAACCCGTGCCCCATGGTCCACAGCGCCGGCATGTCCTGGGAGATCAGCTTCTTCTGCCCGGTGGCGGGGTCGGTGGGCTGGAGCGTGACGTGCACACCCACCTGTTCGAGGTCGTACTGGAGCGACTCGGCGATCGCGGTCTCGCTCGGCAGCGCGAGGTGGAGCAGGGGGAATTCGAGCTTGGTGTGCCCGGCGGACCGGAGCAGTTCCCTGGCCTTGCCGGGGTTGTGGGCGTAGTGGGTGCGGTGGGCCTCGGTGAAGGCGGGTGAGGACTTGGGCCAGGGGGCGGCGGAGGCCAGTCCGTAGCCGCCGAGGGTCTGGGCGAGGAGCCGGTCGCGGTCGACGGCCCAGGCGAGGGCGTGCCTGACCACCTGGTCGTCGAGCGGCTTCACGGTCGTGTTGACCCCGAGGTAGATGGCTCCGGCGCCCGTGTCGTAGTCGCTGACGGAGAGCCGCTTGTCGCTCTTGACGGTGCCGAGGTTCTTGCCGGGCACATTGAAGGAGAGCTGCGACTGGCCGGAGCGCAGGGACGAGATCAGCGCGTCGGCCTGCGGTACGACGCGCAGTTCGACGCCGTCGAGATAGGGGCGGCCGGGCTTCCAGTAGTCGTCGTTCCGCGTCAGGCTCAGTCCGGAGCCGGGGCTCCACTTCTTGAGCCTGAACGGGCCGGTGCCGATGAGCTTCTTTCCGGTGACGGCGTCCTCGACCGCCTCCGGGGCGGTGATGATCATGAACTCGAAGAGGTCGAAGAGGTTGTTCACCGGATGCGCCAGCTTGAGCACCAGCTCGTGGTCGCCGCGCTTCTCGAACCCGGTGACCGTCTCGGCGGTGCTACGCAACTGGGCTGCGCGCACCGGGTTCTGCAGGTTCTTCACCGCGAAGACGACGTCGTCCGCAGTGAACTTCCGGCCGTTGTGGAAGGTGACGTCGTCGCGCAGCCGCAGCGTGATGCTGCGCCCGTCCTCGGCGTACGTCCAGGAGGCGGCCAGCTCCGGCTGCGGACTGAGCCTGTCGTCGTAGCGGGTCAGGGTGTTGAAGATCAGCCGGTGCTGCAGGGACTGCTGGCTCTGCGAGTAGAGCAGGGCGGGCGTGAAGTCGGCGTTGACGGCGACGTCGAGGGTGCCGCCGCGCTTGGGTGTGGCACCCGCGCTCCGGGTGTCGGACGAGGCCTCCGAGACCGCCGAGCGGCAGCCGGCCAGGCCCAGTCCGAGAAGCAGGGTGCCGCCGCCCGCGGCGCGCAAGGTGGAGCGCCGGGACGGTCCGGTGGGCGTGGAGGGGTACAGCTCGGTCATCGAAGCCTGCCTGTGACGGTGAGGGACGGGGTGGACCGGGGCGCGCCGACGCTTTGATTCCGCTGCGACACGAATTGAGGGCGCGAGGGAGCGGCTCGAAGAAGACGCGTTCCCGTACGGAGATTCCGGCCGGCCGATCAGGCCGGACGGTGGCGGCGGAGCCCGGGGCGGCCGTGCGGGCCGGAAGCACCGCTCCGCACGTACGGCGTCAGCGGCGCCCGTTGCGGGCCGGAGAAGGGAGGGCGGTGATCAGTCGCGAACAGCACAGACCGCGCTGGCCTGTCGACAGAGGTCGACGTGCCTGCGGGAGACAAGGCGTATGTCCGGGTTCACGGGAGCAATATGACAGCGGCCCCGCCGGACGGTCAACCCGCCCTGTCCGCATCCTGGTACGCGGCCCTCCTCCCGCGCCCCGGCCTCCCCGTTATCGCTCGACGGTCGCCAAAGGGCGCCTGAACAGCGGGTTCAGCAGGATCGTGCCGGCTGCCACGGGCAAGGTGGCCGTCCCGGCATGCGGACTGACGATGCGTTCGGGATCTCCGCAGACATGGGAGAGATCGACCGCGGCGCCGCGGATCTCCTCCAGGTACTCCGGGTTGAGGAGGCTGGAGTGTTCGGTGACCACGATCAGATCGGGGTTCAGGACGTCGAGCAGCAGGGCCGCCGCCCGGCCGACCGCGCGGGCCCGCTCCCGCAGCAGCCGGTCCGCGCGCCGGTCCCCGGCCGCCGCCGCGTCCACCACCAGGAACACATCGGGCTCGGGCACGATGCCGCGGCGCACGGCGGTCAGTGCGATCGCCGTGTTGGACGCCGTCGCCTCCAGGCATCCGGTCCTCCCGCAGGCGCACGGGACCGTGGAGTCCGGTACGGGGAGATGGGCCACGTCGCCCGCGCCCGATCCGGGACCCTGGTGGACGACCCCGGCGATCCCCAGGGCGGCGTCGACCACGTTGCCGACGAAGAGATGGACCAGGCTGCGGCGGGCCGCCGGCCGGCCGAAGAGGATCTCCGACTGGGCGATGGCCCGGGCGTGGTTGTCGATCCGCACCTCGACTCCCCCCAGGCCACGGGCGAGTTCGGCCGCCAGCGGACGCTGGTGCCATCCCAGTGCGTCGTGCCGGACCGCCGTCCCCAGCGCGGGATCCACCCAGCCGCCGAGTGCCGCGCCCACCCCCAGCAGGGGCCTGTCCCGGACCGCGTCGTCGAGGAATCCCCGCATCACGTCCACGATCCGGCGCGGCAGATCCCCCGGAGCGATGCCCTCGTGCGAGAGGTGACGCCGGGCGAGGAGCCGGCCCCGCAGGTCCATGAGGCCGAACGTCGAGGCGGGCACGCCGATATGGATGCCGCCCGCCACCGGACCCGCGGTCCCCTCGTCCCCCTCCGCGGAGCCGGTGTGCAGGTCGATGGGGATCTGGGGCCGGCCCACACCGCTGCTCGCCACCAGCTCGGGCAGTTCCCTCACCAGGCCGAGCCGGACGAGGTCGGTGCACTGGCGCGAGACGGCGGCCGGGCTCAGCCCACAGAGCTCGGCGATCGTCCGGCGGGCGACGGGCCCGTGATCGAGCACCGTGCGCAACACCGTGGCGGCGTTGGCCTCACGGCGGCCGTCACCGGTCGCCCGGGAGATCTGCGGGGCGGCTGTCATGGGGGCCTTCCTTCGGTCCTGCGACACGGGGCGTCGCAACATTACGGCGGCATGAATTCGGTCCGGGCCGTGCGCCCGGTGCTCCGGCTGGGCGCGCACCACGCACGCGACCGGGGAAGGAACCGCAGGCCGGAGGGGGTTTGACCACGCGTCACCGGATGCGGTGCGAGCGTCGTGCGAGCGCTGATTCAACCACCGCCGGGCGGCCTCCGGGGGACGGACGGGTGCTTGACGACCACCGTGGGGCGCTGGAAGTCTCCGGGGCATGTTCGCGACGGCCGTTCCCGCAGCGCGGCCCGCCCACGCCGGCCGCCCCACCACGCCGACGGCGTGTCCGGGCCGCTGTTCCGCCGCCTGACCCGCCACCTCCGGCCCGTACGACCGAGGCGGCTCCCGCCCCGCACCACGGTTCGGTCAGTCATCACCCGACGTTCCGCATCTCCCGCACCCACTGCTCGGCCGATTACTTCCTCTCCAAGATTAATGAATGCCCGGTCTTGGACGAGTCCGCATCCCACATCCCGCATCCCGAAGGGAATCCCGTCATGTCCTCAGCAACCACCGCTCCCGCCTCCACCCTCACCGTCCAGAAGGTCGGCGGCCGCCTCGGCGCCGTCATCTCCGGGGTGCGCCTCGGCGGGGACCTGGACCCGGCGACGGTCGCCGGGATCAGGGCCGCGCTGCTGGCCAACAAGGTGGTGTTCTTCCGCGGCCAGGACCACCTGGACGAGGACAGTCACGAGGCGTTCGGCCGACTGCTCGGTACCCCGGTGGCCCACCCCACCGTCCCGTCCGCGGACGGCCGTTACTCGCTCGGCATCGACTCCGACCACGGCGGCCGCGCCAACCAGTGGCACACCGATGTGACCTTCGTGCCGGCCTATCCGGCCTTCTCGATCCTGCGTGCCGTGGTCATCCCGCCGTACGGCGGCAACACCCTGTGGTCCAACACGGGTGCCGCGTACGCCGAGCTGCCCGAGCCGCTGCGCGTGCTCGCCGACAGCCTGCGCGCGGTCCACTCCAACGACTACGACTACGTGGCCCTTCGCCCCGAGGCCCGCCCGGAGGCACTCGCCCAGTACCGGAAGGTGTTCACCTCGACGAAGTTCCTCACCGAGCACCCGGTGGTGCGCGTCCACCCCGAGACCGGCGAACGCGTCCTGCTCCTGGGCAACTTCGTCCAGCGCATCAGCGGGCTGACCGGCCGTGACTCCCGTGCGCTCGTCGAACTGTTCCAGTCCCACATCGAGCGCCCGGAGAACACCGTGCGCTGGCAGTGGCAGACCGGCGACGTGGCCATCTGGGACAACCGCGCCACCCAGCACTACGGCGTGGACGACTCCGACGCCCACGAGCGCAAGCTGCGCCGCGTCACCATCGACGGTGACGTGCCGGTCGGCGTCGACGGCCGCTCCTCGACGCTGATCAGCCCCGAGGCGGTGCCCGACCCCTCGTTCGGCATCGCGTCCGGCGCCTCGACGGCCGAGGCCGCGGAGAAGACGGACGCATGAGCGGGCACGGTGACACACCCGCCCCGGCGGGCGATGCGCGGGCATCGTCCGCCGGGGCGCCCCCGCAGGTGATCGTGATCCTCACGGACCAGCAGCGCTGGGACACGGCCGGCGTGCACGGCAACCGGGCGGGGGTGACCCCCGAGTTCGACAGGATCGCCCGCGAAGGGACCCTGTTCGAGCAGGCGATCACACCCAATCCCGTCTGCGCACCGGCCCGTTCGGCCCTGCAGACCGGTCGCTTCCCCACCGCGTCCGGCGTGTTCCGCAACGGACTGCCGCTCCCCGGGGACCTGCCCACCCTCGCCGGGGCGTTCGCCGGGGCCGGGTACACGACGGGCTACATCGGCAAGTGGCACCTGGCCGGGGAGGACGGCCCGGACGGCCCCGTACCGCCCGGGCGGCGCGGCGGTTACGAGAAGTGGCTCGCCTCGGACCGGCTGGAGTTCACCTCGGACGCGTACCGCACCGTGGTGTACGACGAGGACGGGGAGCCGGTCCGGCTCCCCGGGTACCGTTCGGACGCCCTGATCGACGCCGCCATCCGCTTCGTGGCCGACCACCACGACCGCCCCTACCTGCTCTTCCTCTCCCTGCTGGAGCCCCACCACCAGAACCCCACCGACGACTACCCGGCGCCCGTCGGTTACCGCGAGCGCTACGAGGGCGCGTGGCTCCCGCCGGACCTGGCGGCGCTCGCGCCGGGCGCTCCGCAGGGCGGCGCCCACCGCCATCTCGCCGGATACCTCGGCCAGATCAAGCGGGTCGACGAGGGGGTGGGACGGCTGCGCGACGCGCTCAGGAGTCTGGGCACGGAGGAGCGCACGGTGCTGGCGTGGACCGCGGACCACGGCTCGCACTTCCGTACCCGTAACAGCGAGTACAAGCGCTCCGCCCATGAGTCGTCCGTGCGGGTGCCGCTGGCACTCACCGGCCCCGGCTTCACCGGCGGCGGACTCGTCCGGCGGCCCGTCGGCACGGTGGACCTGATGCCCACACTGCTGGAGGCCGCGGGCATCGCCGTACCGGACGGTGTCCAGGGCCGGTCGCTGCTGCCGCTGACCGGCGGGGGCGACGACCCCGGCCGGGCGGGATCCGCCTTCGTCCAGATCAGTGAGGACCGGGTCGGCCGCGCGGTGCGCACCTCCCGGTGGAAGTACGTGGTGGACGCACCGGGGGCCGACGCCTGGAACGAGCCGGACGCGGAGCACTACACGGAGACCGAGCTGTACGACCTGGCGGCGGACCCCTACGAGCTGGACAACCTCGCCGGGCTCACGTCGCACCGGACGGTCGCGGACGGACTCCGGACGGAACTGCTGGAGTGGCTGGAGTCGGTCGAGGGCGTCAAGCCCGTGATCGAGCCCGCCGCCCCACGGCCTGCCGGGCAGCGCCGCGCGGAGCCGTTCCCTGCCGAGATGCCGTGGGAGGGGGTGAGGTTCGGCCACCGGTCCGGCGTCCGGCCGGGGCCACCGGCCCCGAACCTCTGACCGGGGCACATCAATCCGAGCGGGCCAGGCCCATTGACGGCACCGATTGCGTGATCAAAATCCGGTGCGGTTAACATATGAGCACCGCCTAGCTCGAAAGATGGACTTGTGACTGCCACCGAGGACTCGTTCACCAATTGGAAGACCCGCGAGGAGATCGCGGAGTCGATGATCCCGATCATCGGGAAGCTGCACCGGGAGCGGGACGTCACGGTCCTGCTCCACAGCCGCTCCCTGGTGAACAAGTCGGTGGTCAGCATCCTCAAGACCCACCGGTTCGCCCGCCAGATAGCCGGTGAGGAGCTCTCGGTCACCGAGACCCTGCCGTTCCTGCACGCCCTCACGGCGCTCGACCTCGGCCCGTCGCAGATCGACCTCGGCATGCTCGCCGCGACGTACCGGACCGACGACCGCGGCCTGTCGGTGGACGACTTCACCGCCGAGGCCGTGGCCGGCGCCACGGGTTCCAACAAGACGGAGCGCCGCGAGTCGCGCGACGTGGTCCTCTACGGTTTCGGGCGCATCGGCCGCCTCCTGGCCCGCCTGCTCATCGAGAAGACCGGCTCCGGCAACGGTCTGCGGCTGCGCGCCATCGTCGTGCGCCAGGCCGCCGGGCAGGACCTCGTGAAGCGTGCCTCGCTGCTGCGCCGCGACTCCATCCACGGCCAGTTCCAGGGCACGATCACCGTCGACGAGGCGAACAGCAGGATCATCGCCAACGGCAACGAGATCCAGGTGATCTACTCCGACGACCCGACGGCCGTCGACTACACGGCGTACGGCATCAAGGACGCCATCCTGATCGACAACACGGGCCGGTGGCGCGACCGCGAGGGCCTGTCCAAGCACCTCCGCCCCGGCATCGGCAAGGTCGTCCTGACCGCGCCGGGCAAGGGCGACGTCCCCAACATCGTGCACGGCGTCAACCACGACACGATCAAGCCTGACGAGCAGATCATCTCCTGCGCCTCCTGCACCACCAACGCGATCGTCCCGCCGCTGAAGGCGATGGCGGACGAGTACGGCGTGCTGCGCGGGCATGTGGAGACGGTCCACTCGTTCACCAACGACCAGAACCTGCTGGACAATTACCACAACTCGGACCGTCGTGGACGCTCGGCGCCGCTGAACATGGTCATCACCGAGACGGGCGCGGCCTCCGCCGTCACCAAGGCGCTGCCCGACCTCCAGGCCAAGATCACCGGCAGCTCCATCCGGGTCCCGGTGCCGGACGTCTCGATCGCGATCCTGAACCTGCAGCTCGCGCGCGGCACCAACCGCGAGGAGGTCCTCGACTACCTCCGCAACGTGTCGCTGACCTCGCCGCTGCGGCGCCAGATCGACTTCATCACCGCTCCCGACGCGGTGTCGAGCGACTTCATCGGCTCGCGTCACGCCTCGATCGTCGACGCCGGCGCCACCAAGGTCGAGGGCGACAACGCGATCCTCTACCTCTGGTACGACAACGAGTTCGGCTACTCCTCCCAGGTCATCCGGGTCGTCCAGCACGTCTCCGGGGTCGAGTACCCGACCTACCCCGCCCCGGCTGCCTGATCCGGACGGGAGACCCCCTCGGCTCCCGGTGCCGCGAGACGGCGCCGGGAGCCGGGCCCGGTCGACACCACTTCCCCGTAGGAGCAGGGCAGTTGACCCCGGCTCGCGGGCCGGGAACGGGACGCCGGCCGCCCTCAGACCAGATCCGTCTCCTCCGCGTCCGGAAGAGGCTGTTCGGCCCAGATCGTCTTGCCGATGCTGCTGTACCGGGTGCCCCAGCGCTCGGTGAGACTCGCGACGAGCAGGAGGCCGCGTCCGCCCTCGTCGAAGATCCGGGCGCGGCGCAGGTGGGGAGCGGTGCTGCTGCCGTCGAAGACCTCGCAGATGAGCGCGGTGTTCCGGATGAGGCGGAGCCGGATGGGATCGCCCCCGTAGCGGATGGCGTTGGTGACCAGTTCGCTGACGACCAGCTCGGTGGTGAACACCGCGTCGTCCAGGCCCCACGCGGTGAGTTGCGCGGCGGCGCGTTTACGGGCGTTCGAGACGACGGCGGGGTCGGTGGGGAGGTCCCACGAGGCGTAGTGGCCTGCGTCGAGGCGCCGGGTGCGGGCCAGCAGCAGGGCGACGTCGTCGGTCGGCTGCTCGGGGACCAGCGCGTCCATGACGGTCTCGCACGCCTCTTCGAGGGAGAGTGCGGGGCGGCCCAGCAGCTCGCGGAGCTCGTCGAGAGCGCTGTCGACGTCCCTGTCCGCCGTCGTCTCGATCAGACCGTCCGTGTACAGGGCGAGCCGGCTGCCCTCGGGGAGCTCGAACTCGGTCCCCTCGAAGGTCACACCGCCGACCCCGAGCGGAGGTCCGGCGGGCAGTGCCAGCTGCCTGACGGTGCCGTCGGGGCAGGCCAGCATCGGCTCCGGGTGGCCCGCCCTGGCCATCGTGCAGCGCCCGGTCGCGGGGTCGTAGACGGCGTAGAGGCAGGTCGCGCCTGCCACCTGTCCGCCCTCGGAGCTGTCCGCCGGCCCTTCGCGGTCGAGTGTGAGCGCCAGGTCGTCCAGCTGGGTGAGCAGTTCCTCGGGTGCGAGGTCGACATCGGCCAGCGTCCGTACGGCGGTACGGAGCCTGCCCATGGTGGCCGAGGCGTGCAGACCGTGGCCGACGACATCGCCGACCACCAGCGCGACCCGCGCGCCGGACAGCGGGATGACGTCGAACCAGTCTCCCCCGATGCCCGCTCCGGTGGTGTTCGGGAGGTAGCGTGCCGTGACCTCGACCGCCTGCTGGCGGGCCGCCCGCCGCGGGAGCAGGCTGCGCTGCAGGGCGAGGGCCGTGGCCCGCTCGCGGGTGTAGCGACGGGCGTTGTCGACGCATACCGCCGCCCGCGAGACGAGTTCCGTGGCGAGCTGCAGATCGGCGGCATCGAACACCCCGGGGGTCCGGTGCCGGCAGAACAGCGCCATACCGAGGGTGACGCCACGGGCCCGGAGGGGAACCACGAGTACGGAGTGGATCTTGTTGTCACATACGCTCCGCGTCCGGGCGGGGTCGACCGGCGCCCAGCGGAGCAGCGTCTCCTCGTCGACGGTGAAGCGCGCCGGTTCTCCGAGGACCAGTGCCCGGCCCACCTCGGAGTTCCGGTCGTAGGCGTGCGTCTCACCGAGCGGGACGACCGACTCGGGGCACCCTTCGAGCACGGACTGCTGGGCCACCCGGTGGAAACCGATCTTCTCCCTGTGCAGCACGGAACGCGCCTCGTCACCTCTCAGCACCTCGGAGAGCAGGTCGACGGCGACGAAGTCGGCGAAGTCCTCGACGGCGAGCTCCGCCAACTCCTCGGCGGTGCGGCCCACATCGAGGGTGCTGCCGATGCGCGTGCTGGCCTTGTTCAGTACGGCCAGGCGTTTGCGCGCCCGGAACTGTTCGGTCGTATCGAGTGCCACGACGGAGACGCCCTGGATCTCGTCGGCGCCGTTCCGCACCGGCGACAGCGCCGACTGCCAGATGCGCTCGTCGCCTCCCACCAGGACGTGCGCGCTGAAGGACTCGCCCTCGCCCGTCCGCAGCACCCGGTCGACGGCATCCGCGAGGGCTTCCCAGCTTGCGAGGAACCGTCCGGACTCGACCTCTCCGGGCGGCAGCCCGAGCATGGCCGCCTCGGTGCTGCCGACCGAGGCGGCCGACGCCGCATTGGCCATGGCGAGCCTCTGGTGCTGGTCGAAGTACGCCACCAGCACCGGCAGCTGTTCGAGGATCTGGCAGCGCAGTTCCTCGGTCGGGACGTCGACGGGCAGCCTGCCATCGGCGGCCGGGGGCGCGCCACGGTCCGCGTCAGGACCCTGGCGGCCCGTCTGGTCCCTGCTCATGGGCCCATCACTCGTCCTCCACGCCTGGGCAGGTCGCCCACGAACACACATATGCGACCTTTTCTCAAGAATGCCCTTGTGTGTCCCCGCGCTCAACCGCCCCTTCCCCCGGGCGCGGCCGATTGGCTCAGCCGGACCCTGGGGCAGCCCTCCCGGCACCGGACGGGCGCGCGGTCAGTCGACCGCGACGGCGAGCGGGCCGTCCGCGCGGAACGCCAGCTCCGCGAAGCGTTCGCCGATGCGGAGGTGCGTGGCGGCGTCGGGGTGCAGGGCGTCGGGGAGCGGCAGCTCGACGGCGTCCGCCTCGCCGTAGAGTTCCCGGCCGTCGAGGTAGTGCAGGTTCGGGTCCTCGGCCGCCCGCTGCTCGACGATGCGGGCCAGTTCGGCCCTGATGATGCTCAGGGTGAGCTTTCCCGCAGCCGTCTCGGCGGGGTCTCCCGCGGCCCTGAAGCTCAGCTTCCCCTCGCTCAGGGCGCTGTGGTCCGGGGCGCTGGGGCCCGGGGTGTTCTCGTGGATGGGGCACAGGACGGGCGAGACGACCAGCAGCGGGGTGGTGGGGTGGCCCTCGCGGATCGTGTCGAGGAAGCCGTGGACCGCCGGGGTGAAGGCACGCAGGCGCATCACGTCGGTGTTGACCAGGTTGATGCCGAGCTTGACGCTGATCCGGTCCGCGGGCGTGTCGCGCAGGGCGCGGGCGGTGAACGGGTCGAGCAGCGCGCCGCCGCCGAACCCCAGGTTGACCAGCTCCACCCCGCCGAGGGCGGCGGCCCGCGCGGGCCAGGTGGTGGTGGGGCTCGCCGCGTCGGAGCCGTGGCTGATCGAGCTGCCGTGGTGCAGCCACACCGCCCGACCCCGGCCCGGGACCGGCTCGACGGGGGCGTCGGTGCGCAGGGCGATCAGCTCGGTGGTCTCGTTGTGCGGCAGCCAGATCTCGATGTCCTTGAGACCGGCGGAGAGACCGCTGAAGCGGAGGGTTCCCGCCGGCCCCGGCAGGACCTCGGCGGATCCGGTCGCCATGTCGATGGTCAGGGTGTTGCCGCCGGCCACGGAGGCCCGGCCGGCGAGCCGGCCGTCGACCAGCAGGTCGTACACGCCGTCCGGCCGGGGCGGGGCGCCCACGTACACCCGTTTGGTGGGCACGGTGTCCAGCTCGACGACCGTCGCCCGGGTACGCAGGACGAGCCGTACGCCGGAGGGCTGGGCCTCCGCCATGGCCAGCTGGCCATCGGTGTTCCGGGCGCGCGCACGGGCGGGCAGCCGGTGCGGCAGCAGACCGTGCCCGGTTCGCTCCAGATCGAGGGCGCCGCGCAGGAGGTCCTCGGTGAGAGGGGTGGTTATCAGGGGGTGGGTGCTCATCCTCGGCTGCCTGTCCGTCGTGCGGTCTGTTCGATAGGGGCCGGCCGGGATCAGGGCGCCGGCCAGTTGCGCAGGAGGGCGTCGAGGGCGTCCAGGACACGTGACCAGGTCTCCTCGGTGCCGGGCTCGCTGTGGCTGAAGCTTCCGCCCGACTCCAGGCTGATGTAGCCGTGGAAGACGCTGCCCAGCAGCCGGACGGCGTGTGTCTGGTCCGGCTCCGTCAGGTCGTAGCCGCGCAGGATCGCCCGCGTCATCCCGGAGTGCCGGGGGCCCGCACTGGCGGCCGCCGCCTCCGGGTCGAGCCTGGTCTGCGCCGCCGCGTAGCGGCCCGGGTGTTCCCGGGCGTAGTCGCGGTAGGCGTTGGCGAACGCCTCCAGCGCGTCCTTGCCCGCCCGGCCGGCCAGCGCGGCAGCGACGCGGTCGGCCATCTCCGCCAGAGCCAGCAGGGCGATCCTCGTCCTGAGGTCCTGGGAGTTCTTCAGATGCGAGTAGAGGCTCGCGTCCTTCACACCGAACTGCCGGGCGAGTGCCGCGACGGTCACCTTGTCGAAGCCGACCTCGTCGGCCATCTCCGCTCCGGCCTGCGCCAGACGCTCCGCGTTCAGTCCTGCCCTGGCCATACACATCATCTCCTCCGGCAGATTCGATTATGCATTTACCTAGGAATATTAGGCAAATACCAAGCACCCCTAAGAACGAGATCCCGAGATCGGACTCCGGTACGAAACTTTCGACACTCGTCGCTCGATCACCGGAAGCAGATGCCAGATGCAACAACAGAACGATCGGCGGAAATGGCTGCACAGGACCGCTGAACAGCAAAGACGCCCCATGGCATACCTCTCCGCTCGACCGACTCTTTCGTAGAACCTGCCGAAACTATTGACACCTGACAGGTCCAGTTCAACACTCGACACTCCCGCTCCCTCCTGACGAGAAGGACGCACCCGCATGCACCTCACCCCCCGTCTGTCCCTGCGACCGGTGGTCACGGCAGTCGCCGTCGCCGCGATGGCCGCGACCGCCACCGCCGCCGTGGACACCACGCCCTCCCACGCGGCCGCCGCCTGCAACGGATATGTCGGGCTCACCTTCGACGACGGCCCGTCCGGCAGCACGGCGGCTCTGCTCAGCGCCCTGAAGCAGAACGGGCTGCGCGCCACGATGTTCAACCAGGGCCAGTACGCCGCGTCCAACCCGGCCCAGGTACGGGCGCAGGTGGACGCCGGCATGTGGGTCGGCAACCACAGTTACACCCATCCGCACCTGACCCAGCAGAGCCAGGCCCAGGTCGACTCGGAGCTCTCCCGGACCCAGCAGGCCATCGCCGGCGCCGGCGGGGGCACGCCGAAGCTGTTCCGCCCTCCGTACGGTGAGTCCAATGCGACGGTCCAGGCATCCGCGGCCAAGTACGGGCTGACCCAGATCATCTGGGATGTCGACTCGCAGGACTGGAACGGCGCGAGCACCGACGCGATCGTGCAGGCCAACGCCCAGCTCACCAACGGCCAGATCATCCTCATGCACGAGTGGCCGGCCAACACGCTCGCCGCCATCCCCCGCATCGCGCAGGGTCTGGCGGGCCGGGGACTGTGCGCCGGCATGATCTCCCCGCAGACCGGCCGCGCCGTGGCCCCCGGCTGAAACTCCGCCCGACACCCTGCGCACACCGGCCCGATGGGGGCGGCGGCCCTGCCCGCCGCCCCCACCGGCTTCCGTCACGGCCTGGTACGTAGACGACATCGCCGACGAAGTGACCTGTTTCGGCAGCGGAGTTGGTCAACGTAACGACATCTTCGGTACGCGCGTTGCCTATTCTGTTCGCAAGCTGATCATCCGCTGCCGCGCACGCACACGAACACCCAGGAGTTCGCCATGTCCCGACCGGAGAACGATGCCCCCGCCCTGCGCATCGACACCAGCAGACCTCATCCGGCCCGGATGTACGACTGGTTCCTCGGCGGCAAGGACAACTACCCGGTAGACGAGGCGCTGGGCCGGCAGATGCTCGCCGTCGAACCCGGGGTGCCGGTCATGGCGAAGGTGAACCGGGCCTTCATGCACCGCGCCACCCGCTGGCTGACCGCCCAGGGAATCCGGCAGTTCCTCGACATCGGCACCGGGATCCCCACCGAGCCGAATCTCCACCAGGTGGCCCAGCAGGCGGCGCCCGCGACGCGCGTCGTCTACTGCGACAACGACCCGATCGTCCTGGCGCACGCGGAGGCCCTGCTGAAGGGGACCGAGGAGGGCGCCATCGACTATGTACAGGCGGACGCCCGCGACGTGGAGGCCATACTCGAACGCGCGGGCAGGACCCTGGACTTCAGCCGGCCGGTCGCGCTCTCGATGATCGCTCTGCTGCACTTCGTGAGCGACGAGGACGGCGCCCACGAGCTGGTGGACCGGCTGACGGAGGTGCTCGCGCCGGGCAGCCACGTGGTGATCTCGCACCTCACCGCCGACTTCCACCCGACGGCGGCCCGCAAGGTCGACGACATGTACAAGGCCAACACGCTCACCCTGGCGCCGCGCACCCGCGATCAGTTCGCCCGCTTCTTCGACGGACTCGACATCGTCGAGCCCGGCATCGTGGCGGCCGAGGCCTGGCACCCCGAGCTCGGCGAACCGGTCCCCGGCCAGGACGACGTCATCAGCGCCGGCTATGTGGCGGTGGGCCGCAAGCCGTAGCCGCCGCTTGAGACACGAGGGCCGTCGCCTCCCCGGGGGCGACGGCCCTCGTGTCTCAAGCGGGCCGGCCCGGACTCCGGAAGCAGGACAGGACCACGACGAGGGGCCAGAAGGACTGCGCGAACGTGAGGACGCGCTCGGCCGCTCCCGCGGTGTCGAGGACGAAGAGGGCGAGCAGGAACCAGGCCCCGCCGAGCCACATCAGCGCGGCCGCCGTGACGGACGGTCCGGGCCTCAGCCCCCATGGCGGAGCCGTCACGCGCGGCAGGCCGGCTGCGCCCGGTCCGGACGTGGTCCGCGCTGCCCTTCCGCGTCGTACGGCCAGGACCGGCCACAGGGCGAGCAGCGCGAAGCCCACGGCCACGACCACGCCGTGAGCGAACGAGCCACCGCTGCTCGGCGCCGGGAACAGGGCCAGCAGCATCGCAGAGAGTCCGCCGCCGGCCAGGGCGGCCCGGCCGAACGGCGCGGCGGGTCGCAGTCCGCACGCGGTGACGACGTGGCAGGCTCCCAGGGCGAGCAGGGCCGACGTCATCACCCAGTACCCGGCGGCGCCGTCGGCCGCCAGGACACTGATCGTCGTCGTCGCGGAATCGTAGCCGGGTCCCTGGAGCTGCTCCGCGACCGCCCATCCGCAGACGAGGAGGATCGGGGCGCACAGGGAGGAGAACAGGACCCACCGGGAGACAGACCGCATCGGTGAACGGTAGAACGCCCGGGCCGGCAACCGCCGGTGTACACGCAGGCGGGGAGCGTACTCCGCCCGCACATGGGTACACGCGTGACGCCGGGTCACATGACCGCGTGTGCGACCGCACCGCTCGGCCGGACCACCGGCCCCCTTGTCCCGGCGCGCCGCACCGGACGTGGATCCGAACAGAGGAGAATCTGCTGTGCTGACACCCAGTCCTCAGGACCTGAGAGCCGCTCTCGCCCGCTACGCCGACGCACGGATCGAGGACGCGCGCCGCTCCACGGCGGCGACCGCCCGTGCCGCGGAGGACGCCGCCTACACCCTGTGTGTGATGACCGGTTCCCGGGCCGTTCCGCAGGCCCTGCACGTCGCCGACACCATGCTGGGCATGCGGACCACGGTCTCCCCGGCCCTTCGCCGGCCCGGCGGGGCGCCGCGGGGTGACAGCCTCCAGACGGCCTGAGGGGCCGTCGGCCCGACGGTGCCGACCGCCGCCGGGCACGCGCGCCCCGGCCGGCTCCCGGCATGCCCGCTGTCGGCCTAATCCCGACCGGTGTCGCCCCCGCCCCTGGACGCTGGGAGGGTGGACGACACCCGAGCGGGCACGGGCGACGAGAAGAACGCGGAGCGGCTGACCGCCCTCTCCGACGGGATCTTCGCGATCGCCATGACCCTGCTGGTGCTCGATGTGCGTGTGCCGCCGGGTCTGAGTCCGGACGGTTTCCGGGACGCCGTCCGCGATGTGCTGCCCGACCTCGGCGCCTACGCCCTGAGCTTCATGATCCTGGCAGCCTTCTGGCGGGACCACCGCCGGATCGTGGAGCTGGTCCCGCGGTTCGAGGGGCCTTCGCTGAAGCTCGCGCTCATCTGGCTCGGCACCATCGCGCTCATCCCGTTCCCGACCGCGCTGCTGTCGGAGTACGCCTCCGAGCCCCTGGCGGTCGCGGTCTACGCGAGCGCCGTGTGCGTCACCAATCTGCTGGAACTGGCGGTGCTCAGGACAGGCCTGCGCGCGGCGAGGCACGCCGATCCCGCCACGGAGAGGACCGCCCGCTTCGTGGTCACCGATCTCGTGGGCACCGCCCTGGTCTTCGGCGCCACCGTCCCGCTGGCCTACGTCCTCTCCCCCGCCTTCGCCATGTGGTCCTGGCTGGCTCTCCTCCCGGTCAAGGTCACGACCGGCCGCAGGAGCCGCCGTGCGCAGTCCTCCTAGCGGTGCCGGACAGCGCTCCGGCGCCACCGGGGATTCCGGTGGCGCCGGTACCGTCCCTCATTCCGGGGCGTCGGTCAGGGATTCGTAGTACGCGCCGAGCTGCCGCAGGTAGAAGAGGTCGCCGGTGTCCTGATCGCGTTCGAAGCGCGGGGCTTCCTTGATCTGGTCCTTGGTACAGCCGACCTTGATGATCCGCTCGGTGTCGTCGACGGCCGCCACCATGCCGACGGGCACGACGACGCTTCTCCCGAACTTCCAGACTCCGGCGTCGATCACCAGATGGCCGAAGCCTGGTACCGACGAGAGTCTGACGACGCTGCCCACGCTTCTGTCCGGCGCCTCCACCTCGTAACCGATGACGTCGTCATCCAGCGGGCGGGCCAGCCGTGCCGGAACTGCCCAGACCGTTTCCATGGTCTCCTCCTCCTGGCAGCCGGCCCGATCCGGCCGCCGGATCTTCCGTATGCCCCCGGGAGCCCGGGCGATGCGGCCCGGTTCCGGGAAGGCTGCCAGGAGTGGTCCGGCGGTCGGGCGCCGCCTACGGGGCCATCTCGTAGGACCCGGACAGCGCCTCGACGCGCTCCCAGACCCGTGCCGCGCGCGCCTCGTCGACGACGGGGCGGCGTACGGCCGCGAGGGCCCACCCCTGCTGTTCCCCGGTCGCGGAGTCCTTGCCGTGCAGTTCGACGGCGTGCGCGGAGAAGTCCCGGACGAGTACGGAGAAGAGCTCGTCGAGCACGTCCTCGTCCAGGCCGGTCAGCCGGGCCTGCTCCAGGATGAGCTGCCCGTGGACCACGAGTGCGAAGAGCTGGCCCACCGACAGCAGGAAGTCGAGGTCGCGGCTCTGCTCCTCGTCGGGGGCGGAGTCCGACACGAAGGCGCACAGGGCGTCCGCCTGCTCCCGGAAACGGGCGACGTTGGGGACCGAGGCGTACGCGTCGTAGGCCGGGCGCCAGTCGTGGAAGCGTACGGATCCGAGGCCGCGGGCCGGTCCCTGGCGGAAGAGGAACACGTCGTCCGCGGCGTCCAGACGTGTCGTCACGGGCTCGTACCCGGCCGGGTCCAGCAGGTGGTTGCGCATGAACTTCAGGATGAGCGCGAGGTTGACGTGGACCGTGCCCTCCAGCTTGGGAAGGCCCCGGATCTCCACGGCCGCCTGGGCGAAGTAGGTGTCCTTCTCGAAGCCCTTGGCGGCGATGACGTCCCACATCAGGTCGATGACCTTCTCGCCCTCCGTGGTCACCTTCATCTTCGTCATCGGGTTGAACAGCAGGTACCGGCGGTCGTCGGGTCCGGCCGAGCGGAAGTAGTCGACGGCCCGGTCGCTGAACAGCTTCATCCCGACGAGCCGGACGTAGGCGTCGGCCAGCTCCCGGCGGACGTGCGGGAAGGCGGTCACGGGGCGGCCGTAGAGGATGCGGTTCTGCGCGTGGGTGACCGCCTCGTACATCGCGTGCTCGCAGATGCCGATGGAGGCGGTGCAGAGGTTGAACTTGCCGACGTTGACGGTGTTGAGGGCTGCGTCGAAGGCGGCGCGGCCGGTGTGCAGGACGTCGTCGGGGCCGACCGGGTAGCCGTCGAGGCGGAACTCGCTGACGTACTTGGAGGAGTCGACGACGTTCTTCACCAGGTGGTAGGCGGGGTGGCGGCTGTCGGCCGCGAAGAAGACGTAGCCGTCGGGGCCTTCGACGTCGGTGCGCCTGCCGAAGACGGAGACAAGGCCGGCGGCGTTGCCGTTGCCTATGTAGTACTTGGATCCGGTGGCCAGGAAGCCTCCGTCGCCGTCCGGTTCAAGGAGCATGTCGGTGGAGTAGATATCGGCGCCGTGCGCCTTCTCCGACAGGCCGAAGGCGAACACCTCGCCCTGGGCGAGGAGTTCGGCGGCGCGGGCGCGGGCGACGGCGTTGTCGCTCTGCCAGACCGGGCCGAGACCGAGGATGGTCACCTGCCAGGCGTACCAGTAGTCGAGGCCGTAGAAGCCGAAGATCTCGTTGAGCGCGGCGATCCGGGCGGTGTCCCAGCGCTGGTCCTCCCGCTCGGCGGCGGATGCGGGGGTGAGGAAGGTGGCGAACAGACCTTCCTTCGCGGCGAACTCCAGGAAGTCCCCCAGCCAGGCGCGGGTCCGGTAGTCCTCGATGATCCGGCGCTTGCCGCGGGCCTCGAACCAGTCGACGGTGGCGCGCAGCAGCCTGCGGGTCTCGGCGTCGAAGTGCGCCGGGTCGTAGGTACGCGGGTTGAAGAGCAGCGGGTCGGCCATGATGGTTCGCCTTCCGGGAGGGTACGGGCGGGAGGGTGCGGGGCGGTTCAGGTGCGCGGGCCGGCCGCGCCGAGCCGGTGGAGCGTGGCGAGTACGTCGTCGAGCCAGGCGACCGTCATGCGCTCGTAGGCGATGCCGCCGCGCAGCACGACGTGCTGCAGCTCCTGGCCCGCGTCGAGCGGCACGGGGGCGCCGGGGCCGGTGAAGTCACGCAGCTCCCCGGCGAGGTAGTGCGCGAGCCGGTCGCTGTGGACCCGGTGGTGCCGCTCGACCTCGTGGAGCAGCGCGGCCGGGTCGTCGAAGGCCGCGCCACGGATCTTCACGGCGAGATCGTGGCGGAGGCTCTCGGGTTCGATCGGTTCGTGCAGCCACGCGGAGAGGGCTGTGCGGCCGGGTCCGGCGACGGAGTACTCCTTCTTGTCCGGCCGGCGCTCCTGCGGGACGTCGCGGACGTCGAGCAGGCCGTCGCTCTCCATGCGCTTGAGGACGCGGTAGATCTGCTGGTGTGTGGCGGTCCAGAAGTAGCCGATGGACCGCTCGAAGCGCCGGGCGAGCTCATAGCCCGAGCCGGGCTGCTCCAGCAGGGAGACGAGGATCGCGTGTTCGAGCGCCATGCCCCGATCGTTCTATGCAACTGGTTGCATAGCAAGCGGCGGGGGGGGGGGGGGGGGGGGCGCGCCCCCCCCCCCCCCCGGGGGGGGCCCCCCCCGGGGCCCCCCCCCGGGGGGGCCCCCCCCGGGGGGGCCCCCCCCCCCCCCCGGGGGGGGCGCCCCGCGGCCGGGCCGTGGGGGGGGCTCCCCCCCCCCCCCCCCTCTTTCTTCTCCTTCTTGTTCCGCCCCCCCCCACGGGGGGGGGGGGGGGGGGGGGCCCCCCCCCCCCCCCCCCCCCCCCCGCCGTGTGGACGACCTCAGTGCTCACCCCAGGGCGATCCGTACGCCGAGGCGAGCGCGCCCGCCTCCTCGGGTGTCAGCAGGCGCGGGGACCGCTCCCCCAGGGCGAGGAGGAGGGCGGACACCTCCTCCAGTTCCACCGCGGCGTCGACGGCGCGGGCCATGGTGGGGCCGGCGAGCACGGGGCCGTGGTTCTGGAGGAGCGCGGCGCGGAACGGGAAGGGCAGCCGGGCGAGGTCCTCGGCCTGTCCCGCGTCACCGGGCGGGGCGTACGGGAGGAGGGGGGTCTGGCCGACGCGCATCACGAAGTACGGGGTCAGGGGAGGCACCGCGCTCCTCGGCGACCACGGGTCGAGGCAGGACACCGCGGTGGCGTGCCGGGCGTGCAGGTGGACGACGGCGCGCGTGCTGTCGTCGCGCCGGTAGAAGGCGCTGTGCAGGGGGAACTCCTTCGACGGCCGCGGTCCGTCGAGGTGGGTGCCGTCGGGGCCGAGCACGCTGAGCCCGTCGGGGTCAAGGTCGGAGAGGTCGGCGCCGGTGGGGGTGATGAGGATGCGGTCGTCGATCCGGACGCTGAGGTTGCCGGAGGAGCCGGGGCTGAGCCCGAGGGCCGCGAGCCGGGCGCCCGCGGCGGCGAGTTCGGTGCGGGGGTCGCTCATGCCAGGGCGCTCCAGGCTTCCGTGAAGATGGCGGTGTCGCCGAAGTTGCCGGACTTGAGGGCGAGGTCCACCGCGAGCTGCCGACCGTGCGCCCGGCCTTCGGCGCGTGCCCAGGTGACGCCCGGTGCGATCGGCGAGCTGATGGCCAGGGTGCGGACGCCGAGGGCGGTGACGACGGCGCCGGAGGTCTCGCCGCCGGCCACGAGGAGGCGGCGTGCGCCTGCGGCGACCAGGGCGGTGGCGCAGGTGGCGAGGGCACGCTCGACCAGTTCCGAGGCGGCGGGGCCGTCGTGCGGCGCCGCCTGTTCCAGGTCGCCGAGGTCGTCGACCGCGTAGATGAGCGGGGGCTTCCCCGGGTCGTCCTCCCAGGACCGGCGTGCGAAGTCGACGAGTCCGGCGACCGCCCCGGTGAAGTCGGCGCGCAGGGCTGCCAGATCGAGCTTGCGGTGCGGCAGACGGGCGCGCGCGTGGGCGACCTGGGCCCTGGTGGCGGACGAGGCGCTGCCGGAGAGGACGACGCCGGGGTCACCGGGGCGGGAGGCCGGTGCGGCGCGGGCGGCCTCGGCGTGCGGGCCGGTGAGGCCGAGGGCGAGGCCCGCCGCACCGGTGACGAGGGTGAGGTGGGTGGTGGCCGCGCAGACCGTCACGAGGTCCTCGTCGGTCACGGCGTCCACGACCACCAGGGCGTCGGCGAGCTCCGGGGCGTCGAGTGCGGCGCGCAGCGCGCCGCTGCCCTCCCGCACGGTGTCGAGGCCGACGAGGTGGACCGGGTGGCCGGTCTGCGGGGTGAGCAGCCGGCCGAGGTCCGAGTCACGCATCGGTGTGAGCGGGTGGTGCCGCATGGGGCTCTCGTCGAGGGGTTCGCCGTGGACGAGGAGACGGCCCCCGTGGACGGTGCGTCCGGTGGCGGGGAAGGAGGGGACGACGACCGTGCGGCGTTCGCCCAGTTCCGCGAGGAGGGCGTCGGCCACCGGGCCGATGTTGCCGCGCGGGGTGGAGTCGAAGGTGGAGCAGTACTTGAAGTAGAAGCGCGCGCAGCCGGACGCGCGCAGGGCACGCAGGGCCGCGATCGACGTACCGACGGCCTCCTCCACCGGCGCGGTGCGCGACTTGAGGGCGACCACCACCGCGTCGGCGTCACGCACCGCTGTCTCCCCCGGGCCGCCGGAGAGGGCGTCCGGGCCCACGGTCACCACGGTCCGGTGGCCCCGGGCGACGAGCATGGTGGCGAGATCGGTGGCTCCGGTGAAGTCGTCGGCGATGGCCCCGAGGGTCGGCATCGGACCTCCTTGCGTTGGGGGGTGCGGTGCCGAGTGGGATTCCCCGACAGCCTGTGTGTGAAAAAATGTTAACAGACTTTACGCACACGAGATCTGCTGGTACATCTTGTTAACACGCTCCCCTGTGGTGCTCGTGCCGTGGCCGAGACCGCGTCTGCCGGAGCCGTTGAACCGAGCCGTGTGCCCGTCTAGGAGAGCCCATGAACCTGCATCACCTGTTCGCCGGAACCGGCGACCGGACCGTGCGTTACGCACTGTCCGGAGCCGGCGGCGGCTTCGCCCGGACCCTGCTGGCCCAGACCCCGCGCATCGGACGTCTGGCCCCGGCCGTCCTGTGCGACCGTGACGTGGAGCGGCTGCGCGGGATGCTCGTCGAGCTCGGCTACCCGGCGGAGGGCCTGGCGGTCTGCGCGGACGCCGACGAGGTCGCGCGGGCCGCCGAGCAGGGGTCGATCGCCCTGGTCGCGGACGGCTCCCTGCTCTCCGCCGCTCCCTGGGACATCCTGGTGGAGGCGACCGGGAGCCCGGCCGACGGATACGCCATGGCCCGCGAGGCACTGACCGGCAGCCGTCACGTCGCCATGGTGAGCAAGGAGGTCGACTCCGTCGCCGGCCTGCACCTCGCGGATCTGGCCCGCGACAACGGCGTCGTCTACACCACGGCCGACGGTGACCAGCCGGCCAACCTCATCGCGCTCGTGACCTGGGCGGAGCTGCTCGGCCTGGACATCGTGGCGATCGGCAAGTCCAGCGAGTACGACCTGGTCCTCGACCCCGAGGCCGGCACGGTCACGCAGCTCGACACCACGGTGCCCGCCCCCGAGCTGGCCGGGCTGCTGAGTCTCGGTTCCGACGTACGCGCCACACTCGCCGCCCGCGCCGCCGCGGTGACCGCGCTGCCGACCGGGGCCACCGCCGACTACTGCGAGATGGCGGTGGTCGCGACCAGCACGGGCTTCCGGCCGGACACCGAGCGCCTGCACTACCCGGTCGCCCGGATCGCCGAACTCGCCGACGTCTACGCCCTGCGCGAGGACGGCGGCCTGCTGCACCGCGCGGGTGCCGTCGACGTGTTCAGCGCGCTGCGGCTGCCGGACGAGGCCTCGTTCGCCGGGGGCGTCTTCGTCGTCGTACGCACCGGTGACCCGGTCACCTGGGAGACGCTGCGCGGCAAGGGACACGTGGTCAGCCGGGACGGGCGCTACGCGGCGATCTATCTGCCGTACCACCTGATGGGTGTCGAGACCCCGGTCTCGCTGCTCTCGGCGGTGCTCCACGGCCGGCCCTCCGGCGGCACCGACCCGCGCGCCCACGCCGTGCTCGCCGGCCGGGCCCGGCGTGACCTGCCCGCCGGCACGGTGCTGGACATGGGCGGCCACCACCACGACGTCACCGGCGTCCAGGCCGTCCTGCTCCGCGACGAGGACGCTCCCGCCGACACGGCCCCGCTGTACCTCGCCGCGCACGCCACCCTCGCACGCGAGGTGCGGGCCGGTGACCTGATCACCCTCGGCGATCTCGCCGACCCGGACGCGGACCTGCTGCACGCCTGGACCTCCGGGCGTAACTCCCGCGCCACCGCCTCCTCCGCCCCCTACGCGAGCCGATGATGGGTACCGACCTCCAACACCTCCTGCTGGGCGCCGCCGCGGTCGTCGTCCTGATCCTGCTGATCACCAAGGCCAAGCTCCACCCGTTCCTGGCGCTGGCGCTGTCCGCCCTCGGCCTGGGACTCGCGGCGGGCCTCGGGCCCGGCGACACCGTCGAGCACTTCCAGGACGGCTTCGGCGACGCGCTGAAGAGCACCGGGCCCACCATCGGGCTCGGCACGATCCTCGGCGGCATCCTGCTGGGCTCCGGCGGCGCCGACCGGATCGCCACCGTCTTCATCGGCTCCCGGCCGGTGAAGTGGATCCCGACGGCGATCACCGCCGCCGCCCTGCTCATCGGGATGCCGCACCTCTTCGACGTCAGCTTCGTGATGCTCGTGCCGCTGGTGTACGCCGTCGCCAAGCGCACGGGCACCCACCTGCTGTACGTGGGGCTGCCGCTCGCCGCCGGCCTGTACATCTCGCACGGCCTGCTGCCCCCGCACCCCTCCCCCACGCTCGCCGTCTCCGCGTACGGGGCGAACACCGGCCTGACCATCATGTACGGCCTGATCATCGGCATCCCGATCGCGGTGATCAGCGGACCGCTGCTGACGAAGTTCGCCTCGCGGTGGTTCGGCCCGGCCCCGGACCTCGACAAGGGCCCCATCCCGGAGACCGGCCCCGAGCCGGAGAACCGCAAGCGGCCGGCCTCGTTCACCCTCGCGCTGATCACGGTGCTGCTGCCGCCCGTCCTGATGCTCATCGGAACGGTCGGTACCTCGAACACCGCGGAGGGCTCGCTCCCGTACGCGATCTTCGAGGCGTGCGACTCCTCGGTCATATCACTGCTGGCCGCGGTGATTTTCGCCTTCTTCGCGCTGGGTCTGCGCTCCGGCTTCGGTCTGGGCCAGCTCCAGAAGATGGCGGGCAAGGGCCTCGGCCCGGTCGGCGGGATCGTGCTGATCCTCGGCGCCGGCGGCGGCCTCAAGGCGATGCTCACCGCGACCGGCATCGACAAGCTGATCTCCGACTACGCGGTGCACTGGTCGATCCCGCCGCTGCTGCTCGCCTGGCTGGTCGCCGCGCTGCTGCGGATCTGCCTCGGCTCGGCGACGGTGGCCACGGCCGCCGCCACCGGGATCGTCGCCCCGCTGATCGGCGCCTACCCGGGCCTCTCCCCCGAACTGCTGGTGCTGGCGACGGCGTCGGGCGCGGTGATGCTGTCGCACGTCAACGACTCCGGGTTCTGGCTGTTCAAGGAGTACTACCAGCTCTCGGTGGCCCAGACGTTCCGCACCTGGACCCTGATGCTGTCCCTGCAGTCGCTGCTCAGCCTCGGCGGGGTGCTCCTGCTCAGCACCTTCGTGGGGTCCTGAGGCCGCGCCCTGTTGGGGCGCCGCACGCCGGGACGGCACAATCGAGCAGCGACCGCGGTGGTCGCAGGAGGAAAGGTAAGAAGCAGTGGCCGACGAAGAGCAGTTGCCCCTGATCCCCGATCAACGGCGCGAGCTCCTGTTGAAGCATCTGCGGCGCGACGGGGTACTGAGCGTGCAGCAGATCACCCAGCTCTTCGGCGTCTCCCACATGACTGTCCGCCGCGACATCGCCGAACTGGAGCGTCAGGGGCTGGTGTTCTCCGTGCCCGGCGGGGCGCGGATCGCCAGCCATCTCCAGAGCGAGCCCAGCTTCCAGGCGAAGTCGCTGACGGAGCAGCCGGAGAAGCAGGCCATGGCCACGACCGCCGCCGGACTCGTACGCGAGGGGATGACGGTCTACCTGGACGCGGGTACGACGCTGCTGGCCATGGTGCCGTTGCTCGCCCGCCACGAGTCACTGACGGTCGTCACCAACGACTTCACGACCGTCGACCGGCTGATGGCCTCGTCGCACCTCGACGTCATACACATCGGCGGCCAGGTGGACCCCTCCAACCGGTCGAGCGTGGGCCGGCTCGCGGCCACCACGCTGCGCCAGCTCGCCCTCGACATCGCCTTCATCAGCACCAGCTCCTGGGATCTGCTGCGCGGGGTGACGACCCCTTCGGCGGCGAAGGTGGAGGTCAAACAGGCGGCGATGGAGTGCACGGGGTCGAGTGTGCTGGTCGCCGGGGCGTCGAAGTACGGGACGTTCGGCAAGTTCCGGGTGGCGCCGCTCAGTGCGTTCGACACGATCGTCACCGACGACTCGCTGGCGGAGGCCGCTGCCGAGGGCCTGCGGGCCGGCGGCGCCGACCTGCGGCTGGCAGCCGTCTGAGCGGACACCGGATGTGCCCCTGAGCAGCCGGGGACCGTAGTGGCTTCCACCGGGCCCGGGCGCCCTCAGCCGCCGTCCGGCCGGGCGCCCGGGCCCGGCTGCGGGGCCTTCTCCGTGGGCGGGTCCCCGGTGACCCGTGTCCCCGGATGCCGGAGGGCGCACAGATAGGCGACGCCGAGGGCGATGGCCATCCCGTAGAACACCCATTGGTTCGCCTCGGCGAAGTCCATCCTGACCGCGTTCATCGAGTCCCTCATCAGGGTGGCGACCGGACCTGAGCCGGTCGGCTCCTGTGCGTCCGGGTTGCCGGTGACGGCCTCCGCGACCGATCTGGCGGCGTCGTTCGCCGCGCCCGCCGGAACCCCCTTGGACGTGAGGGTCTCCACGACCCTGTCGGTGGTGACATGGGTGAGGACCGTCCCGAAGACGGCGATGCCGACGGCTGCCGCGTAATTGCGGACGGTCTGAGTGATGCCGGTGACCTCGCCGTACGAGGCGCCGATCGACCGGTTGACCGCGTCGGTGGACGCGGGGGCGAGGAGGAAGCCGATACCGGCGCCGGCGAGCGCGGCGTACGGCCACTGGTCGTGCATCGACAGGTCCGTCAGCTTGTTCGCCCACAGGGCGAACCCGACAGCGCCGAGCGCCGTTCCGAGCTTCATCGCCGGACGGGCTCCGCGCCGGTCCAGAATGCGGCCGCCCCACTGGGACGCGATCCCGAAGCCGATGAAGAAGTACAGCAGGTACAGGGCCGCCTGGTTGGGTGAGGCGCTCAGCGACACCTGTGCGTAGACGGAGGCGAAGAAGAACACCGGGACGAAGGCCAGCATCGAGAAGAAGAGGACGAGGCTGTCGACGGTGAACGCCCGGTCGCGGAAGACACGCAGCTTGATGAGTGGCTCCGCCACGCCGAGTTCGAAGCGGCAGAAGACCGCCAGGACGACGAGCCCGCCCACGATGCACGCCCAGGTGGCGACGCTGCTCCAGCCCCAGGCGGAAGCCTGCTGGAACCCGAGCACGCTCAGCCCCATGCCCACGGCGACCAGGACGGCACCGGGTACGTCGAGCTTCTCGCGGCGGCGGGTCTCCGGGATGTGGGCCAGGGCGGCGAGGACGAGGGCGATGACGGCGATCGGCACGTTCACCCAGAAGATCGCCCGCCAGGTCCAGGCCGTCAGCCAGCCGCCGAGCAGCGGTCCGACCGCGGTGAGAGCGCCCGACAGTCCGAAGAACAGCGCCAGTGCGCGCCCGCGCTTCCCCACAGGAAAGACGGCGATGACCACGGCGAGCGCGGCAGGGAACATCAGCGCAGCGCCGAGCCCCTGGGTGGCACGGAAGATGATCAGCCAGGGCTGCGCGAAATCGCCTTTCGGGACGCACCCGCACAGCACGGAGGAGACGACGAACACGAGCGTGCCGATCACCATCACCCGACGGTGGCCGAGGATGTCGGACAGCCGCCCGCCGAGCGCGAAGAAGGCGGCGAGCGCGAGCAGGTAGGCGTTGACGACCCACTGCATCCCGGAGGACGAGAGGCCCAGTTCGTGGATGATGCTGGGAGCGGCGATGGCGACGATCGTCTGGTCGATGAACGTCATCGACACGGCGAAGAGCATCGCCGCGAGGGCCAGCGTCTGGTGGGCGCCCCCTCCGGCAGGGGGGCCGGCCGGACCCGGGCCGGAGGCCGGAGGAGGGTCGTTGGGCATGGGACGAGTGTGAACCGGATGGGAACCGCGCGCACTCCAGGTCGCGCCCGCTGTACGGCGGATGGCTGATGGCCGGCGGTGGTGCCTCAGCTCCTCCGCAGGAGGAGGCCCGCCGCGACGAGTCCCGCCAGGCCCACGTCCGCGTCCGTGTACTCACCGCCGAGGAGGTGGTCCACGTACGCGTCCTGCTCCAGGGTGAACGGCTCGACGAACTCCTCAGCGTCAGGTGTGGGTTCGGCGACCTCGCGGCAGCCCCTGGCCAGCACGGCGTACCTCACGTTGGTCGCGTAGGACGCCAGGTACGTGCGCATGACGACCTCGGCCGTCCCCACCTGATATCCGGTCTCCTCCAGGAGCTCCCGTGCCGCCGCGTGCAGCACGTCCTCGCCGGGCTCGATCATGCCGCCGGGGAGCTCGGCCAGCACCTTGCCGGGGCCGGGGCGGTACTGGCGCACGAGAATGCCCCGGCCGTCCTCCGTGAACGCGACGAGGGCCACCGTCCTCGGGCCCTGGAGGATGTCCCAGTCCGATTCCTTGCCGTCGGGCTGGACATAGGTGCGGCACCGCACCGTCAGATAGCCGGCGGGCTCCGGGCGCTCGCTCTTCAGCGTCCACGTCACTGCGTCAGGGCTTTTCGTCACGAACCGGATCATGTCCAGCCCGGCGGGGGACAAACGGGCGGGGGTGCGGGCCGGTCAGAGCGGGGAGACGGCCGGGGCGGGTCCGTGTCCGGGGTGCGCGCGGTGCAGGGCCAGCATGGCCTGGTCGTCCTGCGGCCGGCCGCCGACATGGCGCCGCACGTCCAGGATCAGCGCGTCCAGGATCTGCCCCGGCGTGACGCGCCCACCGGAGAGCGCCCGCCTGCCGAGCACGAGCGGCATACGGGCGACGGGGTCGTAGAAGCGTCCTGCGATGTCGCGTGACTCGGTGACGCCGTCGGTGTAGCAGAGCAGGGTGGAGCCGGCCGGGAAGGGGAAGCTGTCGACCGGGGAGGACCAGACGCCCAGATCGCTCATCCCCAGCGGGGGTGACTCCTCGGACGCCTCGAGCAGGGTCGTGCGGCCCTCCGCGTCCAGGATCACCGGCGGCGGATGGCCCCGGTTGACCAGGCGCACGGTCTCCAGGTCCGAGGAGAACTCCGCGATGAGCGCCGTGGTGAAGCCCTCCTCCTGCTGCTGGCCCCCGCGCCTGCCGCCCTCGCGCAGCAGGGCCCGCTCCAGCCGGGCCACCAGCTGCGGAAGGTCCTCGGCCTCGTCGGCCGCGTACCGGAATGCGCCGAGGTCGGCACTGACGGCGCTGACCGCCCCGAGCCCCTTCCCCCGCACGTCACCGACCATGACCCGGATCCCGTACGGGGTGCTCTGCACCACGTACAGGTCCCCGCCGATCAGGGCCTCGCTCTCGGCGGGCACGTACCGCGCGTCGATGTGGAGGTCCCCCAGGCGGGACGGGGGTCTGGGCAGTACGGCCCGCTGGGCGACGGCCGCGACGTGCTGGGCGCGCCGGGCGCGGTCGTCCCCTCTGCGCAGCGTGCGGTGGATCAGGACGGCGAGCGCGGTGACGGCCGCCAGGGTGATCTGGTTGGCCACGCCCGCGCGCCAGCCGAAGGTTCCGTCGACCCGTGCGAGGAACGCGTGGACGACCATCGCCGTGATGCCGACGCCGATGATCCCGCGGACACCGCAGAGCGGTGCGGCGGCGACGGGCGCCGCCATGAGGAGCGGCGCCGACGTCACGTCGTGCGGCGTGACCAGGTCGACCACCACGGCCAGCACGATGAGGCCTACGGGGATCCACTGGGTTCTCGGCAACGGCGGCACTCCCCCACGCTGCCCGCAAGCACGGCCCTCCGCATCCCCGGCGGCGCGGTTCCGGCGTACATGGCGGGGCTTCTGACGGGCATGAGCACATATGTATGACACATGCGCCTGCTCGTACGGAGCAGCCGGTGCCTGACGGCAGGGGAACTCATGCGCCTTCGCAAGACATCTGTCGGGGTCGCGGTGGTGGCCGCGCTCTCCCTCGCCGCCTGCGACGGCGGCGGCAGCAGTGACGTCGGCGCGGCGGCGTCCGCGTCTGCGTCCACATCGACGGAGCCCTCCGCCGGTTCGGGAAGCCCGAGCGGCGACGGTGCCACGGACGGCAGCACGGACGGTTCCGGCGGCGGGGACAGTCAGGCGTCGGCCTCCGCCACCGCCTCCGTCAGCCCGTCCGGCTCCTCGTCCGGCGGTGTCTGCCGGACCGCGGACCTCTCCTTCAGCAGTTCCGGAGGCATGGCGGAGGGCGAGCTCCTGATCAACCTCCGGAACACCGGATCCGCGTCCTGCTCGATGCACGGGTTCCCCGGCCTGGACCTCAAGGGCAAGGACGGCACCGTGAGCGCCGCCCGTAACAGCGGCAGGTCGGCGCCGACGGTCACACTGACGCCCGGCGAGGCCACCAACTTCTCCCTCTACTTCCCGCCGAACAGCAGCGGAGGCTCCGGTGTCACGTTCACCTCGGCGCTCGTGACACCGCCGAACGAGACCCACTCGCACAGCATGTCCCTCTCCGTGAACGTCCCCGCGGGCGACGGCACTGCTTCCCGCATCACGGTGACGCCGGTCGGCTCGGGCAAGTAGGGATGACGACGTCTCAGGAGCGGCGGAGGGCCGGCTGCTAGGGTCGTGCGGACATCGTTCTCTCGGTGAGGAGACCGGACATGGTGGGAGACGACGACATCTCCGGGTGACACCCGGATGTGATCGCCCGTGGGCAGGTGCGCGACAGCGCCGCTGCCGCGAGGCGCCGTGTCGTGCCCGCCCCCTGCCCGCCCCGGGCGGAAGCCTGTCCGCCCGCATGCCCCACGAGGTCTTCTCCCATGTCCGACACTCCCGCAGCCCTGCTCGCACGCGACATCGTCCGCTCCTTCGGCACCGGGCGGGTGGTCGACGGCTTCTCCCTCACGGCGCCCCCAGGCCACCGCATCGGGCTGATCGGGGAGAACGGCGTCGGCAAGTCGACGCTGCTCCGCCTGCTCGCCGGGGCCGACGAACCGGACGCGGGGAGCATCACCCGCCCGGCCGATCTCGGCTTCCTGCACCAGGAGATGCCGTTCGCCGCCGCGGCGACGATCACCGACGTACTGGACGAGGCCCTGAGCGAGGTCCGCGACGCCCTCGCCGAACTCGAACGCCTCTCGGCGCAACTCGCCCACGCCGAGGAGGACTCCCCCGGTTACGCCGCGCTGCTCGACGCCTACGGCCGGCGGCTGGAGCGGGCCCAGGAGCAGGAGGCGTGGGACGCCGACCGCCGCGCCACGATGGTGCTGGAGGGTCTGGGCCTCGGCGGGATCCGGCGGGACCGCACGCTCGGCTCCCTGTCCGGCGGGCAGCGCGGGCGTCTGGCACTGGCTTCGCTGCTGGTCAGGAGGCCTTCGGCCCTGTTGCTGGACGAGCCGACCAACCACCTCGACGACAGCGCCGCCGCGTTCCTGGAGGAGCAGGTGTGCGGGCTGCCCGGTGCGGTCGTCGTGGCCAGCCATGACCGGGCCTTCCTCGACGCCGTGTGCACGGACCTGATCGACCTCGACCCGGCCGTGGACGGCCCGGTGCGGTACGGCGGCAACTACACCGCCTACCAGGCCGAGAAGCGTGCCGAACGCGAGCGCTGGGAGCGGCGCTACGCCGAGGAGCAGGAGGAACTGGACGTACTGCGCCGGTCGATCGGTACGACCACGCACCGCGTCGCCCCGGACCGTGGGCCCCGCGACAGCGAGAAGATGGGCTACGGCGTCCGGGCCAACCGGGTGCAGAGCCAGATCTCGCGCCGGGTGCGCAACGCCGCGCGCAGGCTGGACGAGCTGGAACGCGGCCGGGTCGCGGAGCCTCCGCAGCCGCTGCGGTTCCGCCGCACCGCGCTCGCCGGGCCGTCGGCGGACGGCGTGCTCGTCGCCCTGCGCGAGGTGCGGGTGCCGGGCCGCCTCACCCTCGACCGCCTCGATGTGTCCGCCACCGAGCGTCTGCTCGTGACGGGGGAGAACGGTGCGGGGAAGTCGACACTCCTGGCCGTACTCGCCGGGCGTCTCGCGGCGGACGGCGACGTACGGCACAAGGGCGGGCTCTCGGTGGGGCTGCTGGCCCAGGACACCGTGTTCCGCCGGCCGGACCGCACCGTCCGGGACACCTACGCACAGGCGCTCGGCGCCGCGCGCGCGGAGGCCGTGCCGCTGAGTGCGCTGGGGCTGATGAGCGAGGCGGACCTGGGCAAGCAGGTGGGGCGTCTCTCGGTCGGTCAGCGCCGTCGGCTCGCGCTGGCGCTCCTGGTGGCGCATCCGCCCGAGTTGCTGCTGCTCGACGAGCCCACGAACCATCTGTCGCCCCGGCTCTGCGACGAACTGGAGGCCGCCATGGGAGCGGGCCCCGGAGCGATCGTCCTGGCCGGTCACGACCGCTGGCTGCGGAGGCGCTGGCAGGGACGCGAGCTTCGCCTGTAGCCGTAAGCGGGAGGCCGCCCGAACAGACGTGGGCGGAGGCCGCCCGAACAGACGTGGGCGGAGGCCGCCCGAACAGACGCATCCTGGACATCGCGTCCGCATGATGAGACTCGCTTGCGGAGGCCCACGCCTGCGGAGTCTCATCGCGCCTGTGCAAACCGAACAGATATCCCCTGATCAACCGGCCTCCGACGACAAGGCGGCGAGGCGTGCCGTCACGGTGTTCCCCGTCCTCGTACTCGTGGCGGGCGTAGCCGGTCTCGTCACTCCCGGCACGTTCGACGGCTGGACGGAATCGGTTCCGTACCTGCTGGGGATCGTCATGTTCTGCATGGGGCTGACGATGACTCCGCTCGACTTCAGGGGCGTGGCGAGGCGCCCGTGGGCCGTGGCGATCGGCCTGGTCGCGCACTACGTGATCATGCCGGGGCTCGGCTGGGCCATCGCCCATCTGCTCGGGCTGCCGCCGCAGCTGGCGGCCGGGCTCATCCTGGTCGGCTGCGCGCCGAGCGGCACGGCGTCGAACGTCGTGACCTTCCTGGCCCGGGGCGACGTGGCGCTCTCGGTCTCCGTCGCCACCGTCTCCACCCTGGTCGCCCCTCTGGTGACGCCGCCGCTGACGCTGCTCCTGGCGGGTGCGTACCTGCCGGTGGACGCCGGTTCGATGATCACGGACATCCTCAAGACGGTGCTGCTCCCGGTCCTCGGCGGTCTGGTGGTGCGGCTGGTCGCGGGGAAGCTGGTCGACCGGGTACTGGGCCTCATGCCCTGGCTGTCCTCGCTGGCCATCGCCGCGATCGTCTGCGCCGTCGTCGCGGGCAGCGCCGGCGCGATCAAGTCGGCCGCCGTGACCGTGCTGATCGCCGTGGTGCTGCACAACGGCCTCGGGCTCGCGCTCGGCTACGGCGCGGGCAAGATCTCGGGGCTCGGCCGGCCCGCGAGCCGCGCCATGGCCTTCGAGGTCGGCATGCAGAACTCCGGGCTCGCCGCTTCCCTGGCGACCGCTCACTTCAGCCCGCTGGCCGCTCTGCCTGCCGCGGTGTTCTCCGTGTGGCACAACATCTCGGGCGCCCTGGTCGCCGCCTGGATGTCCCACCGGTCACGCCGCGACGAGGCGGCGGTGACCGCCGGGGCGGCACCGGCGGCCGCGACCGCCGGGGAATCCTGACCTGATTCCGGCTTCCGCCGGTTCCACCACGAGAGGCGTCCGTCCGGGGTTCCGGACGGACGCCTCTCGTGTTTCGCGGGGCTCACGCAGACCCGGCCGCCATGCTCCGCACCAGGCTCCTGGGCCGCAGGTCGGTCCAGTTCTGCTCGACGTAGTCGAGGCAGGCCTGGCGGGTGTCCTCCTGGTGGGCCACGGTCCAGCCACCGGGCACCTCGGCGAAGGCAGGCCACAGCGAGTGCTGTCCCTCGTCGTTGACGAGCACCAGATAGGTGCCGTTCTCGTCCTCGAAGGGGTTGGTCACCGGTACTCCTTTAAGTTAGGTAAGGCTACCTTCACTTGATCGGTGCCACCTTACCCAGATCGCTCCCGGTTGACGCTCCGGGTGCCCCGACCCGTCCCGTTTCTTCCTGAACGTCCGGCCGTAGGGGAGCGCGTACTCCGATCGGGCCGTCCCTCGCACGGAGGACCACGGCACGGTTCCCGTGGCTCTCAGGGACGACCCACGACCAACACGGAGAGGGATTCGTGGAACCCCCGCCCGCCCATACCGTCTTGATCAGGGACGGCGGCCGACCAACCGCCGGAACAACGGTTCCACGGACGGACAAGACAGTGAGCGGGTGGCACGGGTGACTCAGCAGGATCGGCCGAAGGACAAGGCGTTCGCTCCCGAGTATCAGGGGGCGCTCGGCTCGTTGTCGGTGAACTCCTCCCTCACCGAGGTGCTGGACAAGGGGATCGAGGAGCTGCGGGCAGCGGAACGTGCCGGGCAGCAGCGGGAGATGGCGCGCTGCGGGCTCGCCGTCGCGGAGGCGTACCGCCGGCTGGGCCGGGTGGCGGAGGCCGACGCCGCCTGGAAGTCGAGCTACCGTGCGGCGCGTTCGGCGGGGGATGTCGGAGCGATGGCCTGGGCGCTGTGGAGCGGTGGCACGCTCGCGCGCCAGCGGGGCTCGCTGGCACTGGCGTACCGGCTGCTCGGGCTCGCGGCCGAACTGGGCGAGCGAGGGGGCGACGTGGTGGTACGGGGCTACTCGCTCGCCGGACTCGCGGAGACCGGGCGCATCCAGGGCGACTACCAGGCCGTCGGCGAACTGCACGAACAGCTGCTCGCCGAGGCCCGCAGGCGCGGGGAGGCACGGCACACGGTGTGGGCGCTGGAGGGCATAGCCCAGATGCACCGGAACACCGGCTCGTACGACAAGGCGCTCGCCCTGTTCGAGGAGGCGGCCGAGACCGCGGGCGCGGCCGACGACCGGCGGGGCCGCGCCTGGGCGCTGCGCGGGATCGCGGACGTGGTGTCCGTGCGCGACGGCGATGTGGAGCGCGCGCTGGCGCTGCTCACCGAGGCCGAAGAGGCCTGCCGCGAGATGAAGTTGTCCAGCGCACTGGCGTACAACCACAAGATGCGCGGCAATGTGCACTACCGGGCCGGGCAGTACGCGCAGGCCCGCGACACGTACACGCGGGCGCTCGCCGAATTCGAGGAGATGAACGAGCCGCGGGGCACGGCCCTGTCCCGGCTGGGGCTCGCCAAGTCGCTGGCGCGGCTGGGGCGGAACCCGGCGGAGACGGCCGTCGAACTGGCGGAGCTCCACCGGACCCTGGACCGGATCGGTCTGCGGCACGCCCGGGACATGGTGGACAAGGCCGCGGCCGAGCTGGGGGTGGGCCCGCTGCCCGACGTGGGCCACCGTGTCGAGGAGGCGGCGACGCGATGACCTTCCCCACGACCGTCACCGTGAATGCCCGGGAAGCCGCGGGCTCCCCGCAGCCGGACGTCGCGGCCGGCGTCCCCCGCGTGCTCGCCCGCTGCCGCGATCTGGTGCGTCCCTCCCTGTCCGCCGCGATAGAGCGCCTCCACCCCTGGCCGGGCGAGATGGCCGCGTTCTCGCTCGGCTGGTGCGAGGTCGGCGGCGCGCCCGCCGACGGGTCCTTCGAGGGCAAGGGGCTGCGCCAGACCCTCGCCGTGCTGTGCGCCGAGGCGGTGGGGGCTCCCGGGGAGAGCGCCGTACCCGGGGCGGTGGCGGTCGAGCTGGTGCACACCTTCTCGCTGCTGCACGACGACATCATGGACGGGGACGGGACCCGGCGGCAGCGGGAGACCGTGTGGAAGGCGTACGGCACCGGGCCGGCCGTGCTCGCGGGTGACGCCCTCTTCGCCCTCGCCGTGCAGACCCTCGCCGAGACGCCGGGCCCGCACACGGCCGCGGCGGTGGCCCGGCTGTCCAGGACGCTGAGCGGTCTCGTACGCGGCCAGGCCGAGGACCTGCTCTTCGCTGCCCGGCCCTGGACGGGACCCGACGCCGTACGGACGGACGAGTACCGTTCGATGGCGGAGCTCAAGACCGGCACCCTGCTGGGCTGCGCGGCGGCGCTCGGCGGCCTGCTGGGCGGAGCGCCGGCCCGGACCGTCGCCGCCCTGGACCGGGCCGGACGCCACCTCGGGGTGGCCTTCCAGGCCGTCGACGACCTGCTCGGCATCTGGGGTGACCCGGCGGTGACGGGCAAGCCGGTGTACAGCGATCTGCGGCAGCGGAAGAAGACCTACCCCGTGCTCGCCGCCCTCGCCGGTGCGGGTCCCCGTTCCAGGGAACTCGCCGCGCTTCTGAACTCACCGCTCGCTCTCGACGACGCCGGAGCGGTCCGCGCGGCCGCACTCGTCGAGGCGTGCGGCGGCCGCGCCGCCACCCTGGAGGAGGCCCGCCGTCACCTGGACGCGGCCCGCGCCTGCTTGCGGAGCGTGCCCCTCGTCCCGCGCGCGGCGCGCGAGATCGAGGCGCTGCTCGGGTTCCTGCTGCACCGCAGGGTGTGACAGCGGCGGGGGCGTGAGGCGCGGATCACCGCACCGAGGGGCGCGGATGCGCGGCCCAGTACTCGGCGGCGGTGATGCCGAGCAGGACGACGTCGTGGTGGCCGCCGGCGAAGAACTCGTGCTGGCGGAGCCGTCCTTCCTCGACGAAGCCCAGCGCCCGGTAGAGGGCGAGGGAAGCATCGTTGAAGGCGTAGACCTCCACCTCGCACTTGTTGTGGCGCTGTTCGGCGAACATGTAGGTGAGGACGAGTTCGGTCGCCTCGGCCGCGTATCCCCTGCGGCGGTGATGGCGGCCGATCTCGATGCCGGTTCTGAACCGTCCGGCGCGGCTGTCGGTCTCCCCGACGGTCACCGACCCCGCGAAGGCCCGGTCGGCCAGCGCCTCGATGACCAGGCGGAACGCGTCGCCGCCGGGCGGCCGCCCGGCCCGCTCGGCGGTCCAGGTACGGAAACTCTCGGCGGAACGCGGGGGTTCGACCAGGTCGGCGTTGCGGACGTCGAGGGTGTCCCGGGCCAGGTCACGGAAGCCCTCCCAGTCGTCGGGCTCGACACCTCGCAGGCGTATCTTCTCGCCGGTCCACATGTCGCTCATGACGCCTGCCACTTCGGTGTCGGGTGCCGGCCCTGGAGGCCGTGCACACGGAGGTCGACACCCTAGAGCCTGCCGCCTGCCGGGCACTCGGTCGATCTCCCCAAGCCGCCACCACCGGGGAGTGAGCGGCGGGAGGTGGGACGCGGTCGGTACGATCCCCGGCGGAACAAGCACGCCGGACAACCGACGGGGGATCTCTCATGCAATGGCCGGCTCGTCAGGAATTCGACCGCTGGGCCGGACGGCAGCAGAACTGGGGTGCCGGCCTCATGGCGGTGTCGGCGGCCCTGTTCCTCTGGCTGGGCTATCTGCTGCTGATCCCGTTCAGCGTGGACGACTACCACGACGAAATCGCCTGCGAGGCACCGGTGTTCTACGACGGCGAAAGGACCCCGTACAGCGAGGGCGCGGGGAAGCTGTGCAGCGTCGAGCGTGACTGGCCGGAACTGCTCGGGATCGGGGCCCTGGCCGTTCCGCCCGCCGTCGCGGGTGCGGCGCTGTTCACGAGCGGGAGTGCGCGCAAGCGGGCGAGCGCCCATGTCTTCCGGATCCTGGAGATACAGGAGTCCGAGGAGCGCGCCCGGCGGAAGAAGGCGCGACCGGACCTCTGAGTGCGGTCCTCAGCCCAGAACGGCGGCGACGGCGATCAGTACCGGGACCGAGACTGCGGTGGACAGCAGGATGGACTCCCGGGCGATCTGTTCCGCCACGCGGTACTGCGAGGCGTACGTGTAGAGGTTCTGTGCCGCGGGCAGCGCCGAGATCACGACGACGTCGAGCAGCGCCGCACCGTGCAGATGGAAGACGCCCGCGCCCAGTGCCCAGGCGATGACGGGCTGGGCGGTCGTCTTGAGGGCGGCGGACAGGACGATGGCGGGCCGGTTCTCCCCCCGGGCGGGCATGCCGCTGCCGCGCAGGGAGATGCCGAAGGCCAGCAGGACCGCGGGGACGGACATGTTGCCGATGAGGGTGAGCGGTTCGAGGGCCGGTGAGGGTACGGACCATCCGGTGGCGGCCACCGCGACGCCCGACAGCGAGCCGACGGCCATCGGATTGCGGAGCGGTGAGGTCAGGCGCTGCCACAGCGAGCGGGGTGCGCCGGGCCTGCTCAGGTCGAGGACAGTCAGCGCCAGCGGGGTGACGGCGATCTGCTGGAAGAGCAGGACGGGGGCGACGAGGGAGGCGTCTCCCAGTACGTAGACGGCGATCGGGATCCCGAGGTTTCCGGCGTTGACATAGCTGGAGCACAGGGCGCCGATGGTGATCGGTCCCGTGCCCCAGCCTCGTAGGAGTCCTACGGTGATGAAGAGGGCTGCCGCGGAGAGCGTCGCGGCCGCCGTGACGAGGAGCCGCTGGGAGAAGATGACCGACAGGTCCGCGCCCGCCAGGGTGGTGAAGAGCAGTGCGGGGGTCGCCACGTTGAAGGCGAGCCTGGTCAGGACCGTCCGGCCGTCCTCCCCCAGGTGCCCGCGGCGTCCGAGGACGTAGCCGGTGCCTATGACGACGGCGATCACCGCGAACCCGGTAAGAACTCCCTGCATGACGTCCTTGCTGATGAATCGTGTGCGGCCGGCCTGCGGGCTGGTGGGCGCCCGGTGCCGACGGCCCGGCCCCTCGGCGCCGGGCGTTGACCACGACGTAGCCTACGGTCACCGCCGAGCGGCCCTTCCGCCGCCCGTGGGATGAGGACCGGCCCCTCAGGACCCGTTCCCCGGGGCGAGGTGCTCAGCGCGGCGCACCGGCGGTCGCGAAGCGGGACGGCGGTGTGCCGAAGGCCCGGGTGAACGCGGCCGTGAACGCGGCGGGTGAGGCATAGCCGAGGCGCGCGCCGACCGCGCTGACCGACGCGGTGCGCAGGAGCGGTACGGCCGCGAGCAGCCGGGCACGGGCCCGCCAGACGGCCGGGCTGTCGCCGGTCGCCGTACGGAAACGCCGGGTGAAGGCCCGTTCGCTCATGTGCGCCGCGGCGGCCCAGTCGGCGTTGGTGACGCCGGCGTCCGGGGCCGCGAGGTACGCGCGGCAGAGCCTCGCGAGCTCGGCGGAGGCGGGGATCGCCACGTGGAACGGTAGCGGGGCGCGCTCGGAGATCTCGTGCAGAAGGAGATCGGCGATGCTCCCCGCACGCCCGGAAAGGCTGTAGTCGGGCTCGAACTCCACGGCGGCGAGGAGCAGTTCACGCAGCAGCGGCGGGACGTCGACCACCGTGCAGACGGCGGGCCACCAGGGGACGGCCGCCGGTTCGACGTACAGGCTTCGGGTGCTCACCCCCAGCATGCGGACGCGGTGGCGGGTGGTGGACGGAATGAGTACGGCGCGCTCGGGCGGCACGGTCCAGGTCCCGTCGGCGGTGTCCACGACCATGACGCCGGTGGCTCCGTAGAGGAACTGCGCGCGCCGGTGGGCGTGCCAGTCCAGCACGTGACCGGGCGGGTAGTCGGTGCCGATCGGCAGGACGGCCCGGTCGACGTGGTCGACATCGGCCAGGGGGACGTTCTTCACCGCTCCAGCGTAGTGGCCGGGACGCGAAGGAAGTGTGCCGACCATCGCATGCGGGACACCCGCCGGAGCTGGTGGAGTGAGGCGCATGGACATGGTGATGCTGGCAGGGGTCGGGCTCCTCACCGGGATGACGACGGTGCTGTTCGGGTTCGGCGGTGGCTTCGTCGCGGTGCCGGTCGTGGTGTGGGCCGACGCCGCGCTCGGCGGGGACGCGATGCGGGTGGCGACGGCCACCTCGGCCCTGGTGATGGTGGTGAACGCGGGATTCGCCACGGCGGTCACCCCGCGGCGGGTCCTCGCCGAGCTGCGGGGCAGCCGCCCGCTGCTGGTCCTCCTGGCGGCGGGCGCCTCGGCGGGCGCGCTCGCCACGCGCCTCGCACCGGCCGGTCCGGTGCGCTGGGCGTTCATTGCGTACGTCGCCCTCACCATTGCCGATCTGCTGCTGCGCCCCGGCTTCCTGCGCCCGGCCGTCCGCAGCGGTCCGGGCGAGGAGGCTCCCCGGCCGCTGCCGGCGCTCCTCGGCGCACCGGTCGGTGCCGTGGCCGCGTTCCTCGGGGTCGGGGGCAGCGTGATGACGGTCCCGGCGATGCGGCGGGCCGGTCACCCCATGCGGGTGGCGACCGCGCTGGCCAATCCCCTCACCCTCGCCATCGCGCCTCCGGCCACCGCGGTGTCCCTGGTGACCGCCGCCGTCCCTGCCGCCACCGACGCACAGGTGCACCTGCTGGGACTGATCGACCTCCGGGCCGCCTCCGCGCTGCTCCTCGGAGCTCTGCCGGTGATCGCGGTGCTGCGCCGCCGCCCGCCGCGGATCCCCGACCGCGCCCACGCGTGGGGCTACATCGGGCTGCTCACGGCTGTGACCGCGGCGATGCTGTGCGCGGCCTAGGACCCCTCGCCCGACCGCGCCTCGGGCCCCTCCGTGCTCTCGCGCAGGACGAGACGGTGCGCCACCACGCGGTCCTGAGGTGACTGGACGCCGTGGTCTCCGGAATCGGCCGCCTGCGAAGTCTGCGCGGCCTCCTCGATGCGGTGGTGCAGGAGCTGGACGGCGACCCTGGCCACCGCGGCCTTGTCGGGTGCCACGGTGCTCAGTGTCGGCACGCTGAACCGGCCGCCCTCCACATCGTCGAACCCGATCACCGCGACGTCCTCGGGCACCCTGAGGCCGCGTTCGTGGAGCGCGCGCAACGCGCCCAGCGCCAGCTGGTCGTTGAGGCACAGCAGCCCGTCCGGACGCAGGCCCGCGTCCAGGGCCCTCGTCACCGCCCGGGCTCCGTCCGGCATCCTGAAGTCACCCACCGGCAGCAGCGCGTCCGGGTGGTGGGTGAGGCCCGCCTCGGCCAGGGCCGCGAGGTAGCCGCGCGTACGGGCCTCCGCCGTCCCGAGGCCGGGGGCCTCGTGCCCGCCGACCGCGAGGATGTTCCGGCGGCCGAGGGCGATCAGATGCTCGGTGGCTTGGCGTGCGGCCTTCTCGTTGTCGATGGCCACATGGTCGGCCCCTTCCTCCAGCAGCTCGCCCAGCAGCACCGTCGGAGGTACACCGGCCCGCTGGCGGAGGTCGTCCGCTGTGAGGGCGAGCGGGCTGAGGATGATCCCGTCGACGAAGTCGGAGCCGAAGCCGGCGAGGGCGGCCAGTTCGTGCTCGCGGTCCGCCCCGCTCTGGTGGATGAGCACCGTGAGGGAGAGCTGCTCCGCCTCGCGGATCACATGCCGGGCGAGCTCCGCGAAGTACGGGACGTCCAGCTCGGGAACGACCAGCGCGATGATGCCCGTACGGCCCTTCCGCAGATGACGTCCGGCCAGGTTCACCCGGTACCCGAGGTCTTCGATGGCCTCGCGGACCACGCGCCGGGTCCGCTCGGAGACATGGACGTAATCGTTGATCACGTTGGAGACGGTCTTCTCCGACACCCCGGCGTGCCGTGCGACGTCCTTGATCCTGGGCCGTGCCACGGCCGACCTCCCTGCCCTCGTGCGCTGCCGAGTCTATGTCCCGGCCCTCCGGGGGTCTGCGGGGGCTTCCGGACTCACGCGGGGTGCGCCGCCGAAGGTCTCGAACACCCGTACCGTCCGAACTCTTTACAGCCAATGTACATCGATGTAAAAACATGTGACCGCACCGTTTCAGCCAGTGCGGCCACCCACCTGCCGTGTGCGGTGGACCGTCCACACCGGGCGGTCCCCCGCCGATCCGGCATGAGCGTCCGGCCGTCGAAAGGTCCGTGATGAGTTCTTCGTCCCCCGCCCATGAGGCGTCGGCCACGCCCGGCTCCGGCCCGGCACCCGGGATCGGCCGCCGCCGGTTCCTGCGTTACGGAACGGCCGGGGCGGGCGCGCTGCTCGCCATGGGCCCCCTGGCCGGCTGCTCCTCCCTGGCCTCCGCGTCCGGCGCCTCGGCACTCAGCGTCTGGGACCTGTTCCAGGGCGGTGACGGCATGCTGATGGACGACATGATCAAGGCCGTCTCCGAGGGTCCCGACGGCTTCGAGGTCGACCGTACGATCCTCGACTGGGGGCCCTCGTACTACACCAAGCTCGCCATGTCGGCCGCGGGCGGGCGCGCCTCCGACGTGGCGGTCCTGCACCTGTCGCGGCTGGCCGGCTACGCGCCCGGCGGACTGCTGGACCCCTTCGACCTGGACCTGCTCGCCGAGTTCGGTGTGACCGAGAAGGACTTCACACCGGCCGTCTGGGCGCGTACGAAGCATCAAGGGACCGTCTACGCGATCCCCCTGGACGTCCACCCGTTCATCGTCTTCTACGACCGCGATGCCGCCGCGAAGGCGGGGCTCCTCGACCCGAAGGGCGAACTCGCCCCGATGGGGTCGCCGAAGGCGCTCCTGGAGGCGGGCAAGGCCCTGGCCGATGTGACGGGGAAGTCCGGCATCCTCTTCGGCCACGTCACCGACACCGCCCAGAGTTGGCGGCAGTTCGCCGCGCTCTACGCGCAGACCGGTGCCGCGTTCACGCTGCCGGACGGGGGTCCGGCCGAGATCGACACCGACGCGGCGGTCCGGGTCGTGTCGTTCATGCAGCAGCTCTTCGACGGCCGCACCAATCCCAACAACCTCGACTACAACAGCGCGTTGGCCGGATTCATGGGCGGCCGGGGCGGGATGGCCATGCTCGGCGAATGGGAGCTGCCGACGCTCCAGAAGTCCGGCATCAAGCTGGGAGCGGCCCCCTTCCCCCAGGTGTTCGACCGCCCCGCCGTCTACACCGACTCCCACAGCTTCGTCCTGCCGCACCAGGACAGCCCCGACCCGGCACGCCGCCGGGAGGCGCACCGCTACGTCGCGCAGATCCTCAAGCAGAGCCTGACGTGGGCGAGCGCCGGGCACATCCCCGCCTATCAGCCCGTCCTCGCCGAGCCGGCGTACGCGGAACTGAAGCCGCAGGCCTCGTACGCCGACGCCGGGAAGGTGGCGGTCCTCGATCCGCCGAATTGGTTCGCCGGTGCCGCGTCGAACTTCCAGAACCGCATGTGCCAGCCGCTCCAGTCGGCGCTGCTGGGCAACACCTCCGCCGAGAAGGCCGTACGGCAGATGGTCCGTGAGGCGAACACGCTGCTGCGGCAGCCCAACCCGGTGGCCTGACCGAGCAGAAGGAGTTTCCGACGTGACCACCACCACGCCCATCGGCGCCCCCGCGCCCACCGGCGAGCCACCGTTCACCGCCGCTCCCCCACGCCGCTCCCGCCGACGCGGTCCGGGACCGCTCTTCGTGCTGCCCTTCGCCGTCCCCTTCGTGCTCTTCCTCGTGTGGCCGGTGGTGCAGGGCCTCTGGATGAGCCTCACCGACAGCTCCCTCGCGCTGCGCGACACGGCGTTCGTCGGGTTCGACAACTACGCGGAGGCGTTCGGCGACCCCGACGTCTGGAGCAGCCTCGGCAACACCGTCTTCTTCACCGCCGTCTCCAGCGTCCCGCTGGTGCTGGTCGCGCTGGCCATGGCGCTGCTGGTGCACAGCGGACTGGCCGGCCAGTGGGTGTGGCGGCTGTCCTTCTTCGTGCCGTACCTGCTGCCGGTGACCGTCGTGACCCTGATCTGGACCTGGCTGTACCAGCCGGACGTGGGCCTCGGCAACGAACTGCTCGGGGCGCTCGGCCTCGAACCCGTCGGCTGGCTGTCCGACGAGTCCGTCGCGATGTGGTCGGTGGCCGCGCTCACCGTGTGGTGGACGGTCGGCTTCAACTTCCTGCTCTACCTCGCCGCGCTGCAGTCCCTGCCGACGACGTACGACGAGGCCGCCGCACTCGACGGCGCCGGCGCCTGGCGCCGTCTGTGGTCCGTCACCCTCCCGCAGCTGCGCAGGACCACCGTCCTGGTCGCCATGCTCCAGATCCTCGCGTCGCTGAAGGTGTTCGACCAGATCTACATCCTCACCAAGGGCGGCCCCAACGGCTCGACCCGCCCCCTCCTCGAGTACGTCTACGACGTCGGGTTCACCGGCTACCGGCTGGGCTACGCCTCCGCGGTCTCCTACGTCTTCTTCGCGCTCGTCATCGTCGTCTCGCTCGCGCAGCTCCGTCTCTTCCGCCAGGAGGACTGACCGATGTCCACCACCGCAACCCCCGTGCGGACCCGGCGCCGCCCGCCCAGGGACTCGGCCGGATCGCCCCTGCTCCTCGGCCACGGCCGTCTTCCCCGCATCCTGGCCGGTACCGCGCTCACCGTGCTGGCGGCCGTCTGGCTGGTGCCGTTCCTCTGGGCGGTGGCCACCTCCCTCCAGAGTGAGCAGGACGTCGCCAAGCCCGGCCTGTCACCGTTCAAGGGTGCCTTCACCCTGTCTGCATACGAGCAGATCCTCGAACGCGGGAACGTGCTGCTCTGGGCAGCCAACAGCTTCCTGGTGGCCGGGCTGGTCACGCTGATCACGGTCGTGATCTCCACGCTGGCGGCCTACGGCTTCTCCCGCGGGACCTTCCGTGGCCGTCGTGTCCTGATGGCCGTGACCGTGGCGGCCGTGATGGTCCCGCCGCAGCTGCTCGTCGTGCCGCTGTTCGAACAGATGCTGACGTTCAACCTGGTGGACACCTATGCCGCGGTGATCCTGCCGCAGGTCGTGGCACCCATGATGGTGTTCATCCTGAAGCGGTTCTTCGACGGCATACCCGGAGAGCTGGAGGACGCGGCCCGGCTCGACGGCGCGTCGGAGGTACGTGTCTTCCTGTCGGTGGTGCTGCCGCTGTCCAGGCCGATCGTGGCCGCCGTCTCGATCTTCGTGTTCATCGGCGCGTGGAACAACTTCCTGTGGCCGTTCATCGTCACCAACGACCCCGGCCTGATGACGCTGCCGGTGGGCCTGGCCACCGTCAAGGACGCCTTCGGCATCCAGTACGCCCAGGCCATGGCGTCGGCGCTGCTGGCGGCGCTGCCGCTGGTCGTGGTGTTCCTGCTCTTCCAGCGCCGCATCGTCAGTTCGGTGGCCACCACCGGGCTCGGCGGATCCTGATCCGCCCACCAACCTTCCACCCCGTACGACCCGGGCCGGCCGTCCGTCGCCGGCCCGACGACCCACTGGAGCACGCGTGTCCTCTCACTCCGTACCCCGCCCGGAGTACCCGCGACCGCAGTTCGTCCGTCGCGACTGGCTCAACCTGAACGGCCCCTGGCAGTTCGAGACCGACCGGGGGGACAGCGGCCTCGAACGCGGTCTCCTCACCCGTGAGCTGGGCGGGGAGATCCTCGTCCCCTTCCCGCCCGAGTCCGAGCTGTCCGGGATCGGCGACACCGACTTCCTGGAGGCCGTCTGGTACCGGCGGGTCCTGTCGCTGCCCGCCGACTGGGCGGGACGCCGGGTCCTGCTGCACTTCGGGGCCGTCGACCACGACACCACCGTCTGGGCGGACGGCGTCGAGGTGGCCCGCCACCGCGGTGGCTTCACCCCGTTCTCCGCGGACCTGGGCGACATCGCGGGCTCCGGACAGGACGTGGTCATCACCGTCCGGGCCCGCGATCCCCGCTCGGGCCCGCAGGCCCGCGGCAAGCAGGCGATCAAGTACGCCAACCACGACTGCAACTACACGCGGGTCACCGGCATCTGGCAGACCGTGTGGCTGGAGCCCGTCCACGAGGTGCACCTGAGGCGCCCCCGGATCACCCCGGACCTCGCCGGTTCCGCCTTCCACCTGGAACTCCCGCTCTCCGGCAGCCTGCCGGGCCACCGGGTGCGCGCCGTCCTGAGCGACGCGGACGGGGAGGTGTCCCGGGCCGAGGCGCGGGCCGACCTCGACCTCGCACCCCGCCTGCACCTCCCGGTGCCCGAGGACCGGCGGCGGGAGTGGGGTCCGGACGACCCGCACCTGTACGGCCTCCGGCTCGAACTCACCGACGCGCAGGGCGTGGTGGTCGACTCGGTGGAGAGCTACGCCGGGCTGCGGGCCGTCGGGCTGCGGGGCAAGGCGGTCACCCTCAACGGCCGCCCGGTCTTCCAGCGGCTCGTGCTCGACCAGGGCTGGTACCCGGACGGCCTGATGACCGCGCCCACCGACGAGGCGCTGGTCCGCGACATCGAGCTGGCGATGGAGGCCGGCTTCAACGGGGCCCGCCTGCACCAGAAGGTCTTCGAGGAGCGCTTCCTGTACCACGCGGACCGGCTCGGCTATCTGGTCTGGGGCGAGTTCGGCGACTGGGGCTGCGAGACCGGTGGTTCGTCGGGGAACAACCAGCAGCCCGACGCCTCCTTCGTCGCCCAGTGGCTGGAGGCCGTGGAGCGCGACTACTCCCACCCCTCGATCGTCGGCTGGTGCCCGCTCAACGAGACGTACCAGAAGCTGCACGACCGCATCACGGTGCTCGACGACGTGACGCGGGCCATGTTCCTGGCCACCAAGGCCCTGGACGCGACCCGTCCCGTGATCGACGCGTCCGGCTACGCGCACCGGGTCCTGGAGACGGACATCTACGACTCGCACAGCTACGAGCAGGACCCGGAGGTCTTCCGGAAGCTGATGTCCGGCCTGGAGAGGGGCGAGCCGTTCGTCAACGCCTACGAGAACGGGGCGGCCTACTCCCAGCCCTACCGGGGGCAGCCGTACTTCGTCAGTGAGTTCGGCGGGATCTGGTGGAACCCGGAGGCCGCCGCCGATCTGTCCGGCGAGGACCGCACCGTCTCCTGGGGTTACGGCGAGCGGGTGCGCAACGAGGACGAGTTCCACGCGCGCTTCAGCGGTCTCACCGGTGTGCTGCTGCAGGACCCCGCGATGTTCGGCTACTGCTACACGCAGCTGACCGATGTCTTCCAGGAGGAGAACGGGATCTACCGCTTCGACCGCACCACGAAGCTCGACGTGGAACGCATCCGCGCCGCCCAGTCACGCCCGGCCGCCATCGAGGAGCAGGATGGCCGCTGACACACGGCACTCGGGCCCTCGCGGTGACATGCACCGCGAGGGCCCGAGGGGCCGGGCCTCAGCCCGTGTAGGCGGCGAGGACCCGGGTGAAGTCCCACGGCTGCTGGGAGACCCCCGAGCAGGTGTCGGCCCCGCCGCCGGCGCAGGGCCGGTCGCGGTTGACGGACCAGAAGGTCAGCCGTGCGAGGTGGCGCTGCTGGGCGTAGGCGAGGATGGTCCGGAAGTCGGCCACGGTCACGGTCTCACCGTTGTCGGTGATGCCGTTCATCGAGGAGATGCCGGTGTGCCGGTAGGCCTGGTCGTCGGAGTACCCGTAGGCGTTCTTGACGGCCGTCTTGAGGCCTTCGGCCGCGCGGACGGTGAGCTGGCCCATGTTCTGGCCGGCCCCGCCGAAGTTGAACGGCATGATGGTCCAGCTGTCGACCGTGAGCCCGGAGGCCGCGGCCTTGCCGATCAGGCTGGAGTCGGGGCCGTTCTGCCCGGTGCCGAAGGTGATGTACAGCTTGATCCCGGGGTTGTTGGCCCTGATTGTCTTCAACGCGTCGACCGTCCGCTGCTGGACGGCGGGGCTGTCGTACGCAGCGGCCTCGATGTCGATGTCGATGGCCTTCAGCCCGTACGCGTTGATGACCTTCTGGTACGCGGCGGCCAGCTCACCCGCGCTGGAGCAGGAGCTCTCCAGCTTGTTGCCGCTCCAGCCCCCGAAGGACGGGATGACGTCGCCGCCGGCCGCGCGCACGGTGTTCACCGTCTGCTGGTCGACACCGCCGGTCAGCGGGCGGCCGCCGTCCCACTGCGGGTTGCAGTAGCCGTTGCTGAGGACGAAGGCGAGGGTGAACCACTTGACGCCGGTCGCGTTCATGACGGTGGTGGGGCTGGGCGGGCTGCCCCAGCCGTTGTAGAGGTACGGGGCCACGGCCATGGCTCCGGGTCCGGGGGTCCCGCCGCCCGCGCTCGGCGCGGTCCACTTCTGGTTGGCGGCGCCGGTGCAGGTCCAGATCTGCAACCGGGAGCCGTTGGCACTGCTCCCACCACTCACGTCGAGACACTTGTTCGCCTGGGGGTTCACGATGTCCCGCGCCGCCGGAGTCGCCCACTGCTGCGCGGCCGAACCATTGCAGTCCCACAACTGCACCTGCGTACCGTCCGCCGTACCACCCGACGCCACATCGAGACACTTCCCCAACGCCCGGATCGTCCCGTCACCACCCACCGTCCACTGCTGCGCACCCGTACCGTTGCAGTCGTACAACTGCACCGCCGTACCGTTCGCAGCCGAACCGGCAGCCACATCCACACACTTGCCCGCCAGGCCGGTGATCTGGCCGGTGGCCGTCGCGGCGCCGTTCGCGGGGGTGGCGGTGAGGCCAGTGAGCAAGGCGGCGGTCGCGGCCACCGCGCCCAGCAGTCCCCGTACGCCGGGTCTCGCCATGCGTCTCGTGGTCACCGGGTCACCGTCCACTTCTGGGCAGGGACGCCGGTGCAGGTCGCGATCTGCAACCGGGTGCCGTTGGCGGTGTTCGCCCCGCTCACGTCGAGGCACTTGTCCGCCTGGGGGTTCACGATGTCCCGTGCGGCGGGTGTCGCCCACTGCTGCGCCGCCGAACCATTGCAGTCCCACAACTGCACCTGCGTACCGTCCGCCGTACCACCCGACGCCACATCCAGGCACTTGCCCAACGCCCGGATCGTCCCGTCACCACCCACCGTCCACTGCTGCGCACCCGTACCGTTGCAGTCGTACAACTGCACCGCCGTACCGTTCGCAGCCGAACCCGCCGCCACATCCACACACTTGCCCGCCAGACCCGTGATGGGTCCTCCGCCGCCCGGCTGGCCGCTGTCGGAGCTGACCCGGACGTAGTCGACGAGGAGTTGCTGCGGGAAGGACGTGCTGGCGTCGGGGTCGCCGGGCCAGTAGCCGCCGACCGCCAGGTTGAGGATCACGAAGAACGGTTTGTCGAAGACCCACTGCTTCCCGCCGAGGTCGGCGGGGGTGCGCCGCTGGTAGACGGTGCCGTCGACGGTCCAGGTGATGGAGTTCGGGCTCCAGTCGACGGCGAAGGTGTGGAACGCGTCGGCGAAGGCCTGGCCGCCGGGCAGGCTGTAGCCGGCGCCTATGCCGCCGCTGCCGGAGTAGCCGGGGCCGTGCAGGGTGCCGTGGACGGTGCCGGGTTCGAAGCCGACGTTCTCCATGATGTCGATCTCACCGCTGTTGGGCCAGCCCACCTGGCCGATGTCGTTGCCCAGCATCCAGAAGGCGGGCCAGATGCCCTGGCCGCGCGGGATCTTCATCCGGGCCTCGACCCGGCCGTACGTGGTGGTGAACTTGCCGGCCGTGTTGAGCCGGGCGGAGGTGTACTCGCACCGCCCGTACCAGCACTGGTAGTTGCCGGGGTTGTCCTTGCGGGCGGTGATGACGAGGTTGCCCTGGCCGTCGAGGGCGGCGTTGTTGCTGCCCGCCGTGTAGTACTGCCGTTCGTGGTTGTTGACGTTGTCACCGGTCTCGATCTGCCACTTCGAGCCGTTGACGGCGGACCCGGCCGGACCGTCGAAGTCGTCCGAGAACGTGACGGCGGCCGCCGCCGCGGCGGCCGGGCGCACCGGCGCCGGTGCGCTCTGCGCCGGGACGGCGGCCAGTGAGGCGAGGCCGAGCGCCATGACGAGGGACAGAACCAGACGCCGAGGCGAGCGTGGGGAACTCATGCCTTCTCCCTTCGGGGAGCGTGATGGACTGACGCGCGCATGTCAGATCCGAGCGAGTCGGGCAGGCACCACATCGAACACTCCCCGTACGCCCCCGAACCGAGAGGAAGGGGAGGGCGAAGGGGTGGAAGCACTTAGTTCACCCCTTGATATAAGGAATGAACACGGAGCGTGTCAAGGGTTTGGTATAGACCGGAGATACATACGTCCGAGCGCCTCAGGTGATCGGCACGCAACGCCCCCCGGCACCCACCGCACACCGCCCACCCGAACTATGGTGAACACCGGAGCACGGACGTATGAGGAGGGACACGATCGACACCGCCGAAATGGGCCGGCACCCGCTGGACCCCGCCAGCGTCCTGAACGCGAAGAACACCCTCTTCGAGCTCCTCGGCCGCGCGGGAGTGTTCCGGGGCGAGGCCGAAGAGCTGATCGCGCTCGTGGAGGCCGGCGCCGTCGTGGACGCGCACAGCGAGGTGGGGAAGGCACAGAGCGCCCCGGCCGACGCCGAGGGACCGTACGACGCCGGCTGGCACGACGGCGCCCGGGCGGTGGGGGACGAACTCCTCCGCGTCGCCGAGCGGGCGCTCGAACGTGCCATCGGCCCGGCAGGCGGCTCGGCGGAGGGCGCGGCACAGGGCCACCACCTCGTCGGAAAGGTGGACGTGGAGCGCGCGAAGGTCGCGGTGACACCGCTCTACCTCGCGTTCAGCGGCGCCTCGGACCTCGACCCCGAAGTGTCGGACGAGGTCCTCACCGCGGCGCTCGGCACGATGAGCGTCGTGGGCCGGGTCGCGTACGCCGGACAGCTGGAGCGGTTCACCCAGTACCACCGGCAGCGGCTGGAACGGCTGTACGCACGGTACGGGCCGGACAGCCGCATCGCCGTCCACGGCCGCTACTCCCTCCTCCACTCCCCCACGAGCATCGCCGTACTCGAACGCCTCACCGCCGCACCGGAGGCGCTCCGGGCGGAATGGGAGCGCGCGGAGCTTCCCCCGGCGTGGCTGGAGGGACTCGCGACCGCCTGGCGCGCTTCGGAGGCCCGGGCCGGCTGACGCGGGGCACCCGCGTGGCTCGCAGGTGCCCCACTCCCAGACCCGAACGGAAGTCCCTAGCTCAGCGGTTCGATCCGGATGTCACGGAACCGCACCGTGTTGCCGTGGTCCTGGAGACGGATCGCCCCGGCCGAGGGGCCCTCCGGCGCGCCCGCGCCGGTCGGTCCGTCGATCGTGATGTCGTCGTGGACCTTCTTGCCGTTCCACACCACCGTCACCCGGGCGTCGGCGGTCTTGCGGCCGCTGTCGTCGAAGCGCGCCGCCCGGAACGTGACGTCGTACGTCTGCCAGGTCTCCGGGGCGGTCGCCGCGTTGACGTCCGGTGCCTTCTTCTCGTAGATGGCGCCGGCCTCGTTCGTGGCGGGGGTGGTGTCGCCGTAGGAGTCGAGGATCTGGAGCTCGTAGCGGTCCTGGAGATAGATGCCGCTGTTGCCCCGGTCCTGTCCGGTCACGTCGTCCGGCAGCTGCGGCACCCGGAACTCCAGGTGAAGCTTGAAGTCCTGGTAGGCGTCCTTGGTGCGGATGTCACCGCAGCACACCTCCATCGACCGCTCGGCGGCCAGGGGCCATTCGACGCGCCGTCCGTCCGTGTGCTGCCACTGCGCCTGGGAGGCGGTGGTCCCGTCGAAGAGGGGGACGGGGTCCCCGTGGGGGCGCACGGTGATCAGGTCGAGATTGACATGGCCGGTGTCACCGGGGTCGAAGCGGTACGAGAGTGTGTTGGGCCCCGCGTGCAGACGGACCCGCTCGGTCTGCGTCGACCAGGCGTCCCAGGTGCCGGTCGAGGCGAGTTGCGTCTGCCGCAGCTTCTTCCCGTTGACGTGGAGGGAGAGGGACTTGGTGCCCTGGAAGGGGTCGGGCCCGTTGGAGTAGCGCAGGTTCACGTCGTAGTCGCCGGCCTTGGGTGCCGTCACCTCGAAGGTCGTGGCGGCCTGGCCCTCCGTGGCGTAACGGTCGACGAAGCCGCTGCCCGAGTAGCCGGTGTGGTCGGTGCGGATGCCGGCCTTACCGGTGAGCTTCGCCTCCTCCGCCTCGTACAGCGTGGCCGGCGGCGGCTGCTTCCCCGGCAGGGCGTTGAGCGTGTACCAGGCCTCCGTGCTCCACAGTGTCTCGCCGGACGCGGAGGCGAAGGGGTGCGGTGAGCGCAGGTGCACGACCCGGTCGGGCTTGAGCCCGTCGAGGCGCAGCTGCACGGTGCGGCCGTCGTCGGAGAGGGTCGCCGAGCGCACGCCGAGCTGCTCCTCGGCGATCTTCGGACCGCCGTAGTCGGAGGTGGGGGTGTAGCGCCACTGCTCGGCCCGGTAGCGGTCCGTCAGCTCCTGCGCGGTGTCCTCGGACAGCGGCTGGGTGTACTCCAGGTCGAAGCCTCCGGGAACGGCGCGCATCTCCTTGATGTCGAAGGTGTTGCCGCCGTTGGGCGTGAGCTTCTGCAGGCCGAACTTCAGTTTCCCTTCCTGGCCCCAGTTGCCGTCGGCCCCGAGGCCGCCCGTGTATATCGCCCCGTCGGGACCCATGGTGATGCGGTTGACGCCGGCTTCGAGTCCCTGGGTGTAGCGGAACACGGCACCCTGGTACTGGCCCTTCACCTTCTCCAGGTAGCCGCGCTGGAGTCCGCCGTAGGTGACGTCTCCGAACAGCATCTGGCCGGCGAAGGTGCCCTCCTTGAGGTACAGCGGCGTACTCGGCGAGTTGGCGATCTCGTTCTGCGGCAGCCAGAGCACCGGCTGGGTGACGGGCTGGCTGTCGAACTGGCCCGACGGCTGGGTGTAGTGGTTGAAGAAGCGGTCCTGCTTGATCTGGACGAGCTTCGACGCGGGCAGCCAGCCGCCCTGGTTGTCCGTGGTGAAGATCGAATCGCCGGGGCCCCAGCCGATTCCGTTCGGGGTGCGCAGACCACCGGCGATGGCGTGGATCTTGCCGGTCTTCTTGTTGACCTTGTACGTCGTGCCGCGCCCCTTCGCCGGCTGCGGCGTGGTGGTGGCCCCGCCGTAGTCGATGGCGACGGACAGGTTCACATAGAAGTAGCCGTCGCGGTAGAGCAGCCCGAACGCGAACTCGTGGAAGTTCCCGCCGTACGGCCAGGTGGCGACGGTGCGGTACTCATCGGTGACGAAGTCCTTGTCCGTGTCGACGAGTTGCGTCAGCTCGTGCTTCTGCGAGACGTACAGCGAGCCGTCGACGTACTTGATGCCCATCGGCTCGCGCAGGCCCTCGGCGACCTTGGTCACCGTCACCTTGTCGCGGCTGGTGTCCCCGGTGACGTGATCGAGGAGGTACACCTCGCCGGTCACGTTCTCGGAGCCGCCCCACGTGGACAGGGCCAGCCGCCCGTCGGGCAGCCAGTCCATCCCGGTGACCTGTGGTTCGAAGCCGTCCGGCCGCAGGTCGGTGAGGTCGAGGTCGGGGCGTACGTCGGTGAGCGGCAGCCCGTCACCGGGGCTGTCCGCGCCCGATTCGCACTCCTTACGGCCCGGCGCGGTGACCCTCACGACCCCGGCGTCGGTGCTCAGGGACTCCTGCGGGACCACACCGAAGCCGTCCGCGCCCGGGGGCTTCCAGGCGAGCGTCAGCTGCTGGTCGCCGCCGCGCTCGAAGTAGTCGACCTTGAACGGATGGGAACCGGCGGCGAGTTGGGCGGATCCGTCCTTGGGTTCGGCGCCGTGCAGACCGTCGTGGTCGATGACCTCCCGGTCGTCGATGGTGAGCCGCGAGCCGTCGTCGCTGTTGAGGCGGAAGGCGTACGTCCCGTCCTCGGGGACGACCAGATAGCCGGAGACCTCGGCCACGAAGTTGTCGGCGAAGCCGCCGAAGTCGTCGGTCGTGGACCAGTCCACGGTGGGCATCAGCTTGTCGTGGTTGGGCGTCTGGCCCGGCTTGAGCGTGCACAGGGTGCTGAGTGGCACCTGGGTGTCGAAGACGCGCAGGGTGACGCCGGGTTCCTGGGGCGGGATCTCGTCGGGGGCGGCGGCGGCCGGGTGTCCGGCCCAGACACCTCCCGCGAGCAATGCCCCGAGGAGCAGGGCGGTGAGCTCTCTTCGGGCACGTGGGAACAGCCTTGGATGCATGGGGTCCTCCAGCAGGGGGTCGCACTCCGGTCGGGCTGTACTGATCCGCGAACTTGCAATGCGCCTACGGTGGCGCCGCCACGGTAGGGGACTTCTGCTGGGGAAGTCCATACTTTGTCATCTGTAAGTTCAAAGTCCCTGGACGGCCTCCAAACCCCCTCGTCGGCCCGGGACTTGACGCCGGGTGGGCGCGGTCCGGGGCCGGCGAGGGCGGGTCATGGCTTGCGTGCCTGGGTCCGGGGCAGCCTGGTGGCCCCGGCGGCGGCGAGCAGGCAGAAGCCGAGCACCCACCAGAAGGTGTCGCCGAACGCCGAGGCGATGTCCTGGCCACGGGCGGAGAGCCGGCTCTGCAGGACCACGGCGAGGGCGGCGGTGCCCACCGAACCGCCCACGGTGTTCAGCAGGTTGAGCGCTCCGGACGCACGGGGCAGGTGCTCGGGCTCGATGCGGCTGTAGACGATGTTCATCACCGGCGCGCCGACCATCGCCATCCCGAGGCCGCGGACCGCGAGGGCCGCGACGATCGCGGCGTCCGGGATCCCGTGGCCGAGCTGAGTGAACGGGACGGTGCCCGCGAGGATAAGCACGATTCCGGTCACCACCAGGGTCCGTGGCGCGACCTTGTCGATGGTGCGGTTGACCAGGACCGATCCGGCGGCCGCGCCCAGCCCCTGGGGGGCGAGCAGCAGCCCGGCCTCCCACGCCGTCAGGCCGCGGCCGGTCTGGAAGTACAGCGGCAGCAGGAACATCGTGCCGAAGACGGATGCCCCCAGGACCACCAGTGCGAGGGCGGCGGCGCCGAAGGGCGGTTGGGCGAACAGCCGTGGGTCGACCAGCGGTGTGGCGCGGGTGCGCAGCCCGTGCACGGTGAAACCGGCCAGCATGACGAGTCCCGTGGCCACGCCGATCGTGGCCGGGACGGTGCGGCCGTGGGCCACTTCGGTCAGTCCGTACACCAGCACGGCCAGGCCGGGCGAGAGCAGCACGGCCCCCCGCAGGTCGAACGCCGTACGCCGGCTCGACGGCGGCACCGCGGGTACGTACCGGCGGGCGAGCAGTGCGGCGACCAGCCCGATCGGCAGGTTGACCAGGAACAGCCACGGCCAGGGCGCCACGCTGAGGATGGAGCCGCCGGCGAGCGGGCCGAAGACCGGTGAGAGCAGCGGGACGACCGCGACGACGCTGATCACGCGGCCGGTGCGGTTGGGCCCCGCAACGCGGGCCAGCAGGGCCTGCCCGGTCGCGGGCAGCAGCCCGCCGCCGAGGCCCTGGATCACCCGGAAGACGATCAGGCTGGTCGCCGACCAGGCCAGCGCGCACAGCACCGAGCCGAGCAGGAACACACCCACGGCGGCGAGCCAGGTCCGCTTGCCGCCGAACCGGTCGGCCAGCCAGCCGGATGCCGGTACGGCGGCGACCACGGCCAGCAGATACGCGGTGGTGACCCACTGGATCTCCGCGACGGACGCGCCGAACTCCTCGGTCAGGGCGTCGATGCCGACGCTGACGATGGTGGCGTCCAGGGTGGCCATGAAGGTGCCGAGCACCAGGATGAAGGCGACCCGCAGCAGTTGGCGGTCCACGCGCTCGACGGGAGGCGCGACGTCCTTGCTCATCGGTCCTCCAGAAGATCGAGCACATCGGCGTCGAGGTGCTTGTCCAGCGTTCGGAGCACGTGGAGCAGCTCCTCGGCGAGCCCGTCGGTGTCGACCCCGGCCCGGTGCGCGAGCACACCGGTCCAGCCGTCGCCGTCCGGCATGACCGTGAGGGTCACCGGGTGGTGGGTGGCCTCACGGAAGCGGGTACCGACGACCGTGAGCCCGGGGGCGGGTTCGCGGAGGCGGTCCGGGTCGACGGGGTAGTTCTCGAACACCACCATGCTGTCGAAGAGCCGGCTCCGCCCGGTCAGCCGCTCCAGGTCGGAGAGGGCGACGTGCTGGTGCTCCACCAGGGCCCGCTGCCGGGCCTGGAGATCGGTGAGCGTCTCGGCGAAGGTGCCGGCGAGCCGTGCCCGTACGGGGACGGTGTTGGCCAGCAGCCCGATGATCTCCTCGACGCCGTCGAGCTCCGGTGGGCGGCAGGCGACCATGGCTCCGAAGCAGACGTCCGTCCGGCCGGAGCGCCGGGCGAGCAGCACCGACCACGCGCCCTGCACCAGCGTGTTACGGGTCAGTCCGCGCCCGGCGGCGAGGCGGCCGAGTTCGGCCACCAGGGGCGCGTCGAACTCGATGACCTCGGGTGTCTGCCACGCCGGGCCGGGTTCACCCGCGCCCAGGTGGTCGCCCTCGGGCAGGCCGTCCAGCTCGGAGGCCCAGGCCCCGAGGTCGGGCTCGTGCTCGGCGCACCAGCGCAGGTAGTCGCCGAACGGTACGGGGGCGGGGAGTTCCGGCGCCACGCCTCGGACGTGGGCCGTGTAGAGGGCGAACAGTTCGGCGAGGATCCGCGGGGCGGACCAGCCGTCGGAGAGCACGTGATGGGTGGTCAGGACCAGGTCGGCGCGGTCGGGGCCCAGCCGGATCACGGTCAGGCGGGCGAGCGGTCCCGCCGCGAGGTCGAATGGCTCGGCCAGGTCGGCGGCCAGTACCTCGTCGGCGGGCCCGTCGGTCACCCGGAAGTCGGGCCGGGGCGCCATGGGGATCACCGCCAGGGACGCGGGGAACACGGCGCCCAGATTCGGGTGGCGTGCCAGCAGTTCGGTGCCCGCGGCGCGCAGGGCGTCGGTGTCGAGCGGGCCCGCGAGGGAGAACGCCGACTGCACGGTGTACGGGTCGGGCCGCTCGGTGCGCGAGTGCCGCAGCATCACCTCCTGCAGCGGGGTGAGCGGCTGGATGTCGCTGACCGCCCGGTCGGGGCCGAGCGCCCTGATCTCCGGTGCGGCGGCGACCCGCAGGAGCGCGGTCCGCATGTTTTCGGCCAGTTCCTCGATCTCGGCGGCGGTGAACAGCGCGGACGGCCAGGTGATCCGGATCCCGAGCGCGTCGTCGCGTACCAGGGCGTTGACCATCAGGCTGTGGGGCAGCGGCATCGCGTCGGAGCCGCCGGACCCGAGCGGGTCGGCGTCCGGGGACGGCTGCCACGGCGTCTCCTCGGTGGGGGCGCCGGGGTACCTGCCGAGGTAGTTCCAGGCGACCTCGGGCTCCACGGGGTCCAGCAGTCCGGCCGCGGTGAGGATGCCGTGGCCGAGGCCGTCGCCCTGCGCGCGCAGCCGTTCCCTGACCGCCTGTACGTCGTCGTCCGCGTCGAGCAGCACGGGGTGGACGGCGGTGAACCAGCCGACGGTCTGCGACAGGTCGACCTGCCGCGGGCGTCCGTGGCTCTCCAGGGCGACCAACAGCCGCCGGGTGCCGCGCCATTCACGTACGGCCCGGGCGAGTGCCGTCAGCAGGACGGCGTCCGGTGTGGTGCGGTAGGCGGCGGGCAGGGTCGTGATCAGGGCGCGTGTCGCGTCGGTGTCGAGCCGGATCTCGTGGTGCGTCGCCGTGGCCACGGTGTCCCGGGTGGGGTCGAGCGGGCCGGTGAGTGCCTTCGGGGCGCTCATCCGCCGCCAGTGGGGCAGTTCGGCGCTGCGGTCGGCCTCGTGCAGGGTGCGCGCCCAGCCGAGGAACGACTCGCCGTGCCGGGCCGGTGTCCCGCCGGCGTACGCGTGTTCCACGTCGTCCAGCAGGACGCGCCAGGACACCCCGTCGACGACCAGGTGGTGGGCGATCAGGACGAGCCGGCCGGGCCGGTCGGGACCCGCGTCCACCCACACCGCGCGCAGCAGCGGTCCGGTGCGCGGGTCCATCGAGGCGCGTGCCGCCGCGGTTCCGGAGTCGGCCGCGGCCCGCGGGTCGCCTGCCGCCTCGACGCGGGTCAGTACGTCGGCGCCGGTGACCGCGCCGACGGGCGGGATGCGCAGGACGTCACCGGCCAGACGGGCCCGCAGCACGTCATGGCGGGCGAGGACCGTGTCGAGCACGGCCTGCCAGGCCGTCTCGTCGCCCCCGGGCGGGACGCAGATCTCCACCCACTGGCAGAACCCGTCCGCGGCCGAGCCGGCCCTGCGCAGCAGGTCCCGCATGACCGGGGTGAGCGGGGCGTCGCCGACCGCGGGTGCGTCGCCGGCGTCGAGGTCCCGGGCGCGGGCCGCGATCCCGGCGACGGTCTCCCCCTCGAACACGTCGCGGGCGGCGAGTCCGAGGCCCTGGCGCCGGGCCCGCGACACCACTTGCAGGGCCACGATGCTGTCTCCGCCGACGGCGAAGAAGTCGTCGTCGAGGCCGACCTCGTCGGTGTCCAGGATGTCCCGGAACACGGCGAGGAGCAGTGCCTCGGCCTCGGTGGCGGGTTCACGCCGTGCGGCGGCGGTGATCTCGGGAGCGGGCAGTGCCGAGGTGTCGAGCTTGCCGCTGGGGCTCAGCGGCAGCCGGCTGATCGGCACGAGCGCGGTGGGCACCATGTGGTCGGGCAGTTCCCCGGCCAGGTACTCGCGCAGCCGTGCGGTGTCGAGGTCGGCGTCGTCGGTCGGGATGACGTAGCCGACGAGCCTGCCCTCCCGCATGATCACGGCGCAGGCGCGGACATCGGGATGACCGGTGAGGGTGGTCTCGATCTCGCCGAGTTCGACGCGGAAGCCACGGATCTTGACCTGGTGGTCGGCGCGGCCGAGGAACACCAGCTGTCCGTCGGGCCGCCACCGCACCAGGTCGCCGGTGCGGTAGATCCGCTCCCCCGGCGGGCCGAAGGGGGCGGCGACGAACGTCGAGGCGGTCAGGCCGGGGCGTCCGAGGTAGCCGCGGGCCAGGCTGGGCCCGCCCAGGTACAGCTCGCCCGTCACACCGACGCCGACCGGCTGGAGTCCGCCGTCGAGGACGTAGGCGCGGACGTCGGGGTCGGGGCGGCCGATCGGCAGCGGCCCGGTGTCCTCCGGGTCGTACCGCCAGGTCGTGGAGTTGATCGTGACCTCGGTCGGTCCGTAGGCGTTGAAGAGCGCCCTGCGGCCCTGGCCCCAGCGCCGGGCGAGCTCCGGGTCGAGGCGCTCGGCGCCGACGACGAAGAACACGTCGGGGTCGACGGTGCGGTCGTCGGGCATCGCGGCCAGGAAGGACGGGAGCAGGTTCACTCCCGTCACCCGGTGCTCGGTGATGTAGTCGAGGAGTTCGTCGCCGGGTACGCGCACCTCCTCGGGCGCAATGACGGACGTGCCGCCGGAGAGCAGGGGCACCATGGTCTGCCAGAACGCGACGTCGAAGCTGGTCGACGCGAAGTGCAGGTACCGGTCGTGCTCGGTGACGCCGACGACCTCCTCCTGGAGCGCGATCAGGTCGGGCACGCCCCGGTGGGTCACCCCGACGCCCTTGGGCCGCCCGGTGGTTCCGGAGGTGTAGATGACGTAGGCGAGCGCGTCGTCGGTGAGCGCGGCGCGCGCCTCGGCCGGGTCGGTGTCCGGCGCCGACGCGAGGGTGGCCGGGTCGTCGAGGCGCAGCACCGGCAGTTCGCGGGCGACGGGCAGTTCGGCGCCGGTCGTCACGACGGCGGCCGGGGCGATGTCGTCGAACATGTAGGCGAGCCGCTCGCGCGGGTAGCTCGCGTCCATCGGTACGTACACGGCGCCGGCCTTGATCACGCCGAACAGGGCGACGGTCATCTCGATGTCGCGTCCGAGCAGGACCGCGACCGGGTCCTGGGGCCGTACGCCGCGCGCGATCAGCGTGTGGGCCAACTGGTTTGCCCGCGCGTCCAGTTCGGCGTAGCTGAGGCTGCGGTCACGGCAGACCAGGGCCTCGGCGCCGGGCTTGCGGTCCACCCATGCGGCGAACTCGTCCAGCCAGTGGCCGCGGGCCCTGGCGGCGACGATCTCGGTGCCGGTGCGCAGCATCCGCTCCCGCTCGTCGGCGTCGAGCGCGGGCAGCCGGGCCGCGGGCCGTGCCGGGTCGTCGACGATCTCCCGCAGGAGGTTGTGCAGCCAGCGGCCGTAGTCGCGTACGGCCGACTCCTCGAAGGCGCGCGGCTGGTAGCCGAGGCCGATCGTGATCTCGTCGTCGGGGATCACGATCACGGTCAGCGCGTAGTGCGTGGCGTCGGTGATGTCCACCCCGGCCAGGTCGAGTCCGGGTGCGAGGGGGGTGCGCTTCCGGCTGGAGAGCGGGAAGTTCTCCATCACCAGCATCGTGTCGAACAGTTCGCCGATGCCCGTCGCCCGCTGGATCTCGGGGAGACCGACGTGGTGGTGCTCGGCCAGGGCGACGCTCTCGGCGTGCACCTGCGCCATGAGCTCACGGGCCGTCAGGTCCCGGTTGTGCCGTACGCGTACGGGGATCGTGGTGCCGAGCTGGCCGATCATCGACTCGACTCCGTCGACCTCCGCGGGCCGTCCGGAGACCGGGCAGCCGAACACGACGTCGAGGCGGCCGGTGAGCCTGCCGAGCAGCAGCCCCCACGCGGTCTGGAGCACCGTGGTCAGGGTGACGCCCTCCGCGCGGGCGAACGCGCGCAGCCGGTCGCTGAACTCGCGGCCGAGGCCGACGGTTTCGCGGCCCGGCCGCTCGATTCCGGTCTCGGTACGCGCGGGTGCCAGCCTCGTCGCGTCGTCGACGCCGGCCAGGGCGTCCCGCCATGCGGCGAGCGACGCGTCCCGGTCGCGGCCCGCCAGCCACCGGAAGTACTCCGACAGCGGCTGACCGGCGGGGGCGGCTGGCCCGCCGCCCAGTTCGGCGTAGATGGCGAGGAGGCTGCGGCCGACCAGCGGCATGGACCAGCCGTCGAGCAGGGAGTGGTGGTTGGTGATCACCAGCTTGTGCTCGGCGGGCCCGACCCGGGACAGCAGGAAGCGGATCAGCGGCGGCCGGCTCGGGTCGAACGGGCGCTCAAGATCGGCGCGCGCGGCCTCGGTGAACCGGTCGTCCTCCCGCCAGTCCAGGGTGATGTCGGCGGGGATCACCTGCACCACGTCGTCGCCGGCCGTGCCCAGGTACACGCGCAGGGCGGGGTGCCGGCGCAGCAGTTCGCGTGCGGCCTCGGCCATCCGGTCGGGGATCAGCTCGCCGACCAGGGTGGTCACGGCCTGGACGACGTAGACGTCGGTCTCGTCGTCGTCGCGGAGCAGGGTGTGGAAGGACAGCCCGACCTGGAGGGGGGTCGCGGGCAGTACGTCGGCGATGCGGCCGGCGCGTTCGAGGGCGTCGATGGCCGCCTGGTCGAGGTCGACCAGCGGGAGGTCGGACGGGGTGAGCCCGCCCCGGGTGTGGAGCGCGTGCTCGGTCAGCGTCTCCAGGGCCGAGGCCCAGGCCGCCTGCAGCGCGGTGACGACGTCGGCGTCGAGCACCCCGGTCGCGGCGGTCCACTCGACGGCGAGCCGGGGCTCATCGCCTTCGTGGACGAAGCAGTTGAGGGCCAGGACCTGTTCCAGGGCCTTGGCGCCGGGCTCGGTCACCGAGAAGGCGTCCCGCTCGGGCAGGCTCCACCCGGTCGCGGACAGCGGGGCGAACCGGCCCAGGTAGTTGAGCAGGACGTCCGGGGGCGGGGTCGCCGAGAGCTCGGGGGCGGTCTCCGGGTCGAGGTGGCGCAGGACGCCGTATCCGATGCCCGCGTCGGGGACCCGGCGCCTGGCCTCCTTGGCCGCGCGCAGCGCCCGCCCGACGTCGTCGGTGGCGGGGACACGGACCGGGTACTCGCTGGTGAACCAGCCGACCGTGCGGGACAGGTCGAGGTGTTCGCGGCCGTGGCCCTCCATCGTGACGGTCACGTCGTCGCCGGACAGGCCCCAGTTCCGCAGGGCGAGCACGAGCGCCGCCAGCAGCACCTCGTCGACCCCTGCGCGGTACGCGGCGGGCAGGGTGGTCAGCAGGGCCTCGGTGGCCCCGGGCGAGGCCACGGTCACCGAGCGGTGGGCGGTCGCGACGGTGTCCCGTGCCGGGTCCAGCGGCCGGGCGCCCAGCCGGGAGGCTCCGGCGAGCGCGGTGCGCCAGTGGTCGAGTTCGCCCCGGCGCGCACCGGACGTGCCCTGTTCGGCGAGGAGCAGGGCGTGCCGACGCCAGGAGGCGCCGACCGGGCCGAGGGTGCCGCCGGTGCAGGCGGTGTGCAGGTCGGGCAGCAGGACGCGCCAGGAGACGCCGTCCATGGCGAGGTGGTGCACGACGACGACCAGCCGGTCGGCCGTTCCTTCGCCGGTGCGGAGCAGGGCCGCCCGTACGAGGTCGCCCGTCCTGGGGTCGAGTTCTCCCGCCAGCCGTCCGGCCAGGGCAGTCACGTCGTCACCTGGTACGTCCTCCACGGCGGCCCGTACGGTGCCGCGGGGCAGCACCTCCAGGCCGTCGGCCGCCCGCAGCCGGAGCGCGTCGTGGTGGTCGAGCACGGCCTGCACGCCGGTGGCCAGCGCCTCGCGGTCCAGTGCGTCGACGCTCAGGGCGGTCCACTGGGCGTATCCCGCGATGGTGTCCACGTCGGGGTGCGGGTCGAGCAGGCCGCGTACGATCGGCGGCGCCGGCACGGCTCCCGTGGGCTCGTCCACCGGCTCGGGGACGTCCGCCAGCAGTTCGGCGGAGGCGGCGAGGGCGGCGAAGCTGCGGCGCGCCAGCAGGTCGCGCGGCCGCAGCCCGAGACCCACGGCCCGCAGCCTGCTGCTGACGGTGATCGCGGTGATGCTGTCGCCGCCGAGGGCGAAGAAGTCGTCGTCCACGCCGACCCGTTCGACGTCGAAGGCGTCGGCGAGGACGGCGCAGAGCAGGCGTTCCCGCTCGGTGCCCGGCTCCCGGCCGCCGCCGGCGGAGGCGGGTGCGGGCAGGGCGGCGCGGTCGAGCTTGCCGTTGGGCGTGACCGGCAGCTCGGCCAGCACCACCACAGCGGCGGGCACCATGTGGTCGGGCAGCCGCTCGGCGAGGTACGCACGGGCCTCGTCCCCGGTGACCGAGGCGGACACGACGTAGCCGATCAGCCGGGACGACAGCACCCTGGCGGCGGCCGCGGTGACGCCGGGCACGGCGGCGAGGGCCGCTTCGACCTCGCCGGTCTCGACACGGTGGCCGCGGATCTTGACCTGGCCGTCGCCCCGGCCGCCGTATGCGAGGCCCCGGCCGGGCACCCATGTGGCGAGGTCGCCGGTGCGGTACATCCGCTCGCCGGGGGCGCCGAAGGGGTCGGCGACGAAGCGTTCGGCGGTGGCGCCGGGCCGGCCGAGGTAGCCGCGCGCGAGGTGCGGTCCGGCGAGGTAGAGCTCGCCCGTCGTGCCGTGCGGTACGGGCTGGAGCGCGCTGTCCAGGACATAGGTCCGGGTGCCGGCGAGCGGGTGGCCGATGTGCGGCTCGCCGTCGTCGATCCGGGCGGTGGTGCTGTCGACGGTCGCCTCGGTCGGCCCGTAGATGTTGCGTGCGGCCGTCCCCGACGCGGCGACGCGCTGCCACAAGGCGGGCGGGGTGGCCTCTCCGCCGAGGACCAGCAGCGTGGGCCGCAGGTCCAGCAGGCCGCCCTCGATCAGCGGCGCGGCCATGGACGGCGTGGTGTCGACGACGTCGATGCCGTCGCGGGTGTACGCGGCGAGCAGGGCGTCGGCGTCGCGGATGGTCTCGGCGTCGTAGACGTGCAGTTCGTGGCCGCACAACAGCCACACCAGGTGGTCGAACGCGGAGTCGAAGGCGAACGAGTAGGTGTGGGCGGCGCGCAGCCGCCGGCCCGCGGCCTGTTCGGCCTCCGCGACGACCGTGGAGCGCTGGTGGTGCAGCAGCGAGGCCAGACCGCCGACCCGCCCGAGCACGCCCTTGGGGCGTCCGGTCGACCCGGAGGTGTGGATGACGTAGGCGAGGTGCTCGGGGTGCCGGGGCGCGGCCAGTTCACCGGCCGTCAGGGGCGCGCCGGACAGGCCGGCGGCCTCGTCGAGCAGGGTGTCCCAGGGCAGTCCGTCCACCGCGCCGGAGGTCACCACCAGCGCGGGGCGGGTGTCCTCGATCAGCTCGCGCAGCCGCTCGGGCGGGTAGGCGGCGTCCAGCGGCAGGAACGCGGCGCCCGCGTCCATCACCGCCAGCAGGGCGACGACCGAGTCGGCGGAGCGCGGCAGCGCGAGCGCCACGACGTCGTCGGCCCCGATCCCGCGGGCCCGCAGCGCACGGGCCAGGCGGTGCACCCGGTCCGCGAGGTCCGCGGCGGACAGCCGGTCCTCGCCGCACACCAGAGCCGTACGCCCGGGGCCCGCGGCGGCCATCGCGTCGAAGGCGGTGGGCACGTCCACCGGGGTGCCGGGCAGCGCGGGCGGGCACCAGGCCGCCATCAGCGCGCCGACATCACCGGCCATGGCGATCCGCCCGACGGGCACCCCGTCGACGAGTCCGGCCAGCAGGGCCCGCAGCCCGGCCAGCAGACTGTCCACCGAGGCCTGGTCGTTGGTCCTCGCGTCGACCTCGAAGCCGAGCAGCAGCCCGCCGTCGCCCGCCGGCAGGACGCTCAGGCCCATGTCCTCCGGGGGTCCGCCCGCGACGTTGCGCATCACACCGCCGGACCCGGCGAAGTCGATCGCCAGGTCGAACGCCTTGAGGTTGATCCCGCGTCCGTGCAGCAGCGCACCCGCACCGGGCACTCCGAGGTCCTGCGGCAGGTCCTCGCCCCGGTACCGCTGGTGGTCGCGCATCTCGCGCATGGCGGCGGCCACCCGCCGGGTCAGCTCGCCGAGCCGGTCGCCGCCGCGCACGGTCACCCGCAGCGGCAGCACGTTGACGGCCATGGCGGGCGTGCGCAGTTCGACGGAGCCGGCGCGGCACATCAGCGGCAGCGCGAAGACGACGTCGGTGCGGGCCAGCATGCGGTGCAGGAAGGCGGCGTAGCCGGCGATCAGCGCCTCGCCCCAGGTGACGCCCTCGGCGTCCGCGAACGCGCGCAGCCGTGCTGTCTCCTCGGCCGTGAGGGCGGCGCGCGCGGTGAGGGTACGGTCGGGCGCACCGACAGCGGAGCCGGCGTCGTCGAAGGACCCGAGCTCGGGCAGCGGGGTGAACCGCTCGACCCAGTACGCGCGGTCCTCGGCTGACCGGTCGCTGTCCCGGTAGGCCTCGTCGGCCGCGACGAGGGCCGCGAAGCTGCCGAAGGTGCACTTCGCCGGCTCCTTGCCCCGCACCAGGGCGGTGTAGCGGGCCCCGGTGCGGCGGGCGAGCATCGCCGCCGTGTAGCCGTCGAAGACCAGGTGGTGGCCGAGCTGGGTGTACCAGACCTCACGGTCGGAGAGCCGGATGACGGTGCGCGAGAAGAGCGGCCGGTCCACCATCCCCCGGCACTCCTCGGCCGTCCGCGCGCGCTCCGCGTCGACCAGCGCCTGGGCGGCGGCCACGGGATCGGCCGCCCCTCTGACGTCGAGCACCTCCGGTGGCGCGACCGGCTCCTCGCTGACCGCCTGGCGTGGCCCCTCCGGGGTGTCGTACACCCGCAACCGCAGCGTCTCGGCCTCCTGGGTGGTCGCTCGGACCGCCTCGACCAGCGCGTGGACGTCGACCGGCTCACTGCCGGATATCTCCACGACGTCGCCGACGACGTAGTACGGCGAGTCCGGCTCCAGGCTCTGCGCGTTCCAGATACCCAACTGGGCGCGAGTCAGGGGGAGAAGGCCGCCGGTGGAGACGCTTGCGGTGCTCAACTTACTCTCCTTGAAGTGTGGGTACGACCATCGGTGTGCCGGTGACGGGGTCGGGGACGATGACACTCGGCAGGTCGAAGACGTCCTTCATGAGGGCGGCGTCCACGATGTCCCCGGGGACGCCCTCGGCGATCACGCTGCCGTCCCGCATGGCCACCAGGTGGTCGGCGAACCGGCAGGCCTGGTTGATGTCGTGCAGGACGGCGATCACCGTGCGGCCCTCGTCGCGCAGCCGGGCCAGCAGGCCGAGCAACTGGTACTGGTGGGTGATGTCCAGGAACGACGTCGGCTCGTCGAGCAGCAGGTAGGGCGTCCGCTGGGCCAGCACCATGGCTATCCACACCCGCTGCCGCTGCCCGCCGGACAGCTCCTGCACCGGCCGGCCGGCCAGGTCCTCGACGCCGGCGGCGGCCATCGCCTCGGTGACGGCCTCCTCGTCGTCCGGCGACCACAGGGCCAGCAGCGACTGATGGGGGAACCGCCCCCGGCTCACGAGCTGCCGGACCTTGATGTCGTCGGGGGCGAGCGGATCCTGCGGCAGGAAGCCGAGTTGTCTGGCGAGCGCCTTGGGGGCGTACGCGCCGACCTCGCGGCCGTCGAGCTCCACGTGCCCGGCCTCCGGGCGCAGCAGCCGCACCAGCGCGCGCAACAGGGTCGACTTACCACAGGCGTTGGGGCCCACGACGGCGGTGAACGCGCCGTCGGGGACATCGAGGTTCAGCCGTGTGGACACGACCCGGTCTCCGTAGCGCAGGGTGATGTCCCGCGCGGTCAGGCGTGCGGTCACGCGCGCCTCACCTCCTTGGTCAGCAGCCAGATCAGATAGCAGCCGCCGATCGCGGTGCTCACCACTCCCACGGGCAGCGCGACGGGCGCCAGCAGCATCTGGGCGAGCAGATCGGCGCCTTGGAGCAGTACCGCCCCGGTCAGCGCGGCCGGGAGCAGGGGGACACCGGCCGCACCGGCGAGCCGACGGCCGATCTGCGGGGCCGCCAGGGCGATGAAGGCGATCGGTCCGGCGACCGCGGTCACCGTGGCCGTGCAGCCGACGCCGACCAGCACCATCAGCAGTCGCAGCCGGTTGAGTCCGACCCCGGTGGTGGCCGCGACGGCGTCGCCGAGCGAGGCCTGGTGCATGGCGTGCGCCCGCGTGGTCATGAGGATCAGCAGTACGGCGATCACCGTGAACGGGATCCCCACGTCGTCCCAGCCCACACCGTTGAGCGAACCGGCGCTCCAGCCGACGGCGGCGATCGCCACCTCCAGCTCGGCGCGGAGCACGATCCACGAGTTGATCGCGGTCACCATCGCGTTGACCGCGATGCCGATCACCACCAACCGCAGTCCGGAGAAGCCGCGTTCGTAGGCAAGCAGGTAGATCGCGGCTGCGACGAGCAGCCCGCCGAGCACGGACCCGGCGGCCAGTTGTGCGGAGGTGCCCGACAGCACGGTGATGGCGACCAGGGCGCCGGTGTAGGCGCCCGCGTCCAGGCCGATCACGTCCGGGCTGCCCATCGGGTTGCGGGTGAGGTTCTGGAAGAGCGCCCCCGCCACACCGAGTGCGGCGCCGAAGACGAGCCCGGCCAGCACGCGCGGCAGCCGCCAGTCGGAGATCACCACGGAGCGTTCGGCCCCGGTCAGCACGGCGAACACCTTGCCCGGGGAGGCCCAGGAGGCCCCGTAGCACAGCCCGAGCAGTCCGAGGCCCAGCATCAGGGCGACCATGACCGTGACCAGCACGGTCGTACGGCGTTCGATCCTCAGTCCGAGTTTCTTCACAGCGACCCCGCTCCGTAGCGGCGAACGGCCCAGATCAGCATGGGTCCGCCGAGGAACGCGGTCACGATGCCCACCGGCACCTCGCCGGTCGGCAGCAGCACCCGTGACCCGATGTCGGCGATGAGCAGCAGGACCGGGCCCAGCACCATCGTGTAGGCGATGAGCCAGGGCACCGAGCCCGCGGCCGGCTTGCGCACCAGGTGGGGCACGATCAGGCCGACGAACAGGATCGGTCCCGCCACCGCCGTCGCCGCCGCGCAGAGCACGGTGATCAGCACGAGCGCGGCGGCCCGTACCCGGCCCACTCCCGCACCGAGGGTGTGGGCCACGGTCTCTCCCAGCGCCAGGGCGTTGAGCGCCTTGCTCAGCAGCAGCGCGCCGACCAGGCAGACCACGATCGCGGCCAACGGAAGTGCCAGTGGCGCCTGTTCGCGCGCCGCCAGCGAACCGACGGACCAGAAACGGTAGGTGTCGAAGACGTCCGGGAGCATCAGCCGCAGCCCCAGCGCGACGCCGCTCAGCACGGCGGTCAGGGCCACGCCGGTGAGCACCAGTCGCAGCTGCGAGCGCCGCCCGACCGCGGCCACCAGCAGCGCCGCGAGCACGGATCCGAGGACGGCGAAGCCGAGTTGGCCCGCCTGCCCGGCGGCCAGTCCCAGCGCCGAGCCGACGGTGATGGTGAACCCGGCACCCGCGGTGACCCCGAGGATGCCGGGCTCGGCCAGCGGATTGCGGGCGAGCGTCTGGATCAGCGCGCCCGACACCGCGAGGGCGGCGCCCACCGCGATGGCGAGCAGCGAGCGGGGCCCCCGGACGTCACGCACGATCACGTGGTCGTCGGTGCCCTGGTAGTCCAGCAATGCGCGTACGACCTCGCCCGGGGGGACCGGGCGGGCGCCGATGCCCATGCTGAGCACGGCCACCACCGCCAGCAGCACCAGTCCCCCGACGAGCAGGCCGATCTGCGGTAGGGCGGCCCGCTTGTTCGCCGCCTGTCCCGACGCGCGACCCGCGGCGGTCACGACTTCAGCAGCGGAGCGAGCGACGTGTCGATCGCGTCCAGGGTCTTCATGGCCTGCCCGTAGGTCGCGGCCTCGGTGTAGCGGAGCGGGAAGGTCTTGCCGGCCTTGACGGCGGGCAGGTTCTTCCACAGCTTGGAGTCGAGGACGTACTGGACCGCCTCGGAGACGCTGCCGTCGGCGTTGACCGAGTAAGTCAGGACGTCGGCCTCGCCGAACGCGTCCGGGAGCTCCTCGATGGACGGGTACTCGCTGACCGCGCTCGAACCGGTGCCGGCCTTCTTGACCTTGCCGTAGTACTTCGCGCCCAGGTCCTCGGCGATGTTGGTGCCCCACGAACCGCCGAACTCACGCTGGAAGGTGCCCTTGGCGACCTCGCCGTAGGCGCCGACGTGCCCGAGCTTGAGCTGGGGCAGGACGTCCTTGTACTTCGTCGCCAGCTCGGCGGCCTTGGCCTCGTACGCCTTCTGCCCCTCGTCGAACTTCTCGAGGGCGCCCGCGGCGTCGGCCTGCTTGCGGGAGAGGTCGCGCCAGGCGGACGGCAGGCTCGGGCCGATCGCCACGACGGGGGCGATGGACTCCAGCCGCTTGACGTCGATGTCGCCGAGCACGGGGGCGGGCACACCGATGACGATCAGGTCGGGCTCGGCCTCGGCGATGGCCTCGTAGTTGGTCTCGGCCGCCTGCTCGCCCGCCACCTTGGTGAGCTTCTTGTACGTGGCGAGGTCCTCGTCGCTCATCATCGGCTCGCCGCGCTTCCACGACGAGATCCCGACCAGCGGCGCGTCGGCCTCGATCAGCGCGGGCACGGCGTAGCCGGTGGCCACCACGCGCTTCGGGTCGGCCGGGATGGTGATCTTGCCGTTGTCCGCGGCGAACACCCGGGTCTTGTCCTTCTCGGGAGCGGCGTCCGATCCACCGTCCGACGAGGACCCGCATCCGGCCAGGATCAAAGCCAGCGACACGGCGCCGACGAGGCCGGAGGTTCTGCGTATGGACATGAATTTCTCCTTGAAATTTAGGTAAGGCTTACCTTAGTTGAAAAATTCTCGACAGGACACCCGGGGTGGCATCAAGTCCACTCCCCGGACAGTCCGTCGGTCAGTGGTCGTCCTCGTCGAAGTCGGCGACGCCGCGCTTCCAGTACCCGGTGATGTCGTGGTCGGCCTTGTCCAGCCCCAGCTCGCCACGGACCCAGCGGCGCAGCGGCTTGATCTGCCCCGCCTCACCCGCGACCCACACGTAGAGCCGTTCGCCCTCGGGCACGGCCACCGCGGTCACCGCCCGCACCAGCGCGTCGTCGGCGTCCACCGCGCGGCTGTCGCGGTGCAGCCAGTGCACCTCGACGCCCTCGGGCGCGGACAGCTCGATCTCCTGTGTGGCGTCGGGGACTTCGACGAACGCCCAGCCCTTCGCGGTCCTGGGAAGTTCCTCCAGCCAGCGCGCGATCGCCGGCAGGGCGGTGATGTCACCCGCGAGCAGATAGCGGTCGTAGGTGTGCGGGACGATCAGCCCGCCGGGCGGTCCCGCGAGATGCATGACGGCGCCCGGCCGGGCCGCACTCGCCCATTCCGAGGCGAGGCCGCCCTCGTGCAGGGCCACATCGATGTCGATCTCGCCGGTGGCCGGGTCGTAGCGCCGCACCGTGTACTGCCGCGAGACGGGCGCGGGCCGCGGCCAGCGCAGCATCGCGCCGTTCGGCTCGGGCAGCCTCAGCGAGCCGTCCGGGTCCGGAAAGAGCAGCTTGACGTGTTCGTCCGGCGAGTGGGCCTGGAACCCCTCGGTGCCCGGCCCGCCGAGTGTGACCCGCAGTAGTCCGGCCCCGACCATGGCGGTGCGTACGACCTCGGTCTCGCGGATCCCGATCGGATACCCGACCTTCTCGGCATGGCGACCCGCCCGGACCTCCGCGATCCGGTCCAGGTGCCGGCTGCGGTGGTCGACCCGGCTCATGCGGCCTCACCTGTCAGCAGCTCGGTCCAGTGCGCCAGTTCGGGCTGCTCCGCGAGGTCGGCGTACTCAAGTGAGGCCGCCCCCGCGGTGCGCCAGCGGTCGATCAGGACCATGGTCCGGACCGAGTCCAGGCCGAGGTCGGTCAGGTTCTCCTCGGGCTCGATCTCGGCGGGGTCGCAGCCGATCAGTTCCGCGACGTCGGCCCGGATGCGTTCGGCCGACAAGGTCTGGTTCATGGGATGACTCCTGAGGGTATGGACACCGGCAGCGCGGTCAGCGCCGGTGATGGCGGTCCGGCGCCGGGCGGCGCACACGGACGCCCGGTCGGGGTGCGCGCGGGCAGGGTGCGGCGGCGATGGCGGCAGCACTCCACGACATGAACTCCCCCCTCGCCCACCGAAACCCAGGCGAGGCTAACCTAACTTCACGCTTCGTGGTGCAGCATACGCAATGCGGACCGGTGTGACGCACCCCTCCCGCCCTGCGGTTCCACCAAAGCTGACGTGTCGTCAGCAACGCACGGCCTTAAGGGCATACATGGACATAGACCCCAGCGGAGGCGAGCGAGTCCCTCATGGTTGGTAGCCTCCGAAGGTGACTGTGATCTTCGACGAAGCCGTCCGAGCCCGACTGGAAGCACCCCATATCTGGTACGTAGGCACCGTGTTCCCCGACGGTGCGCCGCAGGTCAGCCCGATGTGGGTGGACCTGGAGGGAGAAGGGGAGCTGACGTTCAACACCTCGGTGGGCCGGGTCAAGGAGGAGAACCTGCGCCACGACCCCCGCGTCTACCTCTCGCACGCGGACGCCGACAACCCCTTCGACCGCGTACAGATCAGTGGCGAGGTCGCCCGCTTCATCGAGGGCGAGGAGGCGCACGAGCGGATGGACCGGCTGGCCCGGAAGTACCTGGGCAGCGAGCGGTTCGAGTGGCTCATGCCCGAGGAGCAGCGGGTCGCGGTGGTCGTACGTCCGCTCAAGGTGCGGCACATCGTCGGGGTGGAACGCTTCCGTCCGGGAGGCCCCGTCCCCGCGCCGTGACCGCCCGGCCCATCATGGACGTCTCCGAGAGGGACGGCGAGTGAGGGGCGGCACCCACGATGACCGACACGACCGGTACACAGGGCCCCGGGGGCACACCCGCGGTCCCCGCGAGCGCGGTGTGGCTCAAGGGGCAGCTGCTGGAGATCGCTTCGGCGCTGCGCCCGGGCCGCCGGCCGGAGGTGGTCCGTGAGTGGACCGACCCGGTGCGGTGGCGCGACCCCACGCCGGTGGGCCACCGCTTCCTGTTCCTGCTCTGCGTCTCCACGGACGACCGCCCCACGCCCCCCGATGACGCCCTGAACGCCTTCACCGCGGCCGGCTGGACCGTGCGGGGGCAGCGCTCGGGCCCCGACGGGGAGAGCTGGGCGACGGCCGGCCGGGAGGACTTCGAGGTCCAGGTCTATACGGGCGCCGGCCGAGGCATCACGACATTCACCGGCTGGACCCCCGTCATCTACGCCGCCGAACAGCAGCTGAGCCAACCGCCCTTCACCCGCAGCACGGCCCCCGGGATCCTCTGCGACGACTGTCACGGCTGGGGGATCTGCCAGGAGTGCGGGGGCAGGGCCTACAGCGGCGGCAGCGGCGGCTACGGCCGATGCTGGTGCACCGGGAACAACGCGGGGCCCGGCCGCTGTGCGGAGTGCGGCGGGACGGGCCTCCTCACCGCGGAGGAGGTGGCACGGATGCAGCGGCAGCACGGGGACGGTGACACCTCCCGGCAGACACCGCCGGAGGACGGACACGACTCCAACACCAGCGCGTTCCTCACCGTCAGCCGGAGGCCCTGCCGCTGCGGGGAGTTCCGCTGCTCCTGGCGCAACACCCTCTCCCGGAGCGGCGACCACCGGCTCTCCCACTTCCACGGCACCTGCCCGACCTGCGCCGCCGCGCGCACCCTCAGGTTCACCCTCCCCCTCCACTGACCCGGAGCCACGGCGGGGGCTCGTCACGGTCGCGGGCCGACAGGACCAGTCGCACTACCACACCGCCCGGCTGTGACGCAACGATCGGAATCCGGCGGCATCCACCGGGGTGATCTTGGGCATGCATGGGCCGCACCCGAACCCCCACGTCAGGAGCAGATGACGCCGTGCACACCCCCACCATCGCATCGTCGGCCCCCACGCCGACCGCACCCGGCAGCTTCCCTCTCATCGGGCACGCCCACCGACTCGCCCGCGATCCCCTTCCGTTCATCACCTCGCTCCGCGAACACGGCAGCGTCGTACGCATACGCATCGGCCCCACGCCCGCCTATGTGGTCACCGACCCGGCGCTGACCCGCCGTGTACTGGTGACGGACGCGGCCCACTTCGCCAAGGGCGGGAAGATCATCGACGCGTTGCGCGTCTTCTTCGGCGACGGTCTGGCAACCGTCGCCGACGGTGACACCCACCTGCGCAACCGGCGTCTGATGCAGCCGATGTTCAACAAAGCGCACATAGCGACCCGCGGCCCCGCCATGATCGACCAGGTACGGGCCATGGTCACCGCCTGGCCCGAAGGCCGCCCACGCGACGTGTACGCCGATATGAACGACATCACGCTGGCGGCGTTCCTGATCGCCCTGTTCGGTACCGATCTGCCCGGCCACCTGCAGAGCGAATTCACCGCCCTGATGCCCGAGATCATGAAGGGGACCATCCGTCAGACCGTCCTGCCCTCCTGGGTGGCGCGGCTGCCCCTGCCCGCCAACCGGGCACACACCGAACGAGTCGAGCGGCTCCGGGTGCTCATCGACCAGGCCATCAGCCACCGTGCGGCCGCCGCGCCGACTCCGGACCACGCGAGCGGGGTGGACCGGAGTGCGGGCTGCCCTCACGCCGTCGCGGAGCGGAAGCGGACCGGCCTCTTCGACACCCTCCTCACCGCCGAGCATCCGCTCACGCACCAGCAGTTGCAGGACGAGGCGATCACGCTCCTCACCGGCGCCATCGAAACCACCGGCACCACCCTCGCCTGGACCCTCTACGAGATCACCCGGAACCCGGCGATCGAGAAGCAGCTGCGCGCCGAGCTGGCCTCCGTGTGCGCCGGCCGGCCCCTCACCGACGAGGACCTCGACCGTCTTCCCTACGCCCGCCGCGTCCTGCAGGAAAGCATCCGGAAATACGGCCCGGCGTGGATGGTGACCAGAACCGCCACGCGGGACTTCGATCTCGGCGGGCACCTCATCCCGCAGGGCGCCGACGTCGTGTGGAGCCCTTACCTCCATCAGCACGACCCGGCGTACTTCCCCGACCCCGAGGTCTTCGACCCCGAGCGCTGGACGGCGGAGCGCGCCCCTCTCGCTCGCGGGTCCTTCCTCGCCTTCGGCGACGGCCGGCGCAAGTGCATCGGGGAGAACTTCGCGTGGAGCGAGCTCCAGATCATCCTGGCGACGGTTCTGCAGAGTTGGCCCCGGCTGGAACTCGCCTCCCGCCCTCCGAAGCCCCAGGCCGTGGTCACCGTCAAACCGGACGCGATGACGCTGACGTTCCACCGCCGGGCCGAGGCACGGGTCCACTGATGTCCGTCCGCGCAGCCGGCGGAGGTGACGCGGTGAACAGCCCGTAATTCAGTTGGTGGCGTCCCCGGAAGTGCTGCCGGCGCTTCCGGGGACCGCTCCCCCGGTCACCGCGCAGGGCGGCAGGAGGCCCGTGACGCCTTGCCGTGGCGTTCGCACGCACACCGCCCACCCGAACTATGGTGTCCCGCCACATACGCCCCTGACCTGCCCCTTCCTACGGTATGGCGACACGGAAACGTCCCCGCCAACTGTCCGGAAGTGGTATCCATGGCCGCCCCAGCAACCGCTCCCCCACCGCCGTCCAACCTCCGCCGCATCGTCGCCGCGAGCCTCGTCGGGACCACGGTGGAGTGGTACGACTTCTTCCTCTACGGCTCCGCTGCCGCGCTGGTCTTCAACAAGCTGTTCTTCCCCGACTCCGACCCGCTCGTCGGCACCCTGCTCTCCTTCGTCACCTACGCCGTGGGCTTCGCCGCACGCCCGATCGGGGCCCTGGTGTTCGGGCACTACGGTGACCGGCTCGGGCGCAAGAAGCTGCTGGTGCTGAGCCTGCTGATGATGGGCGGTGCGACCTTCGCCATCGGGCTCCTTCCGACGCACGCCACCATCGGTTCCGCCGCGCCCGTCCTGCTCACCGTCCTCCGCCTGGTCCAGGGGTTCGCCCTCGGTGGCGAGTGGGGTGGAGCCGTGCTGCTCGTGTCGGAGCACGGCGATGCGAAACGGCGTGGGTTCTGGGCGTCGTGGCCCCAGACGGGGGCGCCGGCCGGGCAGTTGCTCGCGACCGCGGTGCTCTCCGCTCTCACCGCACTCATGTCCGAGTCCTCGTTCGAGGCATGGGGCTGGCGGATTCCCTTCCTGCTCTCCGGCGTGCTCGTGATCCTGGGCCTGTGGATTCGTCTCTCTGTCGATGAATCGCCTGTCTTCAAGGCAGCCCTGGCCCAGGCCGCGGAGCGCAAGGCGGCGGACGGTCCCGCCGAGAAGATGCCCCTGGTCGCCGTTCTGCGGCACCACTGGCGCGATGTGCTGATCGCCATGGGTGCGCGGATGGCCGAGAACATCAGCTACTACGTGATCACCGCGTTCATCCTCGTGTACGCGACGACCTCCGCGGACCTCAGCAAGCAGACGGCGCTCAACGCCGTGCTCATCGCCTCCGCCGTGCACTTCGCCGTGATCCCGCTGTGGGGAGCACTCTCCGACCGGGTGGGGCGCAGGCCGGTCTACATGATCGGCGCCATCGGCGTGGCTCTGTGGATGTTCCCGTTCTTCGCACTGATCGACAGCAGGAGCTTCGGGGGCCTGTTGCTCGCCGTCACGGTCGGGCTGATCTTCCACGGCGCCATGTACGCGCCGCAGGCGGCCTTCTTCGCGGAGATGTTCGCGACGCGGATGCGGTACTCGGGTGCCTCGATCGGCGCCCAGTTCTCGTCCGTCGCCGCGGGCGCTCCGGCGCCGCTCATCGCCACCGCGCTGCTCGCCGACTTCGGCAGCTCGACACCGATCTCGCTGTACGTCATCGCCGCCGCGCTCGTCACGGTACTGGCGATCATCTGCGCGAAGGAGACCCGGAGCCGGGACCTCACGGACGTGGAGCCGGACACCGGCCGACAGGCCGCGGACTCCGCGACACTGCCCGCCGACGCCCGTAGCATCTGAACCGACCATGCCGAGGGCCCGTCTCCACCGTCCGCCGGGGAGCCGGGCCCGTCAGGCCCGGGGGGTCCGTTCGAACCAGGTGGGGCCGTCCGTGAGGGACTGCTTGATCCGGAACAGCGAGAACTCGCTCAGCGGCGGCAGCCCGTCGACGTCGAACCACGCGACTTCCAGGGACTCGTCGTCGTTCACCCGCGCCTCGCCGCCGGTGGCCCGGCAGCGGAAGGTGATGTCGACATACTGACAACGGTCACCGTTGGCGTACTGCACCGGCTTCAGCGCCTGGGTGAGCACGACCCGCTCCGCGACGCAGTGCACCGCCGTCTCCTCGTACACCTCGCGCTCAGCCGTCACCGCGGGCTCTTCGCCGGGCTCCCCGATCCCGCCGATGACCGACCACTTGCCGGTGTCCGAGCGCCGGCCGAGCAGCACCCGGCCCTCGTCGTCGAAGACGACCGCGGTGACCCCCGGCAGGAGAAGCAGCTGGTGGCCCGCGGTGGCCCGGATGTCGCGGATGAAGTCTGGAGTACCCATGGGGCCGAGCCTACGGGGCGGCCGGAGCGCTCGAAGGACCGGCCGCCCGGTCCTTCCTCGCGCGCACCGACCGGGCCGTCGCCCAGCCCAGACCGGCCACGGCGAGCAGCGCCAGGACGCCTTCGGGCAGGGCCCCGAGCCGGGTGGCGGGAGTGAGCGAGGACCGCAGCGGCACCTCGTCGACCAAGGCGTCCGGGGTGAACATCTTCGTCTTCTCCACGATCGTGCCGTCCGGCCGGATCACCGCGCTGACGCCGCTGGTGACGGGCACGACGACGGACCGCCCGTGCTCGACCGCCCGCACCTGGCTCATCGCCAGCTGCTGGTAGGTCATCTCGCTGCGCCCGAAGGTCGCGTTGTTGCTCGGTACGGCGATGAGCTGCCCGCCGTCCTTGACGGTGTCGCGTACGGCGTCGTCGAACGCGGCCTCGTAACAGGTCACGAGCCCGACCTTCGTGCCCGCGAGGTCGAACACCCCGACCTTGCTGCCGGGGCCGAAGTCACGCTGGACCCGGTCGACGTCCTTGCTGAAGATCCGTGCGACGGACCGCATGGGCATGTACTCGCCGAACGGCTGGATGTGCCGCTTGTCGTAGGTGCCCACGGGGCCGCTCTCCGGGTCCCACTGGATCAGCGTGTTGCGGAGAGGCCCGGTGTCGGGGGTGAGGACGGCTCCGATGACGGTGGGGGCGCCGATGGCCCGCACGGCCCGGTCGATGACGTCACGGGCGTCGGCGTTGCGGTACGGGTCGAGGTCGGAGGAGTTCTCCGGCCACAGGACGAAGTCGGGCTGGGGCACCTTCCCGGCCTTCACGTCCTCGGCGAGCTGTTCCGTCCGCTTCGCGTGGTTGTCCAGGACGGCCCGGCGCTGGGAGTTGAAGTCGAGCCCCAGCCGCGGCACGTTGCCCTGGATCGCGGCGACCGTGGCGGTGCCGTCCTCGGGTGAGTCGTCCACGAGCGGGAGGGCCGCCAGTGCCGCGACGACCGGGGCGGCCACGGCGACGGCCGCGGCGACGACGGCGGAGCGGGGCACGGCGCCGGTGGTGCGGTAGCGGCGGACCTGCCGGACGGCCTCCAGGAGCCCGAAGCCGCACAGCACGACGGCGAACGTGAGCAGCGGGGTGCCGCCCAGTGCCGCGAGCGGCAGGAACGCGCTGTCGGCCTGCCCGAAGGCGATCTTGCCCCAGGGGAAGCCGCCGAAGGGGACGCGGGCGCGCAGCGCCTCGTCCAGGGTCCACACGGCCGCCGCCCAGACGGGCCAGTACGGGAGCCGGGAGACGGCGGAGATGCCGATGCAGCCGACGGCGATGAACAGGGCTTCGGCGAGCGCCAGCGCGAGCCAGGGAACGGGGCCGACCTCCTCCCCCGTCCAGTGCAGCAGCGGCAGCATGAAGCCGAGGCCCGCGAGGAGGCCGAGGCCCAGTGCCGCGCGCGCCCGCCGTGCGGTCAGGACCCAGCCCAGCAGGGCGAAGCCCGGCAGCACCAGCCACCACAGGGGCCGGGGCGGGAAGCTCGCGTAGAGCAGCGCGCCGGACAGCACGGCTGCGGCCGGGCGGACGAGCCGCGGCCACAGCTTTCGGCTGCGGGGCGCGGGGGCGGGCTGCGGTTCGACGGTGGTGATGGTGGCGCTCACCTGCCGGAGTCTACGGTGAGCCGCTGTGGGAGCCGCAGCCGCTCCGGGGGCGCAGTGGGTTCAGTGCCCCGGGGTCTTCCCCGTGGCCGGGAGGTGCAGGCGGTCGCGGATGAAGCGTACGGCGGCCTCCGCGTCGTCGACGGTGACGGTGAAGGTCATGCCGTCCCCGAGCCGGAGCACCAGCGCCTCCCCGCGCCGCACGACCACGGCCGTGCCCTGGTCGGGGCGCCAGCGGTAGCCCCAGCCGCCCCACTGGCGCGGAGTGACGGTGGGTGCGAAGTCCGCGCCCACCACATGGGTGAGGAGGATCCGGCGCCTGGGCAGCCCGGCGTGACCGCAGCGCACCTCGAGGGCGTCGCCGTCGACCTTGACGGCCACGTGGACGAAGGCGAGGGTCCCGAAGAGGATCAGGAGTCCCGCGGCGACACAGCCGATGACGGACATGAGCAGCGGGGCGAATCCGCCGCCCCAGGCCGAGTCGACCGCCAGCTCGATACCGAGCGCCAGACACGCGGCGCCCACGGCCGCGAGCAGCCACTGGAAGCGATTGGTGGCCCGTCCCGTCCAGACCGTGCTCGGGGCCTGGCTCGAACCGTGCCACGTGTTACCGGGGTGGTCCGTCATGCCAAGCAGCGTACCCAGGTTCCGCGCCGCGAGGAGGTGGTGGCGGCCGCGGCGGGGCACCGGGTGCGGTCAGATGGCGGAGGTGACGGCCTTGAGGAGTCGGCCCTCGGCGTAGACCAGCGCGCGTTCGGGCAGGTCAGCGGTGTGTCCGCCGAGGAGGACGGTGAGAGTGCCGACGGGTTCGGCCGACGGAGCGGGCGCCGCCCCGACACGGCGCAGTGCCTGGGCGGCCACCGCGTCGGCGGAGCCGTGGAGCACCAGGGGCGCACGGCCGGACCGGCCGGCCTCGACGGCGGTACGGATGCGTTCGGCCACCAGCTCGTAGTGGGTGCAGCCCAGGACGACGTCCGTCACACCGGCCGGTGTGAGGGCGGCGGCAGCGGCGACCGCGCGGTCGATCGCCTCCTCGTCGGCGTGCTCCACCGCGTCGGCGAGACCCGGGCAGGGCACCTCGGTCACGTCGACGGAACGGGCGAAGTCGTTGATCAGCCCACGCTGGTAGGGGCTCCCGGTGGTCGCCGGGGTGGCCCAGATCGCGAAGGGGCCGCCGCCCGCGGCGGCCGGCTTGATCGCGGGCACCGTGCCGATGACCGGCAGCCCGGGCTCCAGCTCGGCGCGCAGGGCGGGCAGGGCGTGGACGGAGGCGGTGTTGCACGCGACGATCAGGGCGTCCGGCCGGTGGGCCGCCGCCGCGCGGGCCACGGCGAGCGCGCGCTGGGTCACGTCCTCGGGTGTACGGGGACCCCAGGGCATCGATCCGGGATCCGAGGACAGCACCAGATCGGCGTCGGGCCGTAGCCTGCGTACCGCGGCCGCTGCCGCGAGCAGGCCGATTCCCGAGTCCATGAGTGCGATCTTCACCCGGTCACCATAGTCGACGGCCCTTGCGCCACCGCCGGAGTGGGGCACACTTCGACGGATGAGCGCCGTTGCCTGGACCGCCGTGGGTTCACTGACCGTATGGCTGTGGCTGTTGCTGGGTCAGGGCTTCTTCTGGCGGACCGACCAACGGCTGCCGTCGCGCAGGGACCCCGCGCGCTGGCCCTCGGTGGCCGTGGTCGTCCCCGCGAGGGACGAGGCCGAGGTCCTGCCGGTGAGCCTGCCGTCGCTGCTGGCCCAGGACTACCCGGGCGACGCGGAGATCTTCCTGGTCGACGACTGCAGCGGCGACGGCACGGGCGAGCTGGCCCGAGCGCTGTCCGGGCGGTACGGAGGGCTGCCGCTGACGGTGGTGACACCCGGCGAGCCGGAACCGGGGTGGACGGGCAAGCTCTGGGCGCTACGGCACGGCATGGCGTCGGCGCGGCAGCGGAAGCCGGAATTCCTGCTCCTGACGGACGCCGACATCGCTCATGAGCCGGACAGCCTGCGGGAGCTCGTCGCCGCCGCCGGGAGCGAGGGTGCGGGCGGGTTCGACCTGGTCTCGCAGATGGCCAGGCTGCGGGTGGCCAGCACCTGGGAGCGACTGGTCGTGCCGGCCTTCGTCTACTTCTTCGGGCAGCTCTACCCGTTCCGCCGGGTGAACGGCGAGAGGTCGCGGACCGCCGCGGCGGCGGGCGGCTGTGTACTGCTGCGGGCCGGAGCGGTCGAGCGTGCGGGGATCCCGGACGCGATCCGTTCGGCGGTGATCGACGACGTGTCGCTGGCGCGCGCGGTGCGTCGCAGCGGCGGCCGCATCTGGCTGGGGCTCGCCGACCGGGTGGACAGCGTGCGGCCCTATCCACGGCTGGCGGACCTGTGGCACATGGTCGCGCGGAGCGCGTACGCCCAGCTGCGGCACAACCCGTGGCTGCTGGCCGGGACGGTCCTCGGTCTCGGCCTGGTCTATGTCGCGCCGCCCGTCACGCTGGTCACCGGGCTGCTGACCGGCGATGCGGTGGCCGCTGCGGCGGGCGGGACGGCCTGGGCGGTGATGGCGGGCACGTACATGCCCATGCTCGGGTACTACCGGCAGTCGCTGTGGCTGGCCCCGCTGCTGCCCTTCACCGCGGTCCTCTACCTCCTGATGACGGTGGGTTCCGCGGTGCAGCACTATCGGGGGCTCGGTGCGGCCTGGAAGGGGCGTACGTACGCCCGTCCCGAGGCCGCACCGGAACCCTGAGCCCTGGGCCCGTGCGGGTCACTTGCGCCCGGGGGTCCAGTTCATGCCCCACCCGTAGGCGGCGTCGATGGTCCGCTGAGGGCTCACCCCGCGCTGGGGGACGAGGTAGCGGGCCTCGCGCTGCACGGTGAGGTCGTTCCCGTCGCTGGTGATCAGCGCGAGCGCGCACACCGTGGACGGCACGGTGCATTCGTCCAGGGAGAAGTCGATCGCCGCGCCGTTCTGAGGCTGGAGGGTGACCGTGGCGTGCAGATCGGCGAAGCTCCGGGCGCCTTCGTAGATCGTGACGAAGATCAGGACACGGCGCAGCCGGTTCTTGTGGTCGAGGTTGACCGTGAGGTTCTCGCCGGTCGAGACGGCGCCGGTACGGTCGTCCCCGTCGAGGTGGATGTACGGCGGCTGCCGGAGGGAGCCGAAGGCGTTCCCCAGCGCCTGCACGACCCCCTTGCTGCCGTCGGTGAGTTCGTACAGGGCGCAGAGATCGAGGTCCAGGTCCGCGTGCATGGCGACGGCCCTGCCGAGTTTCGCGCCCCAGCCCTTGAACTGCTTGCGCACCTCCCAGTTGAGGTTGACGCGCAGCGCTCCGGACGTGCCGCCCTGTTTCGACAGCGACACCGAAGGGGCTTCCTTGGTCAGCGTGACCTTGGTCAGCCGCACGGCCTGCACGACGGGGGGCGCGGGCGGCGGAGCGGGGGCGGCCTGAGGCGCGGCCGGGGGCGCGGGGGGCTGGGGAGCCCGCTGCGGCTGGCGGGGTGGCGGGGCCTGCTGCGGCTGCCGGGACGGCGGGGCCTGCTGCGGCTCGTCGACGGAGATGCCGAAGTCCGTGGCGAGGCCCGCGAGTCCGGTGTCGTACCCCTGTCCGACGGCCCTGAACTTCCAGGCGCCCTGGCGCAGATAGAGCTCACCGAGGATGAACGCGGTCTCGACGCTCGCGTCAGCGCTGTCGAAGCGCGCGATCTCGGAGCCGTTCGCCGCGTCCACGATCCGCACGTAGAGGCCGCTCACCCGTCCGAAGGTGCCGCCGTCCGCGGAGGCGGCGACCACGACCCGGTCGATCGCCGGCTCCATCCGCCCGAAGTCGACGGAGAGGCTGTCCGTGACGGCTCCCCCGGCCGTCCGCTTGCCCTCGTGGCGCACGGCGCCGGAGCCGTGCGCCGGCTGGTTGTAGAAGACGAAGTCCGCGTCGCTGCGCACCTTTCCCGACACGAGGAGGAGCGCCGAGGCATCGACGTCGGGTGTGCCGGGAGAGGTGTTCCAGCCCAGTTCGACCCGTACGGCCTGAGCCGGCACTGCGACGTTGGTTCCCTTTTGCATGGTCATGCTCGCCCCCATCACGAGTCCGGCTGCCCGGAGAGTGTCCCGCCAACCTAATCCCCGGTCCGCGGGGAAGCCCACATTCTCGACACGGCGGCTGCCGGGTCACGATGCGCCGAGTGACGCGGCCTGCTCCCGGAGTGCCTCGATCAGCGTCGTCACCTGGAGTTCACGGCGGTGGCCGAGCACGGCGACACCGAGGTGACGCGCGGGAGCCGGTGCCTCTATCGGGACGATGTGGACGCCCGGCACCCTCGGGACGAGTGCGATGGAGGGGATGAGTGAGACTCCCAGCCCGGCGGCGACGAGGGAGCCGGCGAAGAAGTAGTCGGTCGTCGTCCCCCGCACGTCCGGGTCGAAGCCGGCGCGTTGCGCGTAACGGCGCAGGTACGCCTCGGTCTTGAGGCACCCGAGCACCCAGGGTTCACCCGCCAGCTCGTCGAGTTCGATGGCCGCGCGGCCGGCGAGCGGGTGCCGGTCGGGCAGGACGACGTGCAGGGGGTCCTCCATGAGCGGCGTCCACCGCAGGCTGGAGCCCGTACCCGACCGGCCGGGCAGCGGACCGTCGAAGTGATAGGCGAGCGCCAGGTCCACCGCGCCCTGCCGGACCAGCGGCAGGCACTCCTCGGGCTCGCCCTCCCTGACGTGGAGCACCGTGTCGGGATGGGCCGCGGTGAGCTGGGCGAGGGCGCCGGGCAGGAGGACGCGGCCGCCGCTGGTGAACGTGGCGACGGTGAGCTGGGTGCGGCCCGTGCTGAGCCGGTCGACCTGCTGTTTCGCGTGTTCCAGCTCGGCGGCGACGGACTCGGCGGCCCCGACCATGATCTGGCCGGCCCTGGTCAGCGTGACGCCCCGGGTGCTGCGGGCGACCACCTGCGCCCCGAGGCTGCGTTCCAGGACGGCCATGTGCTGGGACACGGCCGAGGGCGTGAGGTGGAGGGCCGAAGCCGCCTGGTTGAAGCTCCCGTGCTCCGCCACCGCCCGCAGGATGCGAAGCCGCTGAACATCGATCAACAGTATTCCTTAACGCGTTTCCAGTAGGACGGCACTTCTGCTGATGACGATAGGCGACCACGATGGAGCCATGCGAAAGATCTGCGTCATCGGCGGCGGCCGCTACTTCGGAAAACTTCTCGTCCAGCGGCTGGCGGAGGCCGGCCACGAGGTCACTGTGATCAACCGGGGTTCCACCCGCCCACCCGCCGGCGTCGAACACCTCGTCGTCGACCGCGACGACGAGGCGGCGCTGACCGCCGCGCTCGGCACCCGTACCTTCGACGTGGTCGTCGACCAGATCTGCTACACCCCCGTGCAGGCCGCCGTCGCCGCCCGCGTCTTCCGCGACCGCACCCGGCGGTACGTCATGACGTCCACGATCGAGGTCTACGACCCGGCCACCGCCGCGCTCCCGGCCGTCCCCGCCGGCACACCGGTGACGGAGGACCTCGTCGACCCGGCCGTCTGGCGGGTGCGCCTGGATCTGCCCTGGCACGACGCCGCGTACCAGGACGCCCACTACGCCGAGGGCAAACGACAGGCGGAGGCCGTCCTCACCCGGTCCGGTGGATTCGGCTTCGTCACCGTGCGCAGCGCCCATGTACTCGGCGGCGGGACACAGGAGTTCACCGGCCGTCTGGCGCACTACGTCGAGCGCGTCTCCCGGGGCGGGACGGTCGATGTGTACGCCGAGGAGCTGCCCACGGTCTTCATCCACCACGAGGAGATGGCGGACCTGCTGCTGTGGGCGAGCACCGCCTCCGACTTCACCGGCCCGGTCAACGCCTGCTCCGACGGTCTGCTCGACGTACGCGACCTGAGTCGTCTCATCGCCTCCAGGACCGGCCGGGAGCCCGTGTACCGGACCGTCGCCGCAGGCGAGGCGGCAGGACCGTTCTCCTTCGACCGCCATTACGCCATGAGCAACGCCCGTGCGAAGGAACTGGGTTTCGCCTTCTCCCGCACCGCCGACTGGCTGCCCGACGCGGCGGCCGAAGCCTTCGACGCATCCGCCACCCACACCTCCTGAGGGACACACCCGATGCTGTACCGCACCGTCAAGGACACCACCTTCAGCGCCGTCGGACTGGGCGCCATGCCGCTGTCCATCGAGCAACGCCCGGACGAGGAACGGGCGGTCGCCACCATCCACGCGGCCCTCGACGCCGGGGTCACCCTGATCGACACCGCCGACAGCTACCACTGGCACGCGGACGAGACCGGCCACAACGAGCACCTCATCGCCCGGGCCCTCCGGCGCTACGGCAGCGACACCTCGGACGTCCTGGTCGCCACCAAGGGCGGCCGTGGCCGGCCCGGCGACGGCAGCTGGACGGTCAACGGGGACCCCGCCCACCTCAGGAAGGCCGCCGAGGCGTCCGCCGAGCGGCTCGGTGTCGAGGCCATCGGCCTCTACCAGCTCCACAAGCCGGACCCTGCCGTGCCCTGGGCCGACTCCGTCGGCGCGCTGCGTGACCTGCTCGACGCCGGCACCATCCGGACCGCCGGCATCTCCAATGTGACCACCGGTCAGATCCACGAGGCGCACGAGATCCTGGGTGACGGCCTGGTCTCCGTACAGAACCAGTACTCCCCCGCGGTCCGCGACAGCGAGCCGGAGCTCCGGCTGAGCACCCGGCTGGGCCTGGCCTTCCTGCCCTGGAGCCCGCTCGGCGGCATCCGGCGCAGCTCCCTCGACGGACGCTCCGCCCCGACCTCCGCGGGCACCGCCTTCCACCACGTGGCCGACGCACGCGGAATCAGTCCGCAGCAGGTCGTCCTGGCCTGGTTGCTCACCCGCTCCCCGCTGATGATCCCGGTGCCGGGAGCCAGCCGTCCGGCATCGATCCAGGACTCGGCCGGAGCCGCGGAGCTGGAACTGACCGAGGCGGAGCTGAAGCGGCTCGACGAGGCGTGGCCGGGCGCCGAAGGGGCGGAACACGGCGAACCCTGAGACCGGGCACGCGGCCACCGGGTCCCGGCGTACGACCATCCCTCGCACCCCGGAGGTTCAGCTGAGCGGCCGCGGCCGCTCGGCCGTGCGGATCGAGGTGACCTCGTGGACGACTGCCGAACTCATCGCCGGCCCGCGGCAGGTCAGCTGATGCGGCGTGGTGCGGTAGGACCGCACCTCGACGTCGAAGGCCGCCGGACGAGGGGGGTGGCGAATGACGCGGATCCGCCAATGGGTGCCGTCGCGGGTGGTCTCGGCCACCGCGTACTCATGGCGTCCCGCCGGGCCGAAGCGCCTGAGCAGGGCGGCGACGGCGACCTGCTGAGGCGGGAAGAGGTCGGTGTACCCGCGCAGATGGTCGGCGTGGATGCGGTCGGCCAGGTGCTGTTCGACCGCCTCGACGGAGGATCCGGCGTCGAGACCGCCGTAGTAGACGCCGTCCGGCGCGACGGCGACGTTGGCGGCGAACCTGTCACCGCCGACGTGCGTGCACTCCCACACCAGGTCCGGCCAGCGGTCGCTCAGGGCACGCCCCACGGGACGCCCCCGCACGGCGCAGCAGGTGTCGTGCCGGCCATGGGCGCAGACCAGGACGACGGGCGGGCGGCCGAGTTGCCCAGGGGCGCCGAGGGCCCCGACGATCTGTGCCAGGTCCTCGTCGCGGCTCCAGGTGCCCCACTGCTGCCGGTGGGCGCCGGACTTCTCGTGGCGCAGTACGGCCCACCGGCGTGTGCCCTCGGGCTTGTGGCGTCCGTACCGCCTGACCAGCAGGATCCGGGCCCGTACGGCCTGGGCGGCGGAGAACAGGACTGCTTTGGTACGGGGTTCGAGGTCGAGGCCGTCGAAGCCGTTGGCCGGCCAGCCGCCCCGGTACTCGATGAGGACCCAGACGGAGCCGTGCGGCGCTGTTCCTTCCATCGGGTCGCCACGCATCCGGGCCGCGTCGGCACAGAAGAAGCGTTCCTCCGCGGTCATCGCGGCGAGGTCACTGTCCGGCGGGCACCAGCACGCCCGCGCGCAGCAGTCTCCCGACGAGCTCGACGCCCAGATCACCGGCGGTATGCACGTCGCCGTCGAGCAGACGGATCACCGACGGCAGATCGGTTTCGGGGAAGTCGAGCCATCCCACACGTGTGGTCAGGCGTGAGCCCTCCAGCCGTGCTTCGAGCGCCTCACGGAGCCGTACGGGGACCCCGGGGGCGAGACCGTCGACGGCCACGAGCTGGGCCAGCGGTCCCAGCGGAGCCGGGCGCGCCTGTCCCCGCCGGGCGCGGTGGAACGACGGGGCGGAATCGGCCTCGGTGACGGCGGTGACCAGCCGTTCACGGACGAGGTCGATCTCCTCGGCGGGGGATTCCACGCCCAGGGGCAGGCTTCCGCGCATCCGGGGATCGTCGCGCAGCGCCGCGAGCGCGGTCCGGGCCAGCTGCTCGGCGAGCGCGTAACGCGTCCAGTTGTGGATCCCGATCGTCAGGTGGACCGACACCTCTCCCTGCGCCTGGGCGGCGTGCAGCCAGCCCCGCGGCAGGTAGAGGGCATCGCCCGGCTCCAGCACGGTGTCGATGTACGCCTCGCTCCCCGCGGCCTCGGCGACGGCGGAGCGGCGGTCGGTCCAGGGCTGGTCGCGGAGTGGGTCGGGGTGGACGGGCTCATGGACGAGCCAGCGCTTGGTGCCCTCGATCTGGAGGACGAAGACGTCGTGGACGTCGTAGTGGTCGTCGAATCCGCGGTTCTGCGGCGGAGTGACGTAGGCGTTGGCCTGCGCGGGGTGCCCCAGCTCGCTGCTCAGTCCGGTGCAGAAGTCCGCGACGGGCCCCCAGGTGCGCTGCAGCGCCTGCAGGACGAGCGTGGCGCCGTCGGCGAACTCCCGCCACAGCGCGGTGTCGTCGAGCTGGTCGGCGATGGTGGCGCCGACGCCGGCGGACGAGGTGTACGACGACTCGGGAAGGGTGGAGCCGTTCCTGGCGACGCGGAGGAAGGGGGTGCGCAGCCCGCGGCGCGCGACCAGTTCGTCGACGGCGTCGGCGGAGAACAGGTCGGAGAAGTCGCTGACGCTGCGGGTGAGCAGAGCTCTGCGTCCCCAGATGTCGCGGGCGAACTCCTCCTGGTTGAGGCGGGTCAGACGGGCCAGACGGGTCTCCGGAACCCCGGCACCCTCCGTGGGGCCGGGGTCCTGGAGTTCGGTCCGGGAGGTGCTCAACGGCGACTGCCGGACTCGTCCGCCCCGCCGTCCGCCCCGCCGTCGGCGCCACCGTCGGCGCCACCGTCGTGAACACCGGGCGTACCGGCCGCACCACCATCGGCGGGACCCTCCGCCCCACCATCAGCACCACCATCGTGAACACCAGGCGTACCGGCCGCACCACCGTCAGCAGGACCCTCCGCCCCACCATCAGCACCACCGTCATGAACACCAGGCGTACCGGCCGCACCACCGTCGGCCGGGCCTTCCTGCCCGTTCGGATCCTGTTCGGGGTTGGCCATCATTCCTCCTGGAAATCGAGGGACCGGGACCCGGCTCCTTCATCCACGCCGGATCATCGGACAAAGGCGATTCCCTGTACGGGCACCGCCCATAAGCAGCGTACTGCTACAGGACGAAAGCCTCGATTCGGGCAGAATGACTCCACGGACAGCGGGCCGACGCATATGCGCTCAGGAATCGCGAGAGCCGGTGTCACCCCTGACCCAAGAACTGTCCGCTGTCTCGCCATACGTGGCACATGGGGTGCGGAGGCACGCAGACCGATGAGTTTTCCCGCGAGTTGAGGTCATCATCATGACGGCGCGCGACACCTGCTTAGGGCGGCGGGGGGGTGGGGGGGGGGGGGGGGCGGGGGGGGGGGGGGGGGGGGGGGGGGGCGCGGGGGGGGGGGGGGGGGGGGGGCCG